>JAAAOU010000378.1 GCA_009908745.1 Bacteroidota bacterium
AGCCGCTCGCCCGCAAAGTCGAAGGGGCGGTCGAGGTCCACCGGTTTGATTACCTGCGGTATGGCCGTGTTGTCCAGGCTGATCTGTTCCGCTGGCTGATCGGAATAGGAGGCGAATATGGCGGCTGTCAGTACGGCGGCCAAGGCGATGGTGTAGTAGGATAGGGGCTTGTTCATGGGATGGAATTTGGAAATCGGGAATTGGAAGTCGGGAATTGGAAGTCGGAAGTCGGAAATCGGAAATCGGAAATCGGAATTTGGAAATCGGAATTTGGAAATCGGAAGTCGGAATTTGGAAGTCGGAAATCGGAAGTCGGAAGTCGGAGTCGGAAACTACTTCCCACTTCCGACCTCCGACTTCCCACCTCCCACCTCCGCCTTCCCACCTACTTCTTCCTAGGTTTTTTATAAATCGGCACGGTGGAGCAAGGCTCCCCAAACATAATACTTTTCGCCAGCGGTCGCAGCCGTTTGGTCAGCTCCAAGTAGGCCTGAGCGGGAATAGGCTTCCCGTCCGTGCACCCCTTCAGGATAATACGCTGGTCTTTGTACTGCTCAACATCCAGCTTAGACAGCTGCTGCGTGAAGTAGGTGCGGTAATAGTCTTCGGCCCGCCCTTCAAACAGGTCAACGGCATGCGGTTCAGCGTAGGCGGCTACCAACATATACGCCCACATGGGTACGATAGCGTCAGTAGAACAGTAAACGAGCAGCACTTTGCCTTCGTACTGCGTCCAGTCGTGCGCCTTCATAGCGGCGCGGAACTCCTTTTCCTTTAGCAGCAATTCTTTGAACAAGAAGTCCTTCAGGTCCATTTCCGCCGTAGGGGTAGAGGGGAAGAACTCCTCCATTTTCAAGGTGATCAGGCCGCTTTTGGCTATTTTATTGACGAGTGGTTGACTCATATCGTGTAAATTTTTGGTCTGCTCAAAATCGCATTTTGCGTGGCGAGACAAAGGCAATCCGCCGTTACTCTTCTTCTTGCTGTGCCGGCTCCTCTATAGGCGCGCGTTCGCCTATCTCAAAGTCGGCTTCTTTAAATTCTTTCGGCTTGGGCAAATCCGCTAAGCTTTTCAGGCCAAAGTAGTCCATAAACTTACCACTTGTGCCGTAGAGCAGCGGCCGGCCGGGCCCTTCGTCCCTGCCTACAATTTCAACAAGCTCCTTTTCCAATAGTTTTTGCACGGAATAATCGCAGCTCACCCCCCGGATTTTCTCCAAGGTGGTTTTGGTGACCGGCTGCCGGTAGGCAATGATGGAGAGTGTCTCGAGCGCGGCGCGGGACAAGCGCTTGCGGGTGGTCTGCCGCAGATAGGTGCCCACGGTGTTGTGGTAGGCGGGCTTGGTCAGGAATTGGTAGCCCTCCGCGATTTCCTGCAGTTCAAAAGCGTAGGTATCATCCGCGTAGCGCTCCTGCAAGGTTTGGATGGCGGACAGGATTTCCTCCTGAGAAAAAGAAGCCTCCAGCACCTCCTCCAGGCAGGCGTGGATTTCTTTCAGCGAAATCGGTTGGTCAGTAGTAAAGACCAGGCTCTCGATATGGGGGACAATACGGTCCAAGCGTAACGTTTTCCTGCGAAAGTACGGAATATTTCAATACGGTCGAAAAGCGATAATGGGCTGGTCGAATATTACTCCCAGCAATTTTCCTGTACAGCATTCTGGAAATCATGGCTGCGCACCAGCCGTTGGTAGGCAGCAGTATTGGCAAAAGGGTTCTTGGCTGGCGCTGTTTCCTGAAAGCGGAAGGCCGCCCAGCCTTTGGTGCCATGCAGCGTGTAGGCAATATCGAGCAAGCAGTTGGTATGCTGTTCGGTGAGTTCTGGGTGCAAGTGCAGGTGGTATTTCAGGGCTTGTTTGCGGTACGCTTCTCGCTGGTCATCGGTGGGGTTTTGCAGTTGCAGTTGGCTGAGCCGAGGGTTGTCGCTCACGTAGCGTACCTGGAAGCGGTCGCCTTTCTGTACCGGCCAGCCTGTCTCGGCCACTACTTTGCTGTCGGGCAGCTCTAACTGCCCGCTTTGCTGTTTGCCCAAGGCCTCAAAGGTATAGCGCAGCAGGGGGCGCCCGTCGGCCTCGTACAGCAAATCGACTTCCCCTTCTGTTTGGGTACTGTGGTACTCGAAGAGCTCCGCGATTTCATCCGCGCTAGGGCCGCCCGGCTTTTGAAACTTTTGGAAAAAGAAAGTAAAGGCAGCTACGAGAACCACTAGGGCTGCCACAAACAGCAAAGTCTGCCGCCAGTGTTTCTTCTCCGTCGTCCGCCGCCATTTGTTGCGGGGCGTATCCGCTTTCTTGTCGATCTCAAAACCGTACGAAAAACGGTTGCCCTGCCGCTCGACGATGACCTTAAACAGCTCGTCTTCCAAAAACAACGGGTAAGTACGGGTGTCAAACACCTTAAAATCGATCAGTACCACCTTTTGGTTGCAGTATACCATCAAGTGCCCCTCCCTTAGGCTGTGGAATAGCCCGACCACGTAGCGCTTACCGCTGTCGCTGACGTAGGTCCATGTGAGTTGCTGTGGTGGCATACTTTTTAAATGCAAGGCAGGGCGATTGGTTTCATCCCCGGCTTGGAATTGGACGTTAAAATTGTATTTTAGAACTATTGTTATAATTTTACTTGTTAACCATTAATACCATCATGATTTACAGATTCAAAGGCTTCACCCCCGTCGTCCACCCTTCCGCATTCGTCCACCCGCAGGCGGCAGTGACCGGCAACGTCATCATCGGCAAGGACGTCTACATCGGCCCCGGGGCGGCCATACGGGGCGATTGGGGCGGCATCGTCATCGAAGACGGTTGCAATGTGCAGGAAAATTGTACCATCCACATGTTCCCCGGCGTGACGGTACGGCTGGAAGAGGCCGCGCATATTGGGCACGGCGCTATTGTGCACGGGGCGCATATCGGGAAAAACTGCATGGTTGGCATGAATGCGGTGGTGATGGATAATGCAAAAATTGGCGCAGAGAGCATCATCGGTGCGCTAGCTTTTGTGAAAGCCGACAGTAAAATCCCGCCCCGCAGTTTGGTGGTTGGCAACCCCGGCAAAGTGGTCAAGCAGGTCAGCGACGAGATGATCGCTTGGAAGACGAAGGGCACCCAGCTCTACCAGACCCTGCCCGGCGACTGCCACGAATCGCTCGAAGCCTGTGAGCCCCTGCGCGAAATCCCGGCCAACCGCCCCGAGCAGGAATCGCTCTACGCGACTTGGAACGAAATCAAAAAAAGCTGATTAGAAATTTTCGGCCTCACCGCTAAACATTTCAAGCGCGAAAGGGTAGGGGAGTATGGACCAACTTAATCTCCAAAATGGATAACGACCTACCCGCACCTCAAACTACCCCAGTGATGAAATTGCATCAACTGGTAACGGATAACCTGCCTATTGCGCCACACAAATACCCAAAAGTGGCGCTGTTTTATCTCAAAGCGCTATCCGCCGGCGCAGTGGGGTACTTCGAGCGGCGCTCCTACCAACGGCAGTTGAAGCGCTTTGATTTGCCCCACTCTCCACTCTTCGTGTTAGGGCACTGGCGCAGTGGCACCTCTTTTTTGCAGTCCCTGATTGGCGCCGCACCGGGTTATGTGTACTACAACAAGTTTCAGACCATCTTCCCGGATTCCTTCTTGCTGACTCGAAACAGCCTCAAGCCACTCATCAATTACCTGTTCACTCGTTCGCCTATCGCCCGATCGTGGAAAAACGGCCTCTCCCATAATTTCGAATCCTTGGACACGGCTTCCGAGATCGAGGTAGCCATGATCAACCAGATGAACCCCTATTCCTTCCACTGGGGGCAAGTCTTCCCCCAAAACTGGAAATACTACTTTGACCGCTACTTATTCATGGACGGTATCAGCCGGCGGGAATACAAGGCTTGGCAGCGTTCTGTGCAATTGCTCAACAAAAAAGTCAACTTTACCGCGCCGGATGATCGCTTGGTGATCAAAAACCCCGGTGATACTGCCCGCCTTTCACATTTGCGTAAGCTCTACCCGGACGCCAAGTTCATTTTCATACACCGCCACCCCTACGATGTGTTTTACTCCAACATCAAGCTGTGGAAACGCATCTTGTCCAACTTAGCAGTACAAGATACGAACGAAGCGCAAATCAAGCGCAGCATACGCTACATCTACCGCCGTATGCACGAGCAATACTTTGCCGACCGGGCGGGCGTACCCGAGTCGCAACTGGTGGAGATCGCTTACGAAGATTTCCGCAAAGCACCGGTGGATACCCTGGGGCAAGCTTTCGATCAGCTCGGTTTGCCTGGTTTTCAATCCAGCCGCCCCTACTACGAAGCTTACGCCGGCGGGGGCAGCTTCCAGCCAAGCCGCTACGATTACCAAGCCGAGGACCTCGCACTTTTGGAAGAAGAGTGGGGCACAGTAATGGATGAGCTGGGCTACGAGCGTTCAAATGCCAAGTCGGCCTGGGCGGGCAGCTCCAAGAAAGGGTAGCGTACCTTGGACAAGTAGAGCCCTTCCGGATGAGCCGAGCGCAGGGGGCGTGGCGGGCGCCCGTCGCGCAGGGGGCGCTCAAATTCTGCCAAGTCAATACGGCCGCGGCCCAACTCCATCAAGCGGTGGCTGATGATGCGGACCATCCCCCTCAAAAAGCGGTTGGCAGCGATCTGAAAGCGGAAGCGGGTGCCTTTTTCATTGGCAAACACTCGGCAATATTGCAAGCGGCATATCGTACTGTGGTGCTTGTCCGGCTTCAAGCAATAGGCCCGAAAATCCCGGTATTTCAAAAGTGCCTCCGCCCCTTCCCGCATGGCAGGCAGATTGAATGTCTGCGGGTCGTACAAGGCGCTCAGCTGGCTGATGAACGCCTGTTTCTCCGTGTGGAACAGGTAGTCGTACTGCCGCAGCTTGGCGTCAAAGCGGGCGTGGGCGCGGTGGTGGACAGGGATGACGTCAAACACCGAAATATCGTGCGGCAAGGTTTTGTTGAGGATGAAGCGGAACCGTTCGGGCAGCACAGCCGAAGTGTCAAAATGCAATACATACTGGCTGGCGTGGACCTGCGCATCCGTGCGGCCGCAGCCCATGACGCTGATCTTCTCGTGCAGCACCTTGCTCAGGCAGCGTTCTACCGTGGCTTGTACCGTGCGTACGCCCCCCGGCTGTTGTTGCCAGCCTCGGTAGTTAAAGCCTTTGTAAGCAAGGTGAAGGAAGTAGCGTTTCATAGCGGCCAAAGATACAAGTCTTTTTTACCTTTGCAGAAAAACATGGAACGTCACCTACTCCTAAAACTTGCCCTGCTCTTGCTGCCGCTGTTCTCCTTTTGCCAAACCCTGGAGGAGCAACTGCAGCAGGTCGACCAGAAGCTGCAGGCCTTGGAACAGCAAGCCGCCGAGCTCAAAACACAGCGCGAGGCCATCAAGCTGGAACGTATTCAGCGCGACCTGAAGCAAGTGGGCCTGCCTACCGACGACTACATCCTGCATTCCGCCATGGCGCTTTCCTACGCCGAACCCTACGAGCAAGCCCGCTGGGTAGCGCACATCATCCTGCCCGATATCATCGAAGGGGCAGTGGGGCGCACCAACGATTTCCGTGAAGACCCCAAGGTATCGACAGGCACGGCTGTGGAGCAGGATTACTTCCTGAAATATTTGCAGCCGGACAGCAGCTACGAGTACGACGGATTTGGCTACGACCGCGGGCATCTGGCCCCTTCGGCCGACTTCCGCTGGAGCAAAAAAGCCCTTTCGGAATCCTATTACTACTCTAATATGTCGCCGCAGCTCGCTGGCTTCAACCGCGAGGCGTGGGCCGAATTGGAGGCGCTACTGCGGAGTTACCTCTACGAGCACCCGAACACGCAGCTGTATGTGGTCACCGGGCCCATCTTGCAAGAAGGCTTGCCCGTTATTAAGCGCTCCGTCAATAAGGTGGCGATCCCTAAGCGGTATTTCAAGGTCGCTTTGGATTTGGAGTCGGGTAGAGGCGTCGGCTTTATCATGCCCAACCGGAAAATTGAAGCCCCATTGGAAACTTTTGCCGTGTCTATTGATGAGGTAGAAGCTGCCACCGGGCTGGATTTCTTCGCGCGTTTGGAGGACCGCCAAGAGCAACAGCTGGAAGCCACGCTCGATAAATCAGCTTGGATACCGGAGCTGGCCGCCGGTGACGTTGAGCCCCTCTACCCACCTGACCTGCCGCGTAACCATTTCAACACCGTGCAGGCCAAACGCTACATGGGCAGCGGGGATGAAGTGACGGTCTGCGGCACGGTAGTCAACACCCGCTACAGCCGCAGCGGTAACCTTTGGCTGAATATCGACAAGCGCTTCCCCAACCATATCTTCTCGGTTTTTGTCCGCAAAAAGGACCTGCCCAATTTTTCCTACGACCCAAAATTCGTGCTCGAGAACAAAAAAGTATGCATCAGCGGTGCGGTCGAGAACTTCAGCGGCACCCCCACGATGAATGTCGCGCGGGAAGAGAGCATTCAGCTGGGCATACCCGAAAAATAAGGCTATGCATATTGCGGGAAGTACTGGCTTATGATTTCCTCCAGATATTTAGTGGAGAGGGGCTTGTTGAGGTAGGCGGAAACATTGGGGTTTTCTAGCGCCCGCTGGGAATCATCATCGTGGATGGAGGTCGTCAGCATAATAATGACCATGTCTTCTTTTTTCGGCTCGGGCAATTGGTCGAACGCTTCCAAGAATTCCCAGCCGTTCATCCGGGGCATGTTGATATCCAAGAAGAGGAGCTGAGGTAGGCCTGAATGGGCACCCGCATCGGTTTGTTCGAGGTACTTTAAAGCAGCTTCACCATCCTGTTTGATGACGATGTGATCCGCAAGGCCGGCTTCCTTGATGACTAAAGAATGCAAGTAGTTATCTGCTTCGTTATCGTCAATCAGCAGTACGAGGTTTAGTCGTTGTTTCATCCTGTTCATTTGTGCAATAGATGCTGAATGCAAAGGTGCTACCTACTCCTTCTTGTGAAGACACCGAAATGTGCCCGTGGTGGAGTTCTACGATCTTTTTGCAAAAAGAAAGACCAATACCCGTACCTTCGTAAGCTGACCTGTGGTGCAGGCGCTGGAAGATTTTAAAGATTCTGTGTTGGTGTTGGTCAGGTATTCCTATGCCATTGTCCTTCACATAGAACAGCCAATAGCCGATTTGGGTTTCCCCTTCGATATATATTTCGGGTTTCTCCCCTTTTTTATGGAACTTCAGCGCGTTGCTGATCAAGTTTTGAAACAACAGGCGTACTTCCAGCGGGTAGCCGGTAATGACCTGCGGGATTTGGCCAATTTGAACGTTTGCCTCCTTCTCAGATATGGTACTCGATAAGTCTTGCAGGACCGCCTGCAAGAGCTGTGGCAAGTCGATGTGCTCCCGTTGCTTATAGCCAGCGCCCAGCTCGCTGTATTGGAGCAGCCCTTTGATCAGTTGCTGCATGCGTTCGGCCCCGCCCTGTGCAAATTGAATGAACTTGAGCGCTTCTTCATCCTGTGCGACACTCGGCCGTCTACGCAGCATGCCTACAAAGCTGTGGATGGTGCGCAGGGGTTCCTGCAAATCATGGGAGGCGACGTAGGCGAACTGCTCCATTTCCTTGTTTTTCACTTCTAGTTCGCGGGCCCGGCTCTTGATTTCGTCCAGCTCTTTTTGCCGGGTGATATCTAGGAAAATACCATACCAGACGACGGTGCCGTCCGCCCGCTTTTGCGGCTTGAGGTTGGCGGTGTGCCATCGCAGGCTGCCATCCGGCATTTTCACGCGGTACTCTTCAGAGAAGTTGCGCAGCGTTTCGGCAGATTGCTGAATACGCTGCAGCAGGCGCTCCCGGTCGGGTTCGGCGATAAAGTCCAAATGCAAGAAAACCCCCTTTTTTATGGTCTTCAGTGGTATGCCGGGGAAGATTTCCTTGATCCCTTCGCTGATGAAGGGCAGGTGCATCTTTCCGTCCGGCGTGCGCTCCAACTGGAACATAGCCCCGGGCACGCTGGCCGTCAGTTTTTGCAAGGCCTCTTGATTTTGCTGGAGCTGGGCCTCGGCGGCCGAGCGGAGTTGGACGTTTAACAGCATCTGGGCAAAGAACAGCAGGATTTGCCGTTCTTCGGTGGTGAAGGTCTTGTGGGCGCGGACCGCGTCGAACCCGATGAAGCCGGTGCATTTGCCCCGCTCCATCATCGGCACGACGATCAAGCTCTTGATGTCTTGTTCTACCAGCATTTGCCGTTGTGGACTGGGGGGAAGGTCGTTCACATCAGGCAGGTAGAACATTTGCCCCTGCTCTAGGGCTTGAAAGATACTGGGGATTACCGACAACGCTAAGTTTTGCATGTTGTCGATTTGCGGGCTGATGCCCTCGGCGCACCATTCGAAAGTATTGGTAGCGGTCTGTTGGCGGCGGTCGACGCTAAAAACATAGGCACGGTCGGCCTGTACGAATCGGCCGAATCGCCCTAGGGCTTGTTTGATGGCCGTAGGTATTTCCCGCAAGGGGAGATTGATAAATTCCGAGGCCATCATCATGAGCAGTTGCTGCATATCCGCCTGTTTTTTCAGGGCTTGGCTGGCCTCTTGTTGGTCGGTGATGTCCATGATAAGCCCTACTACCTCCTCGACTTCCCCCTGTGTGGGCATCACTGGTTTGCCCGTGACACGGACCCAGCGCAAGTTGTCTTTAGCGGTGCGTAGGCGGCAGGTGAGGTCAAAGTCTTGGTGGTTTTGGACCGCTGCTTCAATGGCTTGCCGAATGCGTTTCCGGTCTTTTGGAACATAGAAGTCGATCGCCTGGTCCAGCTCCAGAGCCTGGGTGGCTTCTAGCTCGTGGATATCGTAAACCCCCTTTGTCCATACAGGCGTATTGGTTGTTAAGTCCAGTTTCCAGCTGCCGGCCTTGGCCAGCTTTTGAGTGGCGTCAAAAAGCTGTGCCGTTTCCGTAAGCCGTCCCTTGGCCAGCTCCCCTTCGAGCTTGTTTTCTTCTTCCGCTCGTTTGTCCATTACAGCAGCTTTAGAAAGTCAATGTTTGCCCTTGCTTTTTCTTTTCTTCCGCTTGAACTCTTCCAGCGACTCGATCTCTTGCAGCAGGTCGTCGAGGCGTTCTGACTGGTCTTCAGACAACAGCTTAGTGTTTTCGTAAGTACCCGTGTCAATATCAAGGCGGTTAATCGGCTGGCCGAGGTAAGCTTCGATCTCGGCGAGCAGCGGCTCTTCGTCAGGGCTGCAAAAGCTTACGGCTTTCCCTTGGTGGTTCCCCCTGCCGGTCCGGCCGACGCGGTGGACGTAATTCGGTGCTTGCTCCGGCAGGTCGTAGTTGAGGACATACTCTACACCCGGCACATCAATGCCTCGGGCACTGACGTCGGTAGCTACGAGTACCCTGAGGCTGCCGGCCTTGAATTTTGCCAGCAGCTCGTTGCGCTCCTCCTGTTCTTTATCGCCGTGCAGCGCGGGGGCTTCCAGGCCTACCCGTTTCATGGCTTTGCTGACGCGCTCGGCCCGTACTTTGGTGCGTACGAAGACCAGCATCTTGCTGTCGGGGTGTTCCTTCAGCAGCCGTTCCAGAAAAAAGCGCTTGTCGTCCATTTCGATGAAGGCAATGGCGTGTTCTACATTGCGGGAGACGGGGTCTTTGGGTGATATTTGAATGCGGATGGCATTCTGCCGGATAAGCGAGTAGGCCAGTTTTTTGATGCGGTTGTTGATGGTAGCGGAAAAGAACAGGGTCTGCCGGCGGGCAGGCAGCTTTCTGATCAGCTGTTGGATATCCTCCAGAAAGCCGAGCTCCAGCATGCGGTCCGCCTCATCCAGAATCAGGGTCTGTACCCGCTGTACCCGGAGGTGGCCTTGGCTGATGAGGTCAAACAAACGGCCTGGGGTGGCTACTACCGCATCCACACCTTTATTGAGGCTTTTGATCTGCGTGTCCTGCTCTACGCCGCCGATGATGGCCAGTGTTTTGACAGCGGTATTGTCCCCTAGGTCGTTGAAGACCTCCGCCACCTGCAGCGCGAGCTCGTGTGTGGGGACCATCACCAGGCACTTGACGCCATCCGGCCGGCGGGCCCGTTTTTTGTTGACGTGCAACTGGTGTAAGGTGGGAATAGCAAATGCCGCTGTTTTTCCCGTGCCGGTCTGCGCCACGGCCAGCACATCTTCCCCGCGCATGATAGCAGGAATGGATTTGTACTGAATGTCCGTTGGGCGGCGCAAGCCTAGTTTCAGGATGCCCTTGATCAGCTCGGGGTGGAAGTTATAGTCTTCAAATTTCATAGTTGTCAATAATACGGTATATGCGGGACATTTGCAATTTAAAAGGGCCGTCTGTAGAGGTGTCAAGAACTTACAGAGGAATTGACGGGGATGGGGCGCGCCTGCCACAACATGGCCAAGGTGAAGGCGGAAATCAGATGCCAGATGCCCCACCAGGCCGCAATCAGGGCCATGCCGCCTAGGCCGTCAAAAAAGTTGAAGATCAGGATGAGCGCCAAGCCAGAGTTTTGGATGCCCGTCTCTATGGCAACAGCGCGCGCGTCTTCTTGGGGCAGCCCCCAAGCTTTGCTCCATTGGTAACCCATGAGCAATGCCGAGGCGTTGTGCAGCAGCACGATCAGGAAAACAATATGCAGGTAGTTGACGATGTTCTCGTAGTTGGCATAGACGGCGAAGAAGACAAACCCTACAAACATGACCATGGACAAGCCCCGTACCGGCTGCTTGATGGTGGCGGTCAGGCGGGGTAGCTTGTAGTTGAAAAACATACCAATAGCAAGCGGGATGATAATCAACTGTACGATAGTTGCCACCATGTCCATAGGGGCAACGTAGATGTTACTGCGCAAGTGGTCTATCCCCGGCACAAGGGGGGCGAGTTGCGTGAAGTACAAAGGCGTGACGGCTACCGCAGCAAGGGTGGAGAAGCTTGTCATGAGGACGGACAGCGCCGTGTTGCCGCCGGAGAGGTGGACGGCAAAATTGGAAACATTCCCGCCCGGGCAGGCGGAGACCAGCAGCATGCCGAGCGCAATGCTTCCGGTGGGCCGAAACAGGAATATCAAGCCCAGCGTGAGCAAAGGCAACAGTAGAAGCTGTGAGCTCAGGCCTACAATTGGGGCGCGGGGCCGCCGCAGCAGGTCCCGGAAATTGTCAAGGCGCAGGTCCAATGCTACCCCGAACATGATGAAAGCGAGGCAGATGTTGAGCAACTGTAGCTGGTCCGGATTGAAATTGATCTGAATCTGATCTATACCACTCATAGCTCAAAGGTACACATTCTATAGTTATGGTTGAGGATAAACGCGCTGCCCACTGATTTCCTCCCTCATGTCCAGCAGTTTCAAGTGCTCGTCGTACTGCGCATCCAAGGCAAACGGTTGGCCGTGCAGCACATACTGGTAGATTTGCCAGTCGGTAGGGGGCGTGGGCAAGTCGGGGATATGGTCTAGGTCAACCCACGCTAGCGTGCCTTCATCGCAGGGGGGCGGCGCAAACGGTTCGACTTCCGCCTGATAGATAAAGCAAATCCAGTTGTAGCCGGTAGGGGAGGACTCCGACAGCACCCCCGCGTAGCGCACTTGCTCTGCTTTTAGCTGTACGCCTGCTTCCTCATAGGTCTCGCGCAGGGCGGTTGCGAAGGGGCGCTCGTGCGGGTCAATTTTGCCGCCGACCGGTACGTAGCGGCCAATGTTCGGGGGGTTGTTGCGCTTCAATAGCAGAAAAGAGGTGCCGTGGCGCAGTATCATCATGGCCGCCGTGCGTTTTATACCCATTTGTACTTCCATATCAAGCGGAGCTTTCGTGTAAAATACATAAAAATCCAGCGGGGGCTTTCCCGTCTTCACAGAAAAGCTTATCTTTGCCATCCGTTTTACGAAGCTAACAGAAAAAAAGCCATGAAAAAAGATATTCATCCCGATAATTACCGAATGGTAGTCTTCAAGGATTTTTCATCCGGAGATTCTTTCCTAGGCCGTTCTTGTGCCCCTTCCAGGGATACGATCACTTGGGAAGACGGCAACGAGTACCCACTGATCAAATTGGAGATATCCAGCTATTCCCACCCTTTCTTCACCGGCAAGATGAAGTTTGTGGATACGGCAGGGCGGATCGACAAGTTTAACAAGAAGTTTGCCAAGACCCGCTTCGGGAAGAAGAAAAAACAAGGAGAAGAAGCTAAAAAGGACAACTAGCGGTCTTGGCTGCCATTTGCTAGGCGGCCGGCCGGATAGACTGAGGGGTAGCGTTGCAAAAGTGTAGCAAGGCTACCCCTTTGTTTGTCTGCAGCATGACGCTTTTGCTAAAACCGACCCCTTATGCCCCACATTATCCTGTTCGACAACGAGGTGCGCGACCGCTTGCTCCCCTTGACGTTCACCCGGCCGGTCTGTGAAATCCGTTTCGGCCTGATGACCATACGTGAAAAATGGGCCCGCTGGCTCGATGCGCCGGTTTCTTACATCACCCAGGATTACCTGGCCGAGCGCTACGAAATCGGGCAGGGGG
>JAAAOU010000461.1 GCA_009908745.1 Bacteroidota bacterium
CGAAGGGACACGAATGCGAGCGTTGCGTGTACCCGTATACACGGTACGATGTGTATGCTCTTCGTGCCCCTTCGTGTCATTAGTGGCTACAAAAAAACAGCCGCTTAGTGGCTATAGTAGGATTAGCCACGAATTGCGCGAATTGCCCACCGACGAAGCAAAGCTTGCCGGGACCCTGTGGGCACGAATGCGAGCGGTGGCGTGTGCACACGTACCTAGCATGATGTGTATGCCCTTCGTGCCACTTCGTGGAATTGGTGTCCGCAGGATACTGATAGGCACCGCCTCGTCAGGGGCAAAAAAACAGCCGCTCAGCGGCTATAGTAGGATTAGCCACGAAGGACGCGAAGGGACCACCGACGAAGCAAAGCTTGCCGGGACCCTGTGGGCACGAAGGCGAGCGGTGGCGTGTACACCCGTACCTAGCATGATGTGTATGCCCTTCGTGCCACTTCGTGGAATTCGTGTCCGTAGGATACTGATAGGCACCGCCTCGCCAGGGGGAAAAAACAGCTGCTTAGCGGCTAACCCCGCTAGCCACCCAAAGCACCCCCACAAATTCCCCCGCTTTCCGTATCTTCGTCACCATTCGAAAAAGAACATAAATCTATGCTCAATCCACATCTCGACCCCGAAGGCGAGGAACTGCCCCCCGAAGAACAACAGACCGAGCTCCAACTCCGCCCCAAAGCCCTCGAAGACTTCAGCGGGCAGCCGAAGATCGTGGAGAACCTGCATATCTTCATCGAGGCGGCCAAAAAGCGGGGCGAAGCACTGGACCACGTCCTACTGCACGGCCCGCCCGGCCTAGGCAAGACCACCCTCTCCTACATTATCGCCAACGAGCTGGAAACCGAACTGAAAATGAGCTCCGGCCCCGTGCTGGAAAAACCGGGCGACTTGGCGGGCCTGCTGACCAACTTGGAAGAAGGCGACGTGCTGTTCATAGACGAAATTCACCGGCTGAACACCGTTGTGGAAGAGTACCTCTACTCCGCTATGGAGGACTACCGCATTGACATCATGATCGACAGCGGGCCCAATGCACGCAGCATACAGATTGCCCTCAACCCATTCACGCTGGTGGGCGCCACCACCCGCATGGGCCTGCTTACCGCCCCTATGCGCGCCCGCTTCGGTATCAACTGCCACCTCGATTACTACGATACCCAAACACTACAGCGCATCATCAAGCGATCGGCAGGCATCCTGGATGTCCCCATCCGCGAAGAAGGGGCATCGGAGATCGCCCGCCGCAGCCGGGGCACCCCGCGTATCGCCAATGCCCTGCTGCGCCGTATCCGCGATTTTGCGCAAATCAAAGGCGACGGCACCATCGACCGATCCATCGCCCAGTTTGGCCTGTCTGCCTTGAACGTCGATGAGGGTGGACTGGACGAAATGGACAACAAAATCCTCTCCACCATCATCCACAAATTCAAAGGTGGGCCGGTCGGTATTACGACTATAGCTACCGCTGTGGGCGAGGAAGCAGGCACCATAGAGGAAGTACACGAGCCGTTTCTCATCATGGAAGGCTACATACAGCGGACGCCGCGGGGCCGCGAGGCTACGGAGAAGGCTTACAAGCACTTGGGCGTAGTGCCGCCGGGGCGCTCGGGCACCTTGTTCGAAGAATAAGCGGTTAATACCCCAGAATTTTCAGCATCTCCTCCGCGCTTTGCTCTGGCTGGTAGACGGTATCCACCAGATTGCCCTGCGCGTTTTTGTACACCACCACGTGCTTGGGTGCCGGGATCAGGCAGTGCTTGATGCCGCCGTAGCCGCTGATCGAATCTTGATAGGCCCCCGTGTGGAAGAACCCTAGATAGAGCGGCTCTTTGTCACCTACCGGGAAGGACGGCAGGTAGACCTGACTCTCGTGCACCTCCGAGTTGTAGTAGTCGGAATTGTCGCAGCTCAACCCGCCGATGTTCACGCGCCGGTACTCGTTCTGCCACTTATTGATGGGCAGCAGGATAAAACGCTCGCCGATGCCCCAAGTATCTGGCAGGGTGTTCATCAGCGAATTGTCGATCATGTACCACATCTCCGAGTCGTTCTGCAGCTTTTGCCCCAGCACCGAGAAGAGGGTAGCGCCGCTCTCCCCTACCGTGTACTTCCCGAACTCCGTAAAAATATCGGGCTCCGGAATTTCTTCTTCTTCGCAGGCCTGCGCCAGCAAGCCGACAATCTCCTTGACCATGTACTTGTAATCGAACTCGAAACCCAGAGAGTTGCGGATAGGCATACCACCACCGATGTTTATGGCCTTGAGGTCCTCACTGTTGCGCTTGAGCTCGCCGTACAGCTTGATGGCTTTTTTCAGCTCGCCCCAGTAGTAAAGGGAATCTTTGATGCCAGTATCCACAAAAAAGTGCAGCATTTTGAGCTCAAACTTGTCGTTGCCCTTTATCCGCTCTTCAAAGAAACGCAGTACATCAGCGTGGCGGATACCCAGGCGGGAGGTGTAAAACTCGAAGTTGGGCTCTTCTTCCGTTGCCACCCGCAAGCCAATTTTGCAGCCCCCCTCCACGTGCTGCTCGTAGTAGTCCAGCTCATGCATATTATCGCAGACTGGGATGACATTCTCAAAGCCGTCGTTGATCAGCCCAACGATACGTTGGAGGTAGCTCTCTGTCTTGAAGCCATTGCAGATGATGATTATATCTTTCTTCAGCTTACCCTGTGCGTGCAAACGCCGGATCAAGTCGATGTCAAAAGCCGAAGAAGTCTCGATCTGCACTTCATGGCGCAGCACTTCGTTCAGGACATGGCTGAAGTGGCTGCTTTTGGTGCAGTAGCAGTAGTAGTACTTGCCGCGGTAGCCCATGGTCTTCATGGCGCGGGTGAACATGTTGCGGGCTTTTTTGATCTGCGAGCCGATCTTGGGCAGATAGGTCAGCTTTAGCGGCGTGCCGTATTTTTCGATCAGGTAGATCAATGGGATGCCGTTGAAAACCAAGTAGCCGTTTTCGATGTCGAAGCCCTCCTGCGGGAAGTAGAAGGTCTGGTCAATAAGGTCGAAGTAGCGGTTCGTAGCAGCCAATGTTGCAGTATTTAGCGTTGTCAAACAAGTTGGTGATCAAAGCGTGCAAAAGTAGTCGGAATGCACAATATCAGAAAGGCTGAGGCGGGTTAAATGTTGAGTAAAAAACGCATTTGGAATACTGGGCAGAACCCCCTTACTTTGCAGGCACCACCAATACTACCGTACCCAATGGATCAACCGGATGCCCTTCGCCTGGTAGGCGAGTTTCACCGTACTTTCAAGCACCCTATACAAGACAAGCCGGGCCTGCCCGCCGAGGACCGCCGCCGTTTGCGTATTGCTTTGCTGGCCGAGGAACTGGACGAGCTGAAAAAAGCCGTGGCGGACGAGGACATCGTAGAGGTGGCTGACGCCCTGTGCGACTTGCAGTATGTACTCTCAGGGGCTATTCTGGAATTTGGGCTGGGGGACAAGTTCAACGCCCTGTTTGAAGAAGTACAGCGCTCTAACATGAGCAAAGCTTGCAGCAGCCGTTCCGAAGCCGAGGCGACGGCTAAACACTACAAGGAAACACGCGGTTTCGACAGCTACATTGTAGAGGAGGATGGGCATTTCTTGGTCTACCGGCAGGGCGACCACAAGACGTTGAAATCAATCAATTACTCGCCGGCGGACTTGGAGCGTATTCTATCCCTTTAGCAGGTGGTCCACCCACTGCATCAGCTCTTCCATCTCGAAAGGCTTGGTCAGGTAAGCGGCAGCACCCAGCGCCTGCCCTTCTTCGATGTCCCCTTTTTGGGCAGCAGCCGTCAGGAAGATGAACGGGATGGCCTCTAGATTGGCTTCTCCATTTAGCAAACGTTTTAGTTCGAAGCCGTCCATTTTAGGCATCTTAACATCACAAATAACAAGGTCTAGATGGTTGGCTTTAATGAGTTCAAGCGCGGCTGTCCCATCACTGGCGGTGAGTACGTCGTAACTTTTCAGCTCTAAAAATTCGGCGATATTCTCGCGGATGTTCAGGGTGTCTTCTATTACAAGTATCTTCTTCATATTGACCTGCTTAAAATTTAAGCAGCCAGGCCAACATTTTGTTCGTGAACCGGACTGCTAATGCACTTGGCGTGTAGATTGAAGGAGTGCGGTGCGCAGTTCAGCCCGAGTAGGGTTTGATTTGCCGTCAAAAACGACTTCTCCGTTGAATACAATAGCAGGTATGGACTCCACGCCAGAAGAAAGGATCTGATCGACCTCCATCACCTGCTCTATATCGACCGACCACCCTAGTTCACGCATAACCATATCGAGGCTTTTGCTGAGCTGCCGGTGGCGGCTGTTCCCTAATCCTAAAATTCTTATCTGTTTCATCTCCATCTCGCTTATTTCATCGGCAAGGTGCAACATTATAGGCAGGGGTGTGCATGACATTTATCAAGGGGGTGTTTGAATTATATCAGCCTTCGGGCCGCCAGACAAGCGAGATTTTGGACCGCTAGATTTTAAAGTACAGCGGCTGATTGTTATATTTACGTTAAGATAACACTAAATACTTAGCGATTCGCAATGCGCAATAAAAAACACCCCGCCGCCAATCGGCGGGCCAAGCTTGACGTAGAAGACCTCATGCACTTCCATATCGGGGGGGTCATGACGGTACGGGAGGATGGTACGATCCTCGGAGTGGATGAAGGAACGGTGGCGCTGTTGCAAAAGCCCAAGGAAACGCTAGAGGGCAAAAGCGTTTCGGATTTCATGCCCGAATTGAAAGTCCCTAAAACTTTTTCTACTGAAAAAAAACGGGGCCAATCCACGCTGCGGGCCGATGGCAAGACGATAACCGATATTTCCTACCTGCTGCGTGGCGGCTGGCACCAAGAACAACAAGCTTATTTCCTTCTCCTTCAGCCCAAAGAATTGACCCCTGCCAACCTTCGGCAGTACGCCCGGCTCTACGATTGGATGCCCGTGGGTATCTTGATATACGACCTGGAACAAGCCACACCGGTCGTTTGCAACCAAAAGCTGCTCGACCTCTTCAGTGCAATGGACGAGAATGATTTTCTGAAAAATGGCCCCTTGTCCACCAAACATGACAATCCCTTGGAGCAGTACGCCCGTCAGGCCCAGGCCACCGAACAGCACTTCGAAACAGAGCTGCCTACTGCGCAGCACGAAAAAGTAAGCCTGCAGGTGACCAGCTCCATGATACCCGGCCTGAACCAGCAGTTGGTCCTCTTCCTGTTCCAAAATATCACAGACCGTAACCTGAACGCCCGCCGTTTGCAGGAAAGCCGCAATACCCTGAGCGCCATTATCAGCTCAGCGGTAGACGGCATTATCATCATCGACGGCAAAGGCACCATCAAAATGGTCAACGAAGCGACATCAAAACTCTTTGGCTACAACGATGATGAAATGATCGGGCGAAACATCAATATGCTCATGCCTGAGCCCCACCACAGCCAGCACGATGGCTACCTGGATAATTACAAAAAGACGGGCGATGCAAAAATCATTGGTGTTGGCAGAGAAGTAAAAGGCAAGCGCAAAGATGGCAAACTGTTCCCCTTCCGGCTGGGCGTAAGCCGGGTCAACATAGAGGGGGGTATGCTCTTCACCGGCGTCGTGCACGACCTGACCGAACAAAAACGGCAGGAAGCGGAGATCATGCAACTCAACGAAGAGCTGGAACAGAAAGTAGAAGAACGCACCGAAAAGCTCACGCAGGTCGTCAACCAGCTGTTGCAGTCTAACCAGCAACTGGAGCAGCAAGTCCAAGAACGGCAAGCCGCCGAAGAAGCCCTGCGCAAAAATGAAGAAGAGCTCCGCAAGTCGCTAGAACGCGAAAAAGAACTGAGCGAGCTGAAGTCCCGTTTCGTATCCATGGCCTCTCATGAGTTCCGCACCCCGCTCACTACGATTGCCTCCTCTACCGAGCTGCTGGGTTTGTACACCGAGTCCGAGCAACAGCCCAAACGGGAAAAACACCTCAAGCGTATCAAGTCTTCGGTGACCAACCTTACCGGTATTCTCACCGACTTTCTATCCCTCAGCAAACTGGAGGAGGGCAAGATCAAGAACGACCCTGATTGGTTCAACTTGTGCGAATTGCTCGATGAAATTGCCGACGACCTCCATTCTTTGCTCAAAAACGGCCAAACGATCCGCAAGGACTACTCGAATGTCAAACAGGAGGTTTACCTCGACGCTAAAATCGTGAAAAACGTTTTCATCAACCTGCTGTCGAATGCCATTAAATACTCCAACGAAAACAGCACGGTGCATATCCAAGTCGAACTGAAAGCGGACACCCTGCACGCCAGTATCCGCGACGAAGGCATTGGCATTCCCAAGCACGAGCAAAAGCACCTTTTTAGCCGCTTTTTCCGGGCGGATAATGTGGAGAACATCCAAGGTACTGGCTTGGGGCTCAATATTGTCAAACGCTACATCAACTTGCTGGACGGCAGCATCAGCTTTGAGAGCGAGGAAGGCAAGGGGACTACATTTATATTCGATATCCCCCTGCCCGCTCCGGAAAACGCGTAGTGCCCGCTTTTACTCGTCTAGTGCTTTAGCCTTGCTGACCAGTTCCAAGAACTCCTCCTTGTATCCTTCCGGGTCGTAAGAAGTGGCAGTGCTGGCCCAGCCGTTGATCGCTTCGTAAGAGGTTTGCCCCTTGTACTCCGAATCGCGGAGCAACAAGCCAAAACTCGCCACACTAGCGGCAAACCGCATACTCTCAGAAGCTTGGGCGAAGCTGTGCCCATCATCCGTAATCTCCAGCGACAAAGGGATGCTGCTGTCCTCGTCCGGCAGCTTGTACCGGAAATCAATGGTAAAGGAAGGCTGCTGCAGGGAGGAACCTGCTGCCGGCGCCGGCTTGATCTCGTACAGGGCGGTGATGGCTTGGTTGCTGCCGATCTCGCCAGCGTCTTTGGTGTCATCTTCGAAGTCCTCGTTGTTGAGCAGGCGGTTTTCGTAACCAATGAGGCGGTAGGCCTCCACCAGGTTCTCGTTGAAGGTGACCTGCACTTTGACGTCTTTGGCGACCGTGTACAGCTTGCCCAGCTCCTGTACAAAGACTTTGCGGGCTTGATTGATGTTGTCGATGTATTCGTAATTGCCGTTGCCGTGATTGGCGAGCTGCTCCATCTTGGCATCTTGCAAATTGCCGGTGCCGAAGCCCAGCACGGTCAAAAAGACCCCGAGCTCCCGCTTTTCTTCTATCAACTCTATCAGCCCCTCTTCGGATGAGACGCCGACGTTGAAATCCCCATCCGTGCCAAGGATCACCCGGTTACTACCGCCCTCTATGAAGTTCGCTTGAGCAATTTCGTAAGCCGTGATGATGCCCTCGGCACCAGCCGTACTGCCGCCTGCTTCTAGTTGGTTGATCGCCTGGGTTATAACTTCCGTTTCGCTTCCCGGAGTGGAGGGCAAGACAACGCCAGCGCTGCCCGCGTAAGTCACAATCGCTACCCGGTCTTCCGGCGACAATTCATCAAGCAACAATTGGAAGCCCTCCTTGAGTAAGCCGAGCTTGCGCGGCGACTGCATAGAACCCGAGACATCTAGGAGAAAAACCAAGTTGGAAGGGGGCACTTCTGCCTGTGGAATATCCTCGCCCTTAAGGCCGATACGGATCAATTTATGGGCCTGCTCCCAGGGGCAAGTGCTGACTTCCCCGTTTAAAGCGATGGGATGGCCGGGCAACACATTGGGGTAATCGTAATCGAAATAATTGATCAACTCCTCCGTGCGGATAGCATCCACAGGGGGCATTACGCCATCGTTCAAAAAGCGGCGTACGTTGCTGTAAGAAGCCCCGTCCGCGTCGATGGAAAAGGTAGAAGTCGGCTCTTCACTGACCAAGACAAAAGGGTTCTCTACGATTGGGTTATAGCCCTCGCCAGAAATGTCGGATGAGCCACCGTTGAACTGATTATCAAGGGTCGCGGAGGGGTTATTATACCGCGATGTATCCGAGTGAATGTCCCCCGACTCGCAACTCGAAAGGGCGATGGCAAAAATCGCCAACAAAAGTAATTGGATGGTCTTCATGATGTATTTCCTGTTTTGGTGTATCTTTAGGACGAGAGCCGTCCGCAAGAGGGTTGGTACTTCACCGATTATTTTGTTATATTTAAAGGAGGTTTGGCTTCAAGACGAACTTGCGGCTGCTCCGAAGTCGGCATTTAAAGCAACAAACGTTCGATTCTGCCTAGTTGGCAGACAGGTTCTCCGAAATCCTGCTAAGTTAGGAGCTGGACTTCGGCAGAAGTCCCAGCTTTGTAAAACCCAGAAAATTAAAATTTGGCACGACTTCGGAGAAGTCGCAGGTTAACAACTGATATGTACTTACAAAAAGAATATAGTCTGACAACATGAGATTTGTGAAAATATGACGCCGCTATTTTTTCGGCTGGCAAGGCGGGAAACGTAGGCATCCCGATAGCCATCGGGAAAGTTCTGTCGAGGCTTCCCAACGCAGCCAGGCGGGAAAAGAGCAAGTCAGAATTCATAAATCTTGCGTTGTCAGACTATAAATCAGACCAAACCTCACCTTATATTAACAGCTGAACAGAAGTCTCCCCGACATGAACTGGAAAGACATCGACAAAAAAGAGCAAGCGGAGCAGTTCCGCTACACGCTAGCCACTTTCCCGGAGGCCGCCCGCTTTATCATCAAAGAGCGGCTGTGGGAAGGCTTTTGGAAGTACGGCTGGTTTTCCCGCATTTTCACCATCATTGCCATACTCATCGGCATCAGCTTGGTCTGGGACTTCATAGAAACGATTCAGCAGGTCCGGCTAAACACGTTCTCCCAATCCATCAGCAGCATGGGCAATGCGATGGGGACTTTTATGCAGCACAGCTACGACTTGATTACCGGCAGCGGCTCCAAGTTCTTTATGCTCGTTTTGCTGGAAGTGATCGTATTTCATGCCTCACGCTGCACCTACCACCTGCTTTCGGGCAATGACAGCAAAGCCAATTTCAACCATTTCGTCAAAGCGCAGATCCGTATGCTCATCGTCGGTGGCCTAGGGTGGGTACTGACGGTGGTGTACTCCATCCCCATCAAAATCGCGTTCGGCATCTTTGAGTTTTTAGATTTCCTACAGCCTACCGCCCTGTTTATGGTGCAAGCCTTCTTTATGGGGTTCACCATAGTTGATAACTACGCCGAGCAATTCGACTTGAAAATACAGCAAAGCCTGAAGTACGCCCAGCAGCATTTCGGGATCACCTTTGCTGCCGGCCTGGTCATGTCGCTGATGCTTTGGGTCCCCTTAGCCGGGCCGCTAGTCGCCCCGCTATTGGCCGCGGTGACGGTCACCCTGGTACTTTTTGCAGAAACCCCCTTGCACATTCTGGGTAAAGCGATGTACCCCAAAAAACAGAAAAAGCGCAAGCGAAAAAACAAGAAAGCAGAGGGGGAAGAGGAGTTCGTGGCCTAGTTTTTTTATTTTTACCCCTCACCAAATCAAAAGATTAGCACCATGCAGTTGAAACACTTTTTACTCCTGCTGATGGCATTCAGCACGCTGACCGCCACCGCGCAGGTAGACCTCATCAATAAAGTCAAAGACAACCAAAGCGAAAACGCCAAAGAAGGCTTTCAGTGGACGCCGGTGGTGGACCTAGAGCGCCTGGGCGTCGACAATCAGGGCGCTTCCGGCACCTGCTGGAGCTACAGCTCCAACTCTTTCTTGGAGTCGGAGATGATCCGCATGGGCAAAGAGCCGGTAGACCTCGCCGAAATGTATACGGTACGTAATGTGTATGAAGACAAAGCCGACCGCTACGTACGCCTGCACGGCCACCTGAATTTTGGGCAAGGGGGCGCGCTGCCCGATGTGGTGGATATGTACGGCAAGTACGGGGCTATGCCACAATCCGCCTACACTGGCCTCAACTACGGCTGGGACTACAACCGCCACGGTGAAATGGAAGCCATGCTGAAAGGCATGCTCGACGCCGTATTGGAAAACAAGAACAAGCGGCTCTCCCCAGTCTGGAAAGAAGCCTACAACAGCGTCCTCGACGTTTACCTGGGCGAAGTACCAGAAACCTTTACCTACGAAGGCAAGGAATACACGCCGCAAACTTTCGCCAAAGAAGTCGTGGGTATCGACAGCGAAGATTACATTCAGATCACTAGCTGGACCCACCACCCCACCTACGAAACCTGCAACATCCTAGTACCCGACAACTGGGCGTGGGGCACTTCCTACAACGTGCAGATGGATGACATGACCGACATTATCGACCACGCGCTGGAAAATGGCTACTCCATCTCTTGGGCGGCCGATGTGAGCGAAAAGTACTTCAGCTGGAAAAACGGCATCGCCTACGTGCCGGCCAAGAGCTATTACGACATGACCGCCGAAGAACGCGAAAACATGTTCAACGGCCCACAGCCCGAAATGGAAATCACCGCCGAAAAGCGCCAAGAAGCTTATGACAACTATACCACCACCGATGACCATGGCATGCACATCGTCGGTATCTCTAAGGACCAAAACGGCAAAGAGTGGTACCTCGTCAAGAACTCTTGGGGCGAGGGCAACGACTACGAGGGCTATCTGTACGTGAGCAAAAACTACGTCCGGTACAAGACCCTTTCCTTTTTGCTGCACAAAGACGGAGTGCCTGAAGGGCTACGAGACAAATTAAGCCTGTAATATTAGAAGTTAAGAACACAAGAAAAACGGATGCGCCATCACTTTCGCGGTGGGCATCCGTTCTTTTTTGCGGTAGCAGTGCCGATGAATTTGCATAGTGTTTGCATGGAGTTTGCAGTAAGACTCCTTCAATAAAATACGGTCTGCTTGCCGCCCATTTTACCATCAGCCTCGCACAATGATAAAGCGTTACACCGTTAATAAACAAGTGCTGCTTAATTGCCCGATGATAACGATAAAAAGGGGAATCAACCGTAAAACGGGGCTTTAGGTGTTTACTCCCTAAAAGGGGAAGCACCTTGAAGACTCAGGTGTTTTGAATTGGCATATCTGTTCAGGAACATACAATAGAAGGGAACTTGAGAAATGAAATAAACTATACGGTCCCTTTGTACCTGAGAAGGATTATAATTTGCGCTTAAAATTAAATACTTTTTTCGAAAATATACAATTCTTTTTTGCTTTTTGATGCAACGGCGGGCAGCGAAGAGCCGGTAAAAAAAATCACGACATGCATAGTCCGTCATAAATTCCGAAACAGGGGGCGCTTTACAAATCAAAATCGGTGAGGCGGCTCAAATTCTCCTTTTCTTCCGAATAACAATGTGTAAACAGATAAGAGAGCGAACCTGTAGTGCCGCAGCTGCTGTTTTATTCTTTGAAAATCAATTGACTATACCCTAAATTTGTAATAGCTTTGCACCTTAGTGTAAATAAAACACTATCAAAACCATTGGAATCATGCTAAAGAAACAGTACCTCAAAAGTAAACCGGTCTGTAAAGTGACCTTCAGCCTGCCCACCTTTGCCGCGGAAGGCGCGCAGGAAGTAAAAGTGCTCGGCGACTTCAACGATTGGAGTTGGGAAAACGGCATCACCATGAAAGCCAAAAAAGACGAGTACCAAGCGGTAGCCGAGCTGGAGCCGGGCCGCAATTATCAGTTCCGCTATCTTATCGACAAGACCTACTGGGAGAACGACCATCAGGCAGACGCCTACGTGCCTTCCGGCGTACAGGGCGTTGAAAACTCAGTTGTCGTCGTAGAAGCAGCAACGACCACGGCTAAGCCTGCCAAAGCCAAGCCAGCAAAAAAAGCGGCGCCCAAAAAGGCCACAGCCAAAGCAAAAACCGCACCCAAGAAAAAAACGGCCAAGAAGTCGGCTGGCAAGGATGATCTGAAGAAGATCGAAGGCATTGGCCCGAAAATCGCCGGCTTGTTCTCCGAGGCGGGCATCACAACTTTTGAAGGCCTGGCTACTGCCAAGAAGAGCCAACTGAAGGAAATTCTGGAAGCAGCGGGGCCCCGCTACAAAATGCACGACCCCACTACCTGGGCCAAGCAAGCCAAATTGGCCGCAGCCGGCAAATGGGACGAGCTCGACAAGCTGCAGCAAGAACTGAAAGGCGGCAAGCGGAAGAAGAAGTAAGCTGCTTTTCAAATAGGATATATAGTCTGACAACCCAAGAGTTGTGAATTCTGACTTGGCAGACTTAGAATAGGAATGGCCTCAGCGCACTTTTGCGGCTGAGGCCATTTTGGTTGGTCTCAATTTGTAATCATCCTGTACAACTCGATTTTGGAGACGATTAAACAATCACCTGCTTGGCGCTATTTGGAGATGCTATGGGGAGCATACACTCAACTGTGTCTACTGCAAAACTACTACAGCTAAGCCGTTAGCACTGCGTCCTTTTCGCCTCCGCGTGCGACACACATTTTTGAAGACCCTCCGCTATATTAGCATCGCTTAATCACTCCTCAAACAACGAAAACTCCAAGGCCTCCACCTTCTCCCGATAC
>JAAAOU010000167.1 GCA_009908745.1 Bacteroidota bacterium
GGAAGGGGGAAGGGGGAAATTGGAAGTCGGAAGTGGGAAGTCGGAAATTGGAAGTCGGAAGTCGGAAGTGGGAAATTGGAAATTGGAAAGGGGAAGTCGGAAATCGGAAATGGGAAATCGGAAGTGGGAAATCGGTCTCCTTCGCTCTGCTCCCGACAGCTGTCGGGACGGCGACCAGAGGAAGCTTGCCCTGAAGGCGAAACGACCGTAGAGAGTGAAGTCCTTTAGGGGGGAAGTCGGAAAGGGGAAGTCGGAAATCGGAAGTGGGAAAGCCGGGCAACACCTTATACAAACTGGTGTCCCGGCTTTTCCATTTTTCTGTACGCCCCTGTTACCGCTCAAACTCCCGCACGGTGCGCTCAATGATATCGCAACAGTCGTGCAATTGTTCTTCGGTCATGATCAGCGGCGGTGCGAAGCGGATGATATTGCCGTGGGTGGGCTTAGCCAGCAAGCCATTTTCCTTGAGTTGCAGGCAGAAGTTCCAGGCGGTTTTGCTGTCTTGGGTGTCGTTGATGACGATGGCGTTCAGCAAGCCTTTGCCCCGCACCAAGGTGACGAGCTCGTGCTTTTCGACCACCTCTTTTTGCATGCGGTCGCGGAATATGCGCCCCAGCCGCTCGGCGTTTTCGGCCAGCTTTTCGTCGCGGACCACCTCTAGTGCCGCCATGCCTACTGCACAGGCCAGCGGGTTGCCCCCAAAGGTAGAGCCGTGCTCGCCCGGCTTAATCGTCAGCATGACCTCATCGCTGGTCAGCACGGCGGATACAGGCATGACCCCGCCAGA
Organism: Bacteroidota bacterium; assembly: GCA_009908745.1. Lineage (GTDB taxonomy): Bacteria > Bacteroidota > Bacteroidia > Chitinophagales > Saprospiraceae > Phaeodactylibacter. The sequence continues at coordinate 788 of JAAAOU010000167.1, forward strand.
TAAAGCCTTGCCTAACACGAGAATATCTGGCTTAAAGCCTTCGTGCTCGCAGGCCAGCAGCTTGCCGGTGCGGGCGATGCCCGTCTGCACCTCATCGGCAATGAAAAGTACGTTGTGTTTGTGGCATAATTCGTAGGCAGAGCGCAGGTAGCCTTCATCGGGCACCACTACGCCGGCCTCGCCCTGAATGGGCTCTACCATGAAGCCGGCGACGTTTTCGTCCTGCAGGGCTTCCTCCAACGCGTTCAGGTTATTGTAAGGTATGATCTCGTAGCCCGGCATGTAAGGGCCGAAGCCGCCGGTGCTGCTTGGGTCGGTGGAAGAAGAAATGGCACCCAGTGTACGCCCCCAGAAGTTACCCGTCACGAATAAGATCTTCGCTTGATTGGTGGGTACGCCCTTGACCTCGTAGGCCCATTTGCGGCAGAGTTTGACGGCTGTTTCGCCACCTTCTACGCCCGTATTCATAGGCAGCACGCGGTCAAAACCGAAGAAATTTGTAATAAATTTCTCATAGGGGCCCAACACGTTGTTGTAGAACGCCCGCGAAGTTAGCGTCAGGCGCTGCGACTGCTCGTGCAGGGCTTTGAGGATGTGCGGGTGGCAGTGCCCTTGGTTGACAGCAGAGTAAGCGGCCAGGAAATCATAGTATTTTTTGCCTTCTACGTCCCAGAGGAACACCCCTTCGCCGCGTTCGAGTACAGCGGGAAGCGGGTGGTAGTTGTGGGCACCGTACTGATCTTCCAGCGCAATAAAGTCTTGGGAAGTGCGCAGGCTCGTGTCTTGTATCATGTTCATTGCTTTTTGTCGTCCTAAAAACCGCCCTCAGTCTACTTCCGCGGCGGTCACAATAATAGTGCCTTTTTCTTTCATTTCCATGACAGCTCTGTCTGAATCTTTCGGCTTCAAATTCACACCGCGGCAACCATCTTCGACAAGGTAGGTTTTAAAGCCCAATTCCAGGGCGTCGAGCACGGTGAATTTCACGCAGACATCGAGTGCCAGGCCGACGATGTAGACTTCTTCCACCCCCTTTTCCTTGAGGTAATCGCCCAAGCCCGTAGCTTTGCGGTGGCCGTTGTCGAAAAAGCCACTGTAGCTGTCAATTTCGGGGTCGGTGCCTTTGACAAATACCTTTTCGAACGCATCGGTACGTAGCTCGCGGACGAACTCGGCGCCAAAGCTGCCCTGTACGCAGTGGATGGGCCAAAGGATTTGCTCCAAGCCGTTCAGCTCTATGACGTCGCCGGGCCGCCGCCAAGGGTGCATGGCGGCAAAGCTTTTGTGGTTGGCCGGGTGCCAGTCTTGGGTGGCCACTACCAAATCGAAGCGGTCCATCAATTGGTTGGCGACCTCCGCAGCAGCCAGGCCGTCTTTTACCTCTAGGGCGCCACCGGGGCAAAAATCGTTTTGTATGTCTACGCAAATGAGTGCTCGCATATCTTGCTTGAATTTTAGTAGGACACAACGGTCAAGGTATCGAAATCTGTTCCTACCCGGAGAATGCCTCGCAGGCGGTCTTTGTTTGCAGCGGTGCCCTTACGGTTTGACCATTTGACCAAAAACAGATGCTGCTGCTCTGTCATGCTTGTATCTTGGTAACTGCGGGCGAAAGGGGCGTACTGAATATGGTGGATGTCACCGGGGAAAGCCTCACGAGCGATGCGCAGGGTGCGTTCTACCCGGGAGGAATCAATTTGTTCTTGGATCAGGCGCTCTTCCAGAACTTCCCGTTGGCGGCGGTCTTCCTCGGCTTTTCGGCGCTCGGTTTCCAACAAGCCGAAGACTTCTTGGCGTTGTTCTTGCAGGGAGCTCTTCACATCCGACATGCTCATTTCCGCCTGCATAGGAAAGAGCCTGACCGGCTTGTTCAGCTCGTACTGGCCGGCCAATAGTTGCTCGTAATACCCAATTGAATCTTCCGGGATCCGCTTTCCCAGCAGCTGCAAAATCAGCTTATTGGTATCTGGCCCTACGCCGGTAAGCTCGTAGTTGATGCAGGCCTGCGGGAAAAAATCCTGCACAAATTCGCCGACCTCCTGCTTGTCCTGTTCCAGCAAATACAACTTATACAGGATGAATGCACTGGGCAAAGTCACCAGAAGGCTGAACAAAGCGGTGATAATGCGGTTGCGCAGCGCCTCGCGCCTATTGACGTAAGACTTGAACGGAAAGCGGAGCAAGCGGATGATGATGTAGGTGGTCAAGGCGATGAAAAAGGAGTTGAGGAAGAAAAGGTAAAACGAGCCGCCCGCGATGCCGGCTGCCCGGCTCAGCGCCAAGCCACGCTCCGCCCCCTGCAATTCCTGGTCGATCAGCAATTCAAAGAACTCGGCAATACCGAAGCCCGTCACGCAAAGCGGCGGCATCAGCGCCGTGGCGATGGCGACCCCCGGTATGGCGTTGGTCTTGTCCTTGCGTGTGGTGGAAATGATCCCTGCAAAGCCACCGAATATGGCAACCAAGCCATCCAAAAAGGTGGGCGAGGTCCGGCTTTGGATCTCCTCCGTCAAATTGCCGAAAGGCGTGATGAAAAAGTAGAAGGTGCTGGTCACTAGAGCAATGACAATCGCCACGGCGAAGTGCCACATAGCGGTGAACATCGCGTTCTTATCGTTGATGGCCACCCCCAGCCCTATGCCTAGTATAGGAGACATTAACGGGGAGACCAACATGGCCCCGATGATCACCGCCGGCGAATTCAGGTCTAAACCCAGGGAAGCGATCATGATGGAGCAACCCAATAGCCAAGCGTTAGCCCCCTGCATGCGCTTGTTGGTGCGGATGGCGACGATGGTGCCTTCGCGGTCCAAACCTTCCCGCAGATCGAGCAGGCCGCGAAACCAGTCCTTCAATGCCTCCCAAAGTTCGGAGAAAACCTCGCGTGGGCGGCGGGGCGGGCTTGGGGTGTTGGGTTTGGGTTCGCTCATAACGGGTCTACTTTAGCCGGCCATCCACCATTTCCAGCCGTCGGTCACTCATACTAGCCAACCCTTCGTTGTGGGTGACGATGACGAAGGTTTGATTGAAATCCTCCCGCAGTTGGAACAGCAAACGGTGCAATTCTTGTGAAGAAGCAGAGTCTAGATTGCCGGAAGGCTCATCGGCGAAAACAATGGCCGGCCGGTTCATCAGGGACCGGGCTACAGCTACGCGCTGCTGCTCGCCGCCCGACAGCTGGCCGGGTTTGTGCTGCAGGCGCTCGTTTAGGCCAAGGTAATCGAGTAGCTCCTGGGCGCGCTGTCGGGCTTCTTTTTCCGGGGTTTTGGCAATGAAAGCCGGGATACATACATTTTCCAAAGCGGTAAATTCCGGCAACAGATGGTGAAACTGGAAGACAAAACCGATGTTTTGGTTTCGAAAATCGGCTAGCTGCTTTTTGCCGATACGCCCCACATCCGTCTGCTTGATCCGCAATTGCCCCTCGTCCGCCCGGTCTAATGTGCCGAGGATATGCAGCAAGGTGCTCTTGCCCGCGCCAGACTTGCCGACGATGGAGACAAACTCCCCGGCCTCGATTTTGAGGTCTACCTCTTTGAGCACCTGTAGGTGCCCGTAAGACTTTTGTATGCCTTTTGCCTGAATCACACGCTTATGGTTTTTTGCTGCAGCAAAAATAGGAAAATTTAACAGCCCTACGCCCATTACCCAACCCTAGGTATTTTGCGGGTAGTTTAACACTATCTAAACATAGTCTAAATAAACCATCTTACCTTTGGCGGTGTATTTATGAAAAATTCAAAAGGGTTATGGACAGAGGAATCGGTTATAATAACCTGATCGACGACCTTATCGAACGGCAATATCAGGAAGAGCGGCTGGACGAAGCGCCGGCAAGCTGGCAGGAACTCGTACCGGAAAACAACGTCATTAAAACGACAGTAGAGAAACGGGACGGCTTGCATGTGGTATGCCTCAATATGATCGACTTGGAAGACCCGACGCGTTTTGTGCGCACGCCGGCTCGTGTATGCCGCGACCAACGTACCGCCGAGATCATCGCGTCTTACAAGTGCAGGTTGTGTGCTTGCGATCAGTGTATCCCGCTCGAAATCGACATAGACGACTTCAATTTTTCAGATAATTGAAAAATACCTAATGCTAGGTACGACAACCAGCAAATTAGGTAAAAACGCCCGCGTGTGACGATAATCACTTCGGTAGCTCAACGGGTACCGTAATTTGGCGTTACCTTTACGTAACTTAGATCAAATTGAAATAGACACAGGTGGTAGCTATAGTACAACAGGAACAGCCCCTTTCCGCCACGCCGCGGGGGACGGCAGGAAAAGTATCTCACTTCAATGATCCCAACATCGGCAGCAAGCTGATGGCAATGGGTGTCCTGCCCGGCAGTCAGGTCCGCGTGGTCCGCAAATCGCCTTTCGGGGGCGGCTGCTATGTCAAAGTTGACAATTTTTTCTTGGCGCTGCGCAAAGAAGAAGCAGACAGTATAGTGCTGAAATAAAGATATGCAGGATACCCGGCCGACGACCAAGACCTTCACGATGGCCCTTTTGGGCAACCCCAACTGTGGCAAATCTTCCGTTTTCAACCAGCTTACCGGCTTACGCCAAAAGGTGGGCAATTTCCCGGGGGTGACCGTCGACAAAAAGATAGGTCAGACCCTACTCCCCAATCAGTCCACCGTCACGCTAGTCGACTTCCCTGGCACTTACAGTTTCTACCCTACTTCCATTGATGAGCGCATTGTGGTGCAATCGCTTTGCAACCCGGAGGACCCCAACTACCCGGACGGTATTTTGTACATCGCGGATATCACCAAGCTGGAGAAGCACTTGCTGCTGCTCACCCAGTTGCGCGACTTGGGTATTCCTATCATCCTGGCGTTGAATATGTCAGATATGGCCCAAAAAGAAGGCCTTGAGGTAGACACCAAGAAATTGTCGCGCCAGCTTCATGTCAAGGTCGTAAAAATCAGTGGCCGCACGGGCGAAGGCATAGACAGCCTGAAGGAGGAAATAGGGCGTATGATCGGTCAAAGAGACGCCTACATCGCGCCCCAACCGTTATTCAAGATGACGGAGGTAGAGCGCGATGCCGCGGAGGCTGCCAAGGAAATTGTGCCCGACGCCAACACCTACCAAGGTTTGCTCATTGCCCACCACTACGATTGGCTGCCCTTCTTGTCGGAAGCACAACGCAAGCTACTGGCGGATGTGGCCAAGCAAAGCGGCTTTGAGTCGCTGCGGGCGCAGGTAGACGAGACGATGCAGCGGTTTGACAAATTCACGCCCATTGTACGCTCTGCCATTCGCACCCAATCAGAGGGAGGCGAAAGCACGACGACGGAGAAGCTAGATAACATCCTGACGCACCGGGTATTCGGCCCGCTCATATTCTTTGCGTTGATGCTGCTGGTGTTCCAAGCCATATTCGCCTGGGCCACCTACCCTATGGATATAATCGAGGGCTTCTTTGGCTACACCGGGGAGTGGATCAAGTCCAATTTGCCGGAAGGCTGGGCCACCGACCTGCTGACCGATGGCATTATCGCCGGCTTGGGCGGCATACTGGTGTTCATCCCGCAAATTGCCATTCTCTTCCTGCTGATTTCCCTGCTGGAAGAAGTAGGCTACATGGCCCGCGCAGCGTATATGTTCGACAATGTGATGCGCAGCTTCGGGCTGAACGGGCGGAGTATCGTCGCTTTGGTTTCCGGTGGGGCCTGTGCGATCCCTGCCATCATGAGTACGCGTACGATTGGCAACTGGAAAGAGCGCCTGATCACTATACTCGTCACGCCTTTTATCAGCTGTTCGGCAAGGATACCGGTTTATATCGTATTGATAGGTTTTGTGGTGCCGCCCAAGACCGTTGGGGGGATTTTCGGGTTGCAAGGCTTGGCCTTCATGGGCTTGTACCTGCTGGGGATCATCGCCGCCTTGTTTTCCGCTTGGGTCTTCAAGCTGATTCTAAAAACCCACGAGCGCAGTTTCCTGATGCTCGAGCTGCCAGAGTACCGCATGCCTGTACTGCGCAACGTAGGGCTGACGGTTTGGGAAAAGGTCCGCTCTTTCGTGGTGGAAGCGGGGCAGATTATTTTGGTGATTTCCATTATACTTTGGTTTCTAGCCAGTTACGGGCCGAGCGCGGATATGGAACAGGCCCGCACGGAGGCTCTTGCTACCGCCGAAGCACAGAACCTTTCGGAAATGGAGACGAAAAACTTGATTGCGTCCCGCCGGATTGAAGCTTCCTACGCCGGCCACTTGGGCAAGGCCATCGAGCCGGTGATTGAGCCGCTGGGTTACGATTGGAAAATTGGTATTGCATTGGTGACCTCCTTTGCGGCGCGCGAGGTGTTTGTGGGTACGATGGCGACCATCTACAGCATTGGTTCGGAACAGGACGAATACTCGGTGCGCGACCGTATGGCGGTGGAGCGCAACCCGATAACCGGGGAGAAAGTCTATACGCCCGCTACCGCTTTGTCGCTGCTGCTGTTTTACGTTTTTGCCATGCAGTGCATGAGCACGCTGGCCATCGTCAAGCGGGAGACGAAGAGCTGGAAGTGGCCGATCGTGCAGTTTGTGTTTATGACGGCGCTGGCGTATGTGGCAGCTTGGGGGGCGTATGCTTGGTTGAGTTAAAAAAGCTTATGGCTAGTGGCTCAATTCTTTGACGACTTTTTTGATCTCGGGAATGAGCTCAGGTATATCTCATGTTGCCGTTTCCCAAACCAAACCTATATCAACCTCAAAATAATCATGAATTAATTTATCTCTCATTCCCGCTATAGCCCTCCAAGGTAAATGGCTGTATTTAGCCCTAATATCTTTACTTACCCTTTTAGTCGCCTCTCCCGATACTTCTATCTTTCTTATTACTGCATCCTGTTTTTCTTCGTCATTCACAAACTCATCGTAGCTGACTTCGTGTAAATATGCTACAGCTTTGCTTAAGTTTTCGAGAATATGTTCTAGATATAGAAGGTCACTCTTCTGCATGGAAAATATTGATCAAGTCCTTATATATGTACTTTTTGAGCCGCTTGTTCTTGATACTACCCTCTGTGACCAAATCTACTGCAACCCCAAGTTGATCGGAAAGCGATTGTTGCAACTGAACTAGCCTTAGTAAGCTGACCTTATCCTTAAAGGTTATCAAAATATCCAAATCACTGTCACTGCGCTGTTCACCTCTTGCATAAGACCCAAATATGCCAATACGTTCAGGGTGATAAGGCATCAGCGTATTTATGATGTGATATTTTGTTTCTTTTGTCAACATACTTAATTATGAAATGCCTCTACAGATACTTTGGTTCCTCAATATACTCAATTGTTTTCCTATTCGATGGATTAGCGCCCTATATTTTTTATCCCTCCTTAGTACCAGATGCTGAGTGTGACAAACATCAACAAAACCTAATCTGATCACTCCTATCTTTGCCCTCCATAACCTAGCTATACAAATTACATCTATTTGACCGTCCGCAAGCTAGGGCAGGCAACAAACAAAATGTATTTTTGTATTTTATAGTGAGATTGTCAACCAATATCAATCTGTAGACAAACAGAAGCGCCATGAAGAAAATATACATCGTCGCCATCGTAATGGTCGCTGTAGCCATTGGTCTCTTGACCTCCGCTGCGGATGACATGAGCACTTATGCCACTTTTGAAGATGCAGCTACAAATGGCGAACGGGTTAAAATCGCTGGCCAATTAGCGAAGGATAAAGAGATGTACTACAACCCGGAAGAAGACCCCAACTACTTCAGCTTTTACATCCGCGATGCGGAGGGCGAAGAGCGCAAGGTCGTGCTGCTTTCTGAAAAGCCCCAAGACTTCGAGCTGTCTGAGCAGATCGTGCTTACGGGCAGCATGAAAGGCGATGAGTTCGTCGCTACTGACATGCTGATGAAGTGCCCGTCCAAGTACAAAGACGAGGAAGTATACATCAAGAGCGAAGCAAGCAAGTCATAAAGTAAAAATTGTCCATGCAGGATATCCAATACGTAGGGGAGCACTTGGTCCCCGGCTACATCGGCCAGGCAGCGATCATGCTAGGTTTTTCCGCCGCTTTGCTAGCCGCTGTTGCCTACTTTTTTGCCACTCAAAAGCGCGACAAAGTTGCCGAAGCGAATAACTGGCTGCGCATCGGGCGTTGGTCCTTTTTGGTTCATGGTATAGCCATTTTCACCCTGATCGGCACGATGTTTTACGTGATGATCAATCAGTACTACGAGTATCAGTACGTACAGGCGCATGTCTCGGAAGATTTGCCGATGAAATATATCTTCTCCGCTTTCTGGGAAGGTCAAGAAGGCAGTTTCCTGCTGTGGATGTTCTGGCACATTGTACTGGGCATGGTGCTGATGGGCACGGCCAAAAAGTGGGAAGCGCCGACGTTATCGATCGTGTCGCTGGTGCAGGTATTCATCGGTTCTATGATTCTGGGTGTGTACGTCGGTTTTGGGGACGACCCTACCCGGGTTGGCAGCAACCCCATGCTGCTGCTCCGGCAAACGATGGACGCGCCAATTTTTGCCAGTGCCGACTACGTAGAGCAAATAGCCGGCACGGGGCTGAATCCGTTGTTGCAGAATTATTGGATGACCATTCACCCGCCCACGCTTTTCCTGGGCTTTGCCTCTACGACCATTCCGTTTGCTTATGCTATTGCCGCCCTTTGGACGCAAGACCACAAGAGCTGGCTGAAGCCCGGCCTGCGTTGGAGCTTGTTCAGCGGGGCTATACTCGGCACTGGTATCCTCATGGGGGGTGCTTGGGCGTACGAAGCGCTGAGTTTTGGCGGGTATTGGGCTTGGGATCCGGTGGAGAATATGTCGCTGGTGCCTTGGCTTATCCTTATTGCGGGCATCCATACCAATCTGGTGGCCAATGCTACCGGTCAATCCATACGGTCTACGTATGTATTCTACTTGCTGACCTTTGTACTCATTGTTTACTCTACTTTCCTGACCCGCAGCGGCGTACTTGGCGACACGTCCGTACACGCCTTTACAGAAATGGGGCTAGAGACGCAGCTGGTGCTGTTCAATGTATTTTTCCTGCTGCTGGGGGCGGTGCTACTGGGGGTGCGGTACAGCTCTGTACCAACGCCCAAGAAGGAAGAAGCCACCGCTTCCAAAGAGTTCTGGATGTTTATCGGTTCATTGGTGCTGCTATTCTCGGCGGCGCTGATCACGGCTTCCACTTCGCTGCCGGTCTACAACAAGATTATGGCCTATTTCGACCCGAACTACATCGGCCGTGTCATTACCGACCCTATTCCCCACTACAACAAATATCAAATCTGGATTGCCGTGTTTATCGGCCTGTTGTCGGGAGTTTCTCAGTACCTGCGCTACAAAGAGCGGAATTTTTCGAAGTACGCGCCCAAGTTTTTGCTGCACAGCGGTATCGCTTTAGGGGTATCGGGCGGCTTGACTTACCTTACTTCCCTTTGGATCGACCTGCAAGCCTGGCAGTACTCCACTATGCTGTTTTTTGCTTGGTATACGGTGGTGAGCAATCTCGACTACCTGTTTTCCTTTGCCAAGTCTAATTTGAAGATGGCGGGTTCCGTGGTAGCGCACGGCGGCTTCGGCCTGATGATCGTCGGTATCTTGGCTTCCGGGCTGAATCAAGAGGTGATTTCCAACAACCCCTTCGTGATGGAAGGGCTGATTGAGGGGGCTTCTGAAGAGCAGATGCGCAAGAATGTACTGCTGTTCAAGAACTCGCCGCTGATTATGGACGATTACCGGGTGACTTATGTGGAAGATACGGTGGAACAGTTTACTCGTACCTTCACCGTCAACTATCAGAAACTGGATTCCACGGGTCAGGTGGTAGAGGAATTCAACCTCTATCCTAATATTCTTTACGATAAATCCTTTACGAAGATTGCCGCCTCCAACCCTTCTACCAAGCGGTATCTGGAACGCGATATTTTCACGCACATTGCTTCCCTGCCGCAGGTAGAGATTGACATGGAGTATCGGCAAGCTAGGGAAGACAGCCTCAACTACAAGCCTTACCGGGCTATGCCGGGCGAAACCATCAGCTTCTTGGATACGGTGCCGATACGCGACCGGGATACTTTTTTTGTCAAGCAATACGAAGCGACTGTTCTGGGCGTAGACCGCTCCCCCACCCACCCTGACTACCACAAGGAGCAAGGCGATTTGCCAATTGGGCTGGATATGAAGATACAGCGCTTGGATGAGGACAGCGTGTTCCGCATCAAGCCGGTGCTGGTACTGCGCGAGCAGATGCTGTACAGCTACCCGGTGCAGATCAATGACATTAGTACGAAAGTGCGGCTCAATGAAGGCATTTTTGACGCGGTGTTTGGCCGGGAGTTGGACATGGAGTATGAACCTTTTACCTTCAAGCAGGGGGACAAGATCAACTACAACGGGCACGAAATACAGTTTGCGGGCTTCAACAAAAACCCGGAGCACCCGAACTACGAACCGCAGGAGGATGATGTGGCGGTGAGTGCTATGGTCAGCGTGCAGGGCAACAACGGGCAGGCTTACACCGCGCAGCCGGTCTATTTGATCCGCGGCAATAGCCCGTTCAATTTAAAGGATGAAATTCCTGAGCTGGGCTTGCATTTCCGCTTTACGGGCATTGACCCGAAGACGGAGACGATTGAGCTGATGATCGGACAGGCGGAGGGCGTACAGCAGGCGCTGCCATTTGAGGTGGCGACGGACTCGCTGCGCTCTGATTATATTGTGCTGGAGGCGATAGAGTTTCCGGGGATTAATCTGTTCTGGGCAGGCACTATCTTGATGATGCTGGGCTTGCTGATGAGTATGTTTTTCCGGATTGGGCAGCGGCGGGCGAGTTTGGGGGCTTGAAGTTGTTTTTTGTGATACTGCTATAATGTAGGTGCAGCCTATGCCTAAATGGGTTCAGCCTACGCCTAACGGGGGCGTAAACACCTCTCTGTGCTGCTCGGAAAGATTATCGCAGCGCAGCTGCTACTATTTTCACGTTGGTCTGATATCTGCGCGGATTTGCAAATCCCAGATGCTGACCTTTAGCGTCAGTAATCCTTGCAGCGTTGCTTTTGATTATTGTGGCTGGTGGCTTGGCTTTGGTGTTTCAATCTACGGGCAGCGGGGGTGCAGGACCGTCCTTATTCGTGTTTCTTCGTGTCATTCGTGGCTTTACCCACTCGCAGCATTACCGCAGCGAAGCTGCTATTACTTTCACGTTGACCGGATAGCTGGAACCTGATGTCCCAAGTGTTCCTTCCCAAAAAACTCAAAGATGTATGCAGTCTCCAGACTGGATACGACTATCCCCCTGATGTCCAAAGTGTTCCTTCCCAAAAAACTCAAAGATGTATGCAGTCCCCATATAATCTATATTCCAGATGGTGAATTAAAAAAACCTATCAAATCTGCATTGTTTTTTAAAAATGGTGGCTCCCACTGATGCCCAAAGTGTTCCTTCCCAAAAAACTCAAAGATGTATGCAGTCTCCAGACTGGATACGACTATCCCCCCGTCTCCGACGGAAGTAAAGCAACCCTTTGCAAGGCAACCTGAAAGCTTGAAAATAAAAAATGTTTTCAAAAGCGGTACCAA
>JAAAOU010000123.1 GCA_009908745.1 Bacteroidota bacterium
TAGCAGTGACTGCCGCTGGGGTAGAGCTTCCCGCTCTGCTCCAGCTTACCTCCCGCAGCTGGGGTAGAGCTTCCCAGCTCTGCTCCAGCTTAGCAGTGACTGCCGCTGGGGTAGAGCTTCCCAGCTCTGCTCCAGCTTAGCAGGACAGCTTAGCCGATTAGGACAATGGCAAAAAAAACTTATCTTAACAGAAACACATTTGAAGATGGACTTCTACGCCCCCCAGACATTCCATATATACAATCAAGGCAACAATCGCAGGCAAATCTTCTTCTCAGATGAAAATTATAATTTTTTCCTTTGGAAAATGAGGAGTTATTTACTTCCGTTTGGCGATTTGATTGCCTTTTGCCTCATGCCAAATCATTTCCATTGGCTGTTCTATGTGAAAAACGAGAGTATTTCGAGAGATGAACTCTGGTCTCATGTGGATCAGATAGAATGGATTCGAAGAAAACATGTTTATGGATCTTCCGCTATACCAGTGAAACGCAAACGCCGTCCGTCAAAAGAAGAACAGGAGCAGATTAGTCTGAATGCAGCTATTGGTATCATACTTCAATCATACGCACAAGCGCTGAATAAGCAGAGAGACGAATCTGGAGTCGTTTTCCGACCAAAGTGCAAAGTCAAAGATGGCTGGACCGATGAATTTGTGAGTGTTGATTCATCGGGTGGACCTTTTTCGTCAGGCAACGATTACCTATACAACTGTTTTCGCTATATCCACAACAACCCAACCAAAGCCGGATTGGTCAAAAACAATACCGATTGGCTTTATTCGTCCGCAAGAGATTATGAAGGACTCACAGAGGAAAGTATTTGTAACTTGGAATTGGGTCGGCAGTTGGTGGAATATCTTTAGCCGCTGGGGTAGAGCTTCCCGGCTCCGCTCCAGCTTACCTCCCGCCGCTGGAGTAGAGCTTCCCAGCTCTGCTCCAGCTTAGAAAAAGATACCGGCCGTACTCCTCTGGCTTGGCAGGCGCGGGCCGGAATGTGGTGTTGAGTGGGCGGGTGGGGTTTTAATTGACATGGGGTAGTGCAATTTTATGTTTTCAATTTTTTGACTTTAAAACAAAATAGCTATTTTTATTGCCGTATCAATTGTAGAAGCCCCTATGAGCCAAAAAAAGGAGGTGTTCCAGCCCGATGACCGCTTCTTCCGGCAAGCGATGAGCGACAGGTCTGTAGCCCAGAAATATTTGCAGTATTTCTACCCAGAAATCGCAGCAATAGCGGATTTGGAGAGCTTGCAGCAAAGGAGCAGCCGGGCACTGCGGCCCAACCTCAAACTCTTCGATGCGGATATCATTTACCGCTGTCGCTTCAAAGAAGAGAAAGAAAAGCATTTTCACTTCTCCCTGCTCTTCGAGCATAAGTCGGAGCCAGAGGAGCACACCGCTATACAAGTTGGGCTGTATATCCTGCTGCTCTTGCACCAGCAGTCCCGCAGCGGAAAGAAGCGGCTCGAACCGGTCATACCGCTCGTGTTTTATAATGGTAAGGTCGACTGGCAGCCCAAAACTATCCGGCAGCTGTTCGAAAACAGCCCGCACTTTGAACAGTTGGAACCCTATATGCCCAATTTCCGTTTTTTGTTTAAAGATATTACCAAAATTCCGCCAGAGGAGCTGCTGAAGCTGGATTTAAGCTATTTTCGCAGCGCTATGCTGTCCATGGCGCTGCGCCATCAGCCTCAGTTGATTTTGAGCTATATTGCCACTATATTACAGGGTATAAAAGGCGAAGGCATGGAGTCGGTAATGACTTTCGCACTCGCCGTCATGGAACGCTCGCCGAAGCAATTCATGGAAACCTTGGAAAACCTAGAATTCACTACAAAGCCAGAAGTGATGAGCACATTAGAAATGCTAAAAGAAGAAGGGCGTCAGGAAGGGCGTCAGGAAGAACGGATTATCCACTTGCTGAAAACCGCCGTCAAATTCCCACAGCTAGATGACAACGAATTAGCTGACTTCACAGGACTGCCTTTAGACAACGTGCAAGGCTTCCGAAGACAGCTGAGGATAGGCAATCCAGCAAGCTTGATGCGATTTATTGAAGAAGAACTATTGGCAGGTATGCTCCCGGAGGCCGAAAACCGGCGCATCATGGAAGAGCTGGCTGAGCAGCTTTATTCTTAGCTCGTGTGCGCCGGGGCTGAAGGCATGCATTTATAGTCTGACAACCCGAAATTTGTGAATTCTGACTTGCTCTTTTTCCGCCTCGCTGCGTTAAAAAGCCTCGACAGAACTTAGGCTATGCCTACGTTTTTTGCCTTGCGAGCCGAAAAAATAGCGGCGTCATATTTTCACAAATCCTGAGTTGCCAGACTATGGCTACTTTCCGAGTACCTCTTTTTGCAGTACCAAAATTCACCAACAGCCCTCACTCTTCCCCATGCTCCCCCTCCAGCAAATCCGGGCGCCGCGCCTTCGTACGCTCCAGCGCGCGCTCGTGCCGCCACTCCTCAATTTTCGGGAAATTGCCAGACAGCAGTATCTCGGGTACCTTCCAACCCCGGAACTCCTCCGGCCGGGTATACACCGGCGGAGCTAGCATATCGTCCTGGAAAGAATCAAAAAGGGCGGACGTCTCATCGTTCAGCACGCCAGGCAGGAGGCGGCCGATGGAATCCACCAGTATAGCCGCAGGTAGTTCGCCGCCCGAAAGCACAAAATCACCAATAGAAATTTCGAGGGTAATGAAATGCTCCCGGATGCGCTCGTCAATACCTTTGTAGTGCCCGCAGATGATCATCAAGTTTTCCTTTAGCGAAAGCTGATTGCAGCGGCCTTGCTGCAGGCGCTCGCCATCGGGCGTCATGTAGATGATCTCGTCGTAGGTGCGCTGTGCCTGCAAGTCCTCGATGCACTTCACCAGCGGCTCCACCATCATGACCATACCCGCGCCGCCACCGTACTGGTAATCGTCTACCTGCCGATGTTTGCCCAAGCCATACTCGCGTAGATTCTGCAAATGTACCTGCAGCAGCCCTTTGTCCTGTGCCCGCTGCATGATAGAGTGGCTAAGCGGGCTTTCCAGCAATTCCGGCAGTACGGTGATGATATCGATGCGCATGTGGGTCGCTTTTTCCGCAAAGGTAAAGCTTTACGGCCAAAGACAATCCTGATAATCCGTCAACATGTGAAACAGCAAGCCTACCGCCACAATCCGGGCACGCGGCCAGAGAAGCAACAACGCATAAGCCACAATGGCGTAGTAAGAATGCAAAGGATGATACCCAATGCTGCATCGCTCGGGGTCAAAGATCGGGTCTGCCAGCAAGTGGTCCAAATCGACCAGCATCGTGGCGATCATAATCAGCCAAGCACGCTGCCATTGGGCGGGGAACAACCCGCGCGCCAGGAGGCCTGGGGCCAAAAAATGCAGGCTGTAGTGAACCAGTGTTTGCAGCATACTAAAAATTGCATTTCGGCGACACAACCAACCGCCTTAACACTCCCCTAACGACGCGGATTCATCTTTTCCCACGCAAAAATTGTATTTTTACCACTATGATTTCCGAGAACGGCTATCATTTATAATCAATCAAAAGTAATAATAAGTACATGAAACCACTAACCACTGCATTGATCCTACTATTTGCCACGACTTTTGCCACGGCACAAGAGGGCTACACCGCCGAGCAAGAAGGCTGGCTAGTCAAAATAGAAGAAGCGTACAAGGCATCCAAGGAAACCGGCAAACCGGTCATGGCCAACTTTACAGGCAGCGATTGGTGCGGCTGGTGCAAGCGGCTGGCAGCAGCCGTATTCGTTAAGCCGGAATTCAAGAAGTGGGCCGATGAGAACGTCGTCCTGCTCGAGCTCGACTTCCCGCGCCGCAAAAAACTGCCAGAAAATATCCGCCAGCAGAACTACTCGCTGCAGCAGCAATTTGGCGTACGCGGCTATCCGACCATCTGGGTTTTTGATATCGATATGGAGGACGGGCAGTACAACATCACCCCTATCGGCAAGACAGGCTACCGCCCCACCGTTAAAGAATTTATCTCCGGCGTTGATCAGATGTTGGAAAAAAGTGAACAGAAAGGAGGTTAATTAAAACCTACAACCAACAGTAAAAGGGCTGCCCTATCAGGAGCAGCCCTTTTTTCGTTTGCTCGATCCTGCGCGGGCAGCCATTACCGGAGTAACGTCACCTCACCGGCAAGCGCTTCTTCCCTGCCATCGGCGTAGCGTACCTCCATTTGGTAGAGGTAAACCCCACCGGACATGGCCTCCCCGTTGACCTCACCGTCCCAGCCACGCAGTTCATTGATGCTGAGGTTCTCCTCCTCGTGCAGCAAGCCGCCCCAGCGGTTGTAAATACGGAACGACAGCACTTCGTAGTCGCGGCCCGCCAACGGCTTGAACACATCGTTGCGGCCGTCGTCATTCGGGCTGAAGACATTAGGCGTGTAGATATCCCGTTGCTTCAGCACCCGTACATTCACCAGTGCATCCACCGCGCAACCGTTGGTGTCTACCGCCATCAGGGTATAAGCGATGTTGCGTTGCGGGCGGGTAAAGGGCGTCGGGCAATCCACGCAGGACAGCCAGGTAGAGGGTGTCCACTCAAAGCTGCTGAATGCCCCCAGATCGCCCTGTGGCTGCAATTGGATGGAGTCACCCAACACCACTTCTAGGTCGGTCGGCAAGCTCAAATTCAGGGCAGCCGCCGCTGCGATGGTAAAAGACTCTGTAGCGACACAGCCTGAAGCAGACTGCACAAATAAGGTGTACTGCCCCGCTGCCAAACCGGTAAATACCGTGTCTGCGTTGAAGTTCTCCCCATCCAGGCTGTAGGTCAATGTAGCCGGACCGCTTACTGACAGACTGCCGTCCGCATCGCCCTCACAGCCGACACCAGAAGGGGCTAGGCTATAAGCGGGGAGGTCTTCGCTCATCACTTCGGCGGTAATCGCAGCGGAGCAGCCGTTGTTGCCGGTAACAGTCACCGCGTAACTACCGGCTGCTAAATCGTTCAAGCTCCCCGTATTGACACCGGTGTGCCCCCAGCTGAAATCGAAGGGCGGGTTGCCGCCGCTGGTATTGATGGTGATGCTGCCACGTTCCTCTTCCGGGCAGGTCGGCTGGGTATCGGCAGACAGGCTTGGGGCTTCAAATACCGATAGTTCTACCGTCACCGTAGAGTCGCAGCCTACCGTATTACTGAATGTTTGCACGTAAGTGCCGGCCTCGGTCTCGTACTGGCCAAAGATAAGGGTGGAATCGCCGCTACAGTGGCTAGCGGTCAGTGTGGTCTCGCTGGTATTCAAGACGTCTAGCATCACTACCTCCGTGGAATCACAGCCCGAAGCCGCGGTAAAGACCTGGCTGTAGGTGCCCGCTTCGGTTTCGTATTCACCGAATATCAGCAGGCTGTCCCCCTCGCAGATCGTCGCTTGGTTTTGCACTAGCACCGAGTCAGCCACCGTCACTTCCACATAGCTGGTGGAATCGCAGCCATTGGCCGCCGCGTACGTCTCGCTGTAGGTGCCGGCAGCCGTGACCCAATCGCCAAAGAGCAAAACGGAATCGCCCTCGCACAGCACTTCGGTAGCAAAGTTGGCTGCGGTGTCCAGCACCGTCACCGTAACCGTATGCAAGGAATCGCAACCGCTCACACTCGTGAAGCTTTCGGTATAATCGCCTGCCATAGTCACTTCGTCTCCGAATACCGATACACTTTCGCCTTCGCAAATAACCGCATCATCAGCTGTAAAGATGGTATCCTGTACGCTGAGCGTAACCTGATGGGTAGAATCGCAGCCGTTGGCCGCCATGAAAGTGGCTTCGTACACCCCCGCTTCAAAGGTGGGCGTGCCAAATAGATCTACCGTGTCGCCAACGCAAATCTGCAAGTCCTCCGTTGTGAAAGCCGTGTCTAACCTATTCACAGTAACGGTGTGGGTAGAGTCACAGCCATCCGCGCTCATAAACGTTTGCGAGAAACTGCCGCTGTCAGTGACGGTTTGCCCAAACACCTGCACCGTATCGCCTTGGCAAAGATCAATGACTTTCGCCGTGGCAAAGGTATCCAGCACATTCAAAGTGACCGTATGGGTAGAATCGCAATTGTTGGCCCCGGAAAACGTCATGCTGTAATCGCCCGCCATGCTCTCAGGGTTTCCAAACACATCGGCGGTTTCCCCCTGGCAAATCGTGATGCTTTCTTGGGTGGTGATGGTATCGAGGACCGATAAATTGATGGTATGGGTGGAGTCGCAGCCAACCGCCGACACAAACGTGCTGTCGTACACCCCGGCCATCGTCAAGCTCAAGCCCCACACGTCGTAGCTCTCGCCCGTGCAAATACTGACGTCCTCGCTCGTCTCGATGGGCGCCTGTACCGCCAAGACAATAAAGTGGGTAGAATCGCAGCCGTTGACCGACAAGAAAGTTTGCTGATAAGTGCCCGCACTGGAGGTCGGTGTGCCGAACACATCGACCGACTCGCCCTCGCAAATAGTCAGCGAGTCCACCGTCACAAGGGTATCTAGGAAATTCACCGTCACCTCGTGTATAGAATCGCAGCCTTCCACGCTCGACAGGGTATCCACAAAGGTGCCCGGCATGGTAATGGTCTGGCCAAACAGCTCCAGCGTATCGCCCGAACAGAGGTTGCGTTCCTCGGTGGTCATAATCGGGTCGAGCACGGTCAGGTTGATGGTGTGGGTGGAATCGCAGCCCACGACCGACGTAAAGGTCTGTGAATACGGGCCAGGCGTACTGACGGTATTACCGAAAATGACGGTCGA
The DNA here is from genome assembly GCA_009908745.1 of Bacteroidota bacterium. Taxonomy (GTDB): domain Bacteria; phylum Bacteroidota; class Bacteroidia; order Chitinophagales; family Saprospiraceae; genus Phaeodactylibacter. The sequence goes on from JAAAOU010000123.1 coordinate 6,767, forward strand.
CTGCCCGGAGCAAATGGTGTCCGCACCGAAGGTTTCGATATCTTGCAGCTCTTCCACCACGATCTGTGCCGTAGAATCACAGCCCAGAACGCTGCTGAAGGTCTGTTCAAAAGTACCGGGCGCGCTCACGGATTGCCCAAACACCTCAACGGTATCCCCGGGGCACAGCCCGATGGTGTCACTGGTGTTGAAAACCGGCAAAACATTCACCGTCAGCGTATCTGAGCTAAAACAGTTGGCATCTTCCGCAACTAAGGTGTAACGCGTAGTGGTATCCGGCCGTATCGTCGGGTTCGGGCAATCATCGCAGGACAGGCTGGCACCGCCGGGGAACCATTCATAATCCGTATGGCTGGTTTGGATATCAAAGACGACCGAATCGCCGGGGCAGATCGCCAGCGGCCCGCCCAGTTCCAGATTGTATGTGGGATCGAGCGTGATCTCTACTGAATCCCGGTACACATTGCCGCAACGGTCGGTGGTTTCTACCCAGTACAATCCCGCTTCAAAAGCCGTGTACAGCGAGTCGAAGCTGTTGTCTTGCCAGCGGTAAGTTTCAAAGCCGCTGCCGGCGTTCAGGTCAAAAATCTGGTTTTGGCAACCGCTAAGATCGGGGCCTAAGTCTAGGCTTAGACTGTCTGGCGCCATGATGACGATGGTATCCCGCGCTGTCGCCCCACACTCGATGCGGCCCTGTAAGAAATACACCCCCGGCCCTTCCGCCAGGAATGTGGTATCCGTCGAGCCATCCTGCCATAGGTACTCGCTGAAGCCCACTGGCCCCTGCAGCAAGAGGCTGTCGCCGGCGCAAAGCACCGTATCTGGCCCCAGCTCGATGGCTGGCACAGAAGGCTGCGGTAAGCCTTCCAAACTCAGGCTATCGAGGTTGTTGTAGTAATTGCATTCCTCCTCCGCCGTACGCGGGAAGTCGTTCAGGAAACTAAAAGGCAAAGTGGCCGTGCCATCGTCGTTGAACATCAAAAATGCTTGCTCGTCGGCAAATTCGTTGAGCAGGGTGAAGCTTAGTTCCCGGCAAGAGTCGGCTTCCACCACGCTGCCTAGTGGTAAAGTGCCCGCCACATTTGCGGCCGTTTCGAAAGGGACGCTATCGTAAAACGTTACCGGAATCGTGTCGGGAATCGGCAAGTTACCGAGGTTGCAGATGCGCACGTTCAAGGTCACCGAATCGCCGCAGAGGGAAGCCGACAGCATTTCTACCTCAGCATCCGAGCCGTTGGTGCCTTCTACGGAACAAAGGACCGAACGGACGGCATCCAGGTTTCGAGGTTCTAGTTCAAAGATTTCTTCGTACTCCAGCAGGCTATCCAGCTGGTAAACATCAAATTCTTGGTCAAGCGGGCGCGCGGGCCGGTCGACGCGACGGGCTTGCATCTCGCAACTGCCGGAGAAGCCGTCCTCATCGGTCAGGTATAAGAGGTTATCCATATCAAAACCGCCGAACATCGCCAGTTCCCCCATTTCTTCCTGCCGGATAGCGGTGATGGCGTGGTCGCGTATGGGATTGCGGCGCACCCAGCGCACATCTTCATCTTGCGTAATACGGACGATATCGCTCACCTGTTGTTCGCCCCCCGCCATGCCATTGGCCGGGATGGTAAGGGACACCAGAAAGTCGCCATTCAGTGCTTGGTCCACGCCAGTGATTTGCTGGGCAGCTAAAGGCACGCCGTCGTCGTACAGGCGTTCGGCCCAACGGAGGTTGCCGTCAGCCGAGATACGCATGATATGGCCCAGGCCAAACAGCTCGTTTTCCATGAAGGCGTTGAAGCCAATGAAGAAGGAACCGTCGTCGTATTCCTCAATAAAACTGGGTCCCACGAACGTTTGTGTCTCGCCGGGTGGCGTGAAGGAAGTGGACCAGTCGATATCGCCGAAGGCATCCAGCTTGACCAGCCCCAGGGTATTCGACTGATCGGCGTTGTAACCGCTCAGCAGCACGCCGCCGTCGCTTGTGGCTTTAGCATCTGATGCGAAAAGCAGGAAGAGCTCCCGTGACCAGACTTCCGTGCCGTCGGGCCTGAATTGCGCGAGAAAAGTAAAAGGGAAGACGTTTGTCCCATCGGTAATTAAGAGTTCTTCGTATACCAAAGCATTACCGTTAGGAAAGGAGGCCATTCTGCCCAACTCAGGAAACTGATCAATTAACGGATTAGCAACAATCCCCCGCTGCCAGAGAATATCCCCGGTCTCATTGATTTTCATAATTTTCGTTGAGGCATCCACGCCATCGCCCAGCGAATAGTACGCCAGATAGTACCCGCCGTTAACTAAGTCAGCAGTAGCGCCCATGATGAATATAGGGTCTAAGTAAGCACGGGACCACAGGGGCTCGTAGTTACCATCGACCTTCACCAGTTGCTCTCCAAAGTTGAGCAGATAGCCGTCGTCCACCGCGCTTTTTACTACGTCGCGGACCGGCGCTTCCACATCGTAATCGAAGGCTACGTCCAGCGTGTCGTAAAAGCAAGGATCCTGAACGGTGATGATCAGGCTCTCGGAACGCTGTTCACAAAGCGGGAAATTCACGATAACGTATACTTCGTACACCCCACCCTGTGCGAACGGGAATTCAAAACTCTGCTCATCGGACACCAACTGCCCGTTGACGTACCACTCGTAGCTCTGAATGTCCGTGCCGTTTGCCGCAAAGGCTACGGTATCCCCGGCGATCACAAAGTTTTCGTCGGCGGTCACTTCCAAGGGCAAGCCGCACTCTACTTCTACCTGCATGACATCGGCCACGTTGCAAGCCGGCACGGTGCTTTCCCCTACCACGATCAAGTCGAATACACCAAAGTTGTTGAACGTGTAATTCAGGTTCTCGTCGTTGCCGACCACCATGTCGTCTAGGGTCCATTCCACGCCATTGGTATTCATCGCGTTGGATGCGAAGTCGACGGTTTCACCGAATTGCACCAGCAGGTAGCTATCTTCGAGGTTGACCGAGACGTCATCCGGGCAAGTGACGTTGACCAGCACGGTGTCCCGCCCGTTGCAGTCCGAATAAGGGGTGACGGCCTCCAGCACTAACTGCTGAAAGCCCAGTTCTGTAAAGGTATAATCCAAAGGCACCCCGCTGCCAATTTCCACCCCATTGAGTAGCCAGCGCACGGAGTCTGCGTCTGTCGCAGTAATGCCAAGGGTAGCAGGGACCCCCGCCGTCGCGTTCAGCGTATCGCTGTCTGCCTGCACCGTGGCGGTAGGGTCGCAGAAGGGCTGTATCAGCAGGGTATCGTAAGCGAAGCAGTCCGGATTGTCGTTGCTGACTTCGATGACGATTTCAAAATCCCCCAATTCCGTGATAGGCAAGTCCAGTGTAGGGCTGTTGGAAACGACGCTGTCACCCAGCAGCCAGCGGTAGTTTTGCACGAAATCTTCGGTCAGCGTAACGCTAGCGTTCGTCCCCACCGCTACCGGCAAGGGGTTGGGCGTGGCGTCCACTGCAATCTCAACCGGGCAGGGGTCGAGGCAGGAAGAACAGTCGAGCAGGCTGCTGCGCGTGCCCGTCAGGAAAAACTGCATGCGGTCGGCTTGCCCCTGTGTGAAATCATGGTAGCAGAAGCGGTCGCCGTAGTCCATGTAGTTTTCGTTCATGTCGTTTTGGTCGGTGGCGAAACCGGAGTTGGTATCCGTATTGCAGGTATTCGCGGGGTTGTCGCAGGGGACGGCAGCGGTAGAATTATCCGGGGGGGTATCGCACACCCGGTCGCCGTCTGCCAGGCAATCGTTGTTGGTGCATCCGCCCTGAAAGGTGTGGAACAAGCCGAGGTAGTGCCCCATTTCGTGCACGGTTACCGAGCTATTGGCGGGGCTGCTGCCAAAGAATACAGACTCACAGACAATACCGTCAAAATCGGCGCCGTGGGCCCCGGGTAGGTAAGCATACCCCGCCACACTCCCTTGGATATTGCGCACCAGCCAGATATTGACGTAGCAGAGGGGGTCCCAGCGCACCAAATCTTTGAGGTCTTGGTCTTCGGTATCCTTGTCCAGTACAGTAAGCGGGGACTCCGTACGGGTAATGCCATTGGTGAGGTTGCCGTCCGGGTCTTGCCGGGCGAGGCAGAAATCAATATCTACATTTGCCCCGCTATCCTGATCGTAATAGCCTAGGTTCGCAAAAGCGTCGTTGAGGTGCTGAATGCCGTTCTGCACGGTCTGCTCTGATATGTTTTCCGTCCCGTTTTGGTGTACGACGTGTACTACCACAGGCACGGTGTAGGTCGCGGAGCGTTGCCGGAAGTAATCCGGGTTTTCCTGCAGGATGTTGTAGAGCTGATTTTCCAGCTTTTCCTGCCGCTCTTTGGCGGAAGCCGGCATCTCATCTATCAGTTCGTCGAAACCGCAGCCGGGGGTAATTTCGGGGCCGGAAGCACCTAATGTACCACGCTCGGGCGCGTACTTGTCGTAAGGCTGTTGGATTTGCGCGGGCAACACATTAGCAAAAAAGAAGAATACTAAGAAAAAGGTAAGGGCAGGATATCGCATGTGCTAATAGCTTAGTTCAGCCCGTTAAGGTAAAAAAAGATGCCCAATCCCCCCTTTTAATTTTCATCGAACTTGCAGAAATAGTAGATGCATGACACCCTTACCGAGCGGTTGCGAAAATAGTATACCCCATTGATGTTGCTCTCCTCATCCAAGAAACGACCTTCCCCTACCCGGGGCAAGCCGATGAAATGCTCAAAATTGAGGTGCAACTGTGGTAAGATGGCGAAGCCGGCACCCAGTATCAGCCCGTAGTCAAAGCGTTGCCACTGCTCGGCCTCGCTCGGCGGCCTGAGCAGGCAACCTGCTTCTATCCCCCCTATAATGTACCAGCGTTCGGTGGGTGTAAACTGTGCCACTAGCGGCATGCTGATATAATTGAGGCGGTACACCTCGTCCATCCCCAGCCAGAAGGGCTTGATGCTCCAATTGATGCGGTGCCGCTGGTAGTTTAACCCAGTGCGCAAACTCAGCTGCCGGCCAAAGCGGTACTGCGCCACTAATCCTGCGTGATAGCCGGTCATCGCCCCGGAAGTGGCTTCCCCAAAGCTGCTTGGTATTTGATCGATGAGAAAGTAGGACGACTGCCCACCCGCTCCCGCCCCCAGTTGAAGCTGGGCGGATACGGGGTGCGACAACAACACCATGACAAGGAGGGGAAATACGCGGGAAAGGCTAGGCGGCATAGAATTATGATTTGGGTGATCTCTTTTTTTCTTTAACGCATTATACCGCCGGGCGTTATGATGGCGCGAATTTTAACAGCTTGGGGGAGGGTGCTCCTTGCCTGTACTTGGGGATAGGAATATTGAGCTGGCTATTCATTATGTAGGTCAGCCCAATCAGTTCTTTCCGTGTTCCTAGATATCGGGCGGCTAAAGCCGCCGGTACTGCATGCTCCATCCACCGCGTAGCGAGGGGCATTTAGGACCCTGACCAATTTTGCTTATTCAATAAATTACGCTGGCAAGCGCGGCGTAAAATTAGCCACCAAGGGCACGAAGGGGCACGAAGGCCGTTTTGGCTGCGCCAAAACCTACACACGACACGCTTGCATTCGTGCCCGCAGGGCTCCGACAAGCGCAG
>JAAAOU010000522.1 GCA_009908745.1 Bacteroidota bacterium
ATCGGCTCCTTTGTGGGCGGCTTTGTCGGCAGCCTAATCGGCATAGAAAGCACGAGCTTGCTGGGCCGGCTACTCATAGCTACGGGAGGCGCTGTTTTGGTCCTTTTTATTTACCACCGCTATTTGGCGGACAAGCTTAACTTGCCTGTATAGTCTTGGCAGGCTAACTTGCAAATTTCACAATTTAACGCCACATTTTGCCATCCTCGTAGTATTTTTGCTACATTGCTAAGATCACCCCCTGCTTGTGTAAAGGTGATTCCGCAATTGGTAAAATGAGGCGACACTGCTTTATCAGTACGACTCCCAACATCCTATTCCTTGGCCTACTACTGGCAGCGCAGTGGTTGGCCTTTCCTGCTTTTGCCCAAACCTACAGCTATCGGCACTACACGGTGGAAGACGGCTTGCCTACCAATTACGTCTACGGGGGCCTGCAAGACAGCCGCGGTTACATCTGGTTTTATACCGAGAAGGGCGTATCCCGCTTTGATGGCTACGAGTTTCGCAATTTCACCACTGAAGATGGGTTGCCGACTAATGATGTGTGGCAGCTTGTGGAGGATTCGCAAGGGCGGATGTGGGTGGGGTGCTTTGGCGGAAAATTTGTCGCTATAGACACCCTAATTGTCGATTTCACCGAGCAGCAGAGTGTATCAAAAATTTTTACGGACCGGGAAGGCAACTACTGGATACCCACCCGCGAACAAGGGGTGTATCTACTCACGGCGCAAGCCAAGCGTACCAAAATCATCAAAGCAGCAGGAACAAACACTACGCCTGCATTGACTGACTTGGCGTTTTCCCCCGATGGCCATCTTTACGCTGGCTCCCAGTACGGGGCTATTTACCGGTTGGAAGGCGACATAATGGTTGAGGACATCCCGGCTCCCAGCCTACCACTTAACGACCTACAACGGGTACGCAAGCTTATTTTCACGAAAAACGGCGCAAACCACCATTCTACCTCCTATCCAAGTTGCCACTTCACTTAAAATGCTTCGCACCCATGTGGTACGTCAATTACACACCCCAGTAAACAGACCAAGACAATGGGTTACAGGAAGGTGACCGAATACCCGCTATACTCCCCTATGGTCTGGTAAAGGCTTAGACTTCCCTTTATCTATCCATGGTTGTTCTTCTATGTATCTGAACAACCCTAATCCGCTCTCTACCACGGAGAGCCATCAAATTGAATGAAGATGGCTCTTTTTTTATACCCATAACCGAACTCGCGCGTTATTATGTAAAAAAGTATGCAATACCGAGTTCTATATTTCAGCATCACTCTTCTCACGCTGCTATTTGCCGCGGCCTGCGGCTGCCCGCCCGACGAGGAAATCGGGCAGATCGGCCTCAGCGAAACCGCCCGGAACTTCCTGCCCTACGACGGTACGGAAACCCTCCTTTTTGCTGATGAGGCCGGCAATACCATCCGCTTCACCGCACCACGGGGCGAAGAGGAAGGCACGGACCAAGTATGCATCCGGACAATATGCACCGAGGCGCGCTTCAACAGCCCCTCCAGCTGCGAGTATTTCAAAGCGGACAACCAGCGCTATGTCTTTGTATCCGAAGACCAAGAGCGCCTTATCGACCTCCTCGTCTATACGCTGCTTTACCAACGCGACACGGAAAACTTCTACGATGCCCTGCAAGTCAGCTATGCCTCTGGCCCGCCTTCCTTTGTAGCCGACTGGCTGATTGAAACCCGCTTCAGCGGCACCATTGATGTCGCAGATACCCCATTGGATAACCTCATGTCTTTTGAAGAGGAAATTACACTTCGCGGCAAGCCCTACACCGAAGTACTCCGCTTCCGGCAGAACGAGCTTGGCATCTACCTCCAGGCCGGCAAGGGGGTAATCGCATTGGAAGAGGGCGATCAACTTTGGTTGCTGCAGGAGTAATTGCTTATATTGCTGAAAACTGGACCTATGAAATACACGAGCGTTCTATTGTTCAGCCTGCTCTGCTGGAGTGCCGTTTTTGCTGCTCAATTACCCCCGGGTTTTGTAGAAGAACAAATCGCTCAGGGCTTAGACCCTACCACTATGACCATTACGCCCGACGGGCGGGTGCTCATCGCCGAAAAGAACGGGCGCATCAGCGTAGTAGAGAACGGGGAGTTGCTGCCGGGCGCATTTTTGGAAATCGAAGTGGACAACTTCAACGAGCGGGGGCTAAGCGGGCTGGTGCTGGACCCCGACTTTGAGCTGAACAACCACTACTACGTTTTCTATACCGTCCCCGGGGGGAACTACAACCGCATCAGCCGGTTTACTGCTAATGGCAATTATACCCTGCCGGACAGCGAAGAGATACTAATGGAGCTTGCCCCTTTATCCGGCACCATCCACAACGGCGGAGCAATGTGCTTCGGCCTGGATGGGAAATTGTACATCGCTGTAGGGGATGGCGCTGACCCGGAGAACGGGCAAAACCTCAATACCACACTGGGGAAAATCCTGCGCATCAACCCCGACGGCAGTATACCGCAGGATAACCCTTTTTACAATGAGCTAAGTGGACAATCGCGCGCCATCTATGCCTATGGCTTCCGCAACCCTTTTACCATGGCTGTGGACCCTACTGACGGCCGGCTTTATGCCAATGACGTAGGCAGCAACCTCTTCGAGGAAGTCAACGCCATCGAAGCGGGCGGTAACTACGGCTGGGCCTTGCAAGAAGGGTATGGCACACCGCCGTTCCCCGATGATTACCAAGCGCCATTGCACGCCTACAGCCACGACGTAGGCTGCTCGGTAATCGGCGCGGCCTTCTACCGGCCACAGCAACTGCAATTTCCGCCCGAATACCTGGGCCACTACTTCTTCGCCGACTACTGCGAGGGTATCATCTGGACTTTGCCCCCTGAAGCAAACACATCTCCGGAGGTGTTTGCTACTGATATTCAACGCCCCATTGCTATGGCCACTTCGCCGGATGGCAGCCTATACTATCTGGAGCGGCGGGGCTTAGGCGGCGGCTCACAAACCGACAACACCAGCAGCAGCAACGGGGTACTCTGGAAAGTAAGCTACACCGGCAGCGGGGCCCCCTTTGTCTCTAATCAACCCCAATCTGTGCTCCTAGCCATTGGCGAAAGCACCACTTTTTCCTGCGCGGCTTCCGGCGCTGCCCCTCTGAGCTATCAGTGGGAGCGGGATGGCGAGCTACTGAGCGCTGCCACTTCCGCCAACCTTACCGTTGACAACGTCAGCCTGGCCGATGATGGCGCGCAATTTCGTTGCCGTATTTCCAATGACCAAGGCAGCGTATGGACAGAAGCTGCCACGCTTAGCGTAACGAGCAACAGCAGACCCGTACCGACTTTGCTGCTGCCCGCCCCCGGCACAACCTACCGGGCAGGGGATGAGCTGTCCTTCGCCGGCGAAGCTACGGATGCAGAGGATGGCACCTTAGCGAACAGCCAGCTGGTATGGCGCATCGATTTTCACCACGACAATCACACGCATCCCGGCATGGTCCCTACTGTAGGCCTAGCCGAGGGGAGTTTTCAAATACCGACCATAGGCGAGACTTCGGACAATGTATGGTTTAGGGTTTACCTCACAGCTACCGATAGTGAAGGCTTCTCCCAAACTGTCTACCGGGATGTGTTTCCAGAGAAAAGGGAGCTGCGGCTCCGTACACAGCCCGCCGGCTTGCAGTTGCGTTTGGACGGTCGCAGTCTCGACACCCCTTACGAGGGCATGGGCGTAGTAGGGGTTATCCGCTCGTTGCGGGCACCGGCCACGCAAGTGCGCAACGACACCCTGTATGCGTTCAGTGGCTGGGCGGAGGGCTACGAGGAGGCACTGATCAGCTTTGCTATGCCGGACAATGGCACCCAATTTACTGCCCGGTACGAACCGATACCCATCGGCGAGGGCAGCGGCCTGACCGGGGCTTACTACGATGAAGTGGAACACAATTTTGAGGGCCTACCTGATTTTTGGCGCATCGATACTACGGTAGCGTTCCTCTGGGACGGAGGCAGCCCCTCCGAAGGCCTGATCGGCAACGATTTCTTTAACATCCGCTGGAGCGGAATGGTGGAGCCGCAATTTTCAGAAGAATATACCTTTCACATTATCTCGGATGATGGCGTAAGGCTATGGATCAACGGGGAGCTTGTAATCGATCAGTGGGTGCCACAACCGCCTACTGAAACGACTGGCACCGTCGAACTGCAAGCCGGCCAACGATACCCGATACGGCTAGAATACTTTGAAGACGCGGGCGGAGCAGAGTGTACGCTGTACTGGAGTAGCGAGCGTATCCCCCGTACGGTCATCCCTAAAACACAGCTTTACCCAGGGGCGATCAACAGCCTGAGCGGCGAGGATTGGATTGAGGAGTTGCAGTTGTACCCGCAACCTGCCGGGGAAACCCTGAACGTGCTAGTGGTCAACGAACGCCCTTTACGTTTGCAAGCACGGCTGAGCAACGCCGCCGGGCAGCTGGTGTGGAAAGGAATCTGGCAGCATCAATCTGCCCTCAGCTTACACCAGCTGGATACCAACAACTTGCCGGCCGGGATGTATCAGCTGCAATTAGAGACTTTTTTCGGCCGGCTTAGCAGGCAGGTACTGGTGAAGTGAACACCGGGATAGAACGTACGTTGCCAAAGAAAAAAGTCACACATGAAACGTACCGCAACATCCGTATGGACCGGCTCTGGCACAAAGGGCTCCGGTCACCTGACCACTCAAAGTGGCGTATTTGACGAACAACCATATTCTTTTAAAACCCGCTTCGAAAACGAAGACGGCAAGAAGGGTACCAACCCGGAAGAACTCATCGCCGCCGCCCACGCCGGTTGTTTCAATATGGCCTTAGGCGTACAGTTGGAACAAGCCGGCTTCAAAGCGGATGAGCTGAAAACCGAAGCGGCCGTCACCTTAGAGAAAAAAGGGGAAGGCTTTGCGATCACCAAAATCCACCTCACCCTACACGCCAGCATACCTGGAATTGACGAACAAAAATTTACAGAGCTGAGCAGTGGCGCCAAAGTGAATTGCCCCATTTCACAATTATTGGACGTGGACATCACCATGGATGCCCACTTAGCTTAACCGACACGGCAGCCACACTCGTATAATCAAGGTGTAGGCTGCCCCTATTTTCAATCCTCGCTTCCACCTTTGCCAACCATTTTATTGTCCAAAGAGGTTATACAAAAATAGTTCTTGCCGCTAAAAAAGCCGCTTTGAGTTTTACAACCCAAAGCGGCTATTGTTATTACTCAGGTGAGGCAGCCTAGGGCTACCGGTTTATCTAAGCAGCCAATTCTTGGCGAATCTTATTCAAAGCGGAGCCTGCACCTACCCAGTCTATCTGAGCCTGATTGTAAGTGTGTGCTACTTCGAATTCATCCGTAGTTCCATCCTTGTGGTTCAGTTTCACCACCAGATTTTCGTACGGCGCCATCTCGTCAAAGCCAAGGATATCGATCTTGTCATCTTGGCGTACCTTTTCGTAATCGTCCGGATTGACGAAGGTCAGCGCCAACATACCCTGCTTCTTCAGGTTAGTCTCATGGATACGGGCGAAGGACTTAACAATCACGGCCTTCACGCCCAAATGGCGAGGCTCCATAGCCGCGTGCTCGCGGGAAGACCCTTCTCCGTAGTTATCCTCTCCAAAGACGACGGTGCTGATGCCAGCCGCTTTGTACTTGCGGGCAGAGTCAGGTACCGGCAGGAACTCCGCTTCATCTTCACTGTCCACGTAGTTCGCTACGTTGTTCATCTCGTCGTTGAAATAGTTGATGGCGCCGATGAAGCAGTTGTTGGAGATATTGTCCAAGTGACCCCGGTATTTCAGCCACGGGCCAGCCATAGAGATATGGTCTGTCGTACACTTGCCTTTTGTCTTGATCAACAGCCGCATGCCCGTGAGCTCCTCCTGTGTGATCGGCTCAAAAGGCGTAAGCAACTGCAAACGGTTGGAATCCGGAGCCACCTTCACTTCAATATCGCTGCCGTCTGCGGCGGGCGGGTTGAAGCCAGCATCCTCCACATCGAACCCTTTGGCCGGCAACTCCACACCAGTGGGGGGATCGAGCTTGACTTCTTCTCCATCCTCATTAGTGAGTGTATCCGTTAGCGGGTTGAACGTCAGATCACCCGCGATCGCCATTGCGGTCACCAGCTCGGGAGAAGCCACAAAGGAACGCGTCTGCGGGTTACCGTCGTTACGCTTGGAGAAATTACGGTTGAAAGAGGTGATGATGGAGTTCGCACGATTGGGGTCTTCCGTATGGCGCGCCCACTGACCAATACAAGGGCCACAAGCGTTAGCCAAGACGACACCGCCCATTTTCTCAAAGTCTTTCAGTTGACCGTCGCGGTCCACCGTAAAACGGATCTGCTCCGAGCCGGGTGTCACGGTAAATTCCGACTTCACCTTCAACTTCTTGTCTACGGCTTGCCGAGCGAGAGAAGCAGCCCGGTCGAGGTCCTCATAAGAAGAGTTGGTGCAAGAACCGATCAAGCCTACCTCCAGCTTCTGCGGGTAATTGTTTTCCTTGACAGCCTGGGCAAACTTGGAAATCGGCCATGCCAGGTCCGGCGTGTAAGGGCCGTTGATATGCGGCTCCAGTTCTGACAGGTTGATCTCAACGACTTGGTCGAAGTACTGCTCTGGATTGTCGTAACACTCAGCATCACCTGTAAGGTGCGCTTTGACGTTATCGGCCAGATCGGCAATATCAGCACGTTCCGTGGCGCGCAGATAACGGCTCATCGCCTCGTCGTAACCGAAAGTGGACGTTGTGGCGCCGATTTCCGCACCCATATTGCAAATAGTGCCTTTGCCTGTACAAGACAGCGACTTCGCGCCCGGGCCAAAGTATTCTACGATAGCGCCCGTACCCCCTTTTACCGTCAGTATGCCTGCAACCTTAAGGATGACATCCTTAGCGGAAGTCCAGCCACTCATCTCGCCAGTCAGCTTTACGCCAATGACCTTGGGCATTTTCACCTCCCAAGGCATGCCGGCCATGACGTCCACCGCATCCGCGCCGCCTACACCAATAGCGACCATGCCCAAACCGCCAGCGTTAGGCGTATGGGAGTCCGTACCAATCATCATACCACCGGGGAAAGCGTAGTTTTCCAGCACGATCTGGTGGATAATACCTGCGCCCGGCTTCCAAAAGCCAATACCGTACTTATTGGATACAGAGGCTAGAAAATCGAATACCTCTTTATTCATATCGTTCGCTTTGGCGAGGTCCTGCTCAGCGCCAACTTCGGCTTGAATCAGGTGGTCGCAGTGAACGGTAGAAGGCACCGCCACATTATCGCGGCCCGCCATCATGAATTGCAGCAAAGCCATCTGCGCGGTAGCATCTTGCATAGCAACCCGGTCGGGGGCAAAGAATACATAATCTTTGCCGCGTGCGTAGTTTTGGAGAGGAGATTCCGGATGGAGGTGGGTATAAAGTATTTTTTCGGTGAGGGTAAGCGGCCGGCCGAGCGCCTTTTTCGCTTCCTCCACGCGCTGAGGCAGTGCGTCATACACCGCCTTGATCATATCGAGATCGAATGGCATAGCAAATGAATTTTATTTGTTTCTTAAAAGATCTTTTTGGTTTGGATACAACCTATTCTAAAAGGGCTGCCAATGGGTGAACAAATGTAAGACTTTTGACTGATTTTAGGCAAGCTCCTTTGTAATATAGACGGTATGGACTGAAATTTTGTTTGGCCAAATCGCTTTAAGCTTACGGAGTTTCGACCGATTCAGACCGAAGCTAGCCAACTGGCAACAGCAACCGCTCCAAATAATGTTCCGAAACCCCAAAATCTGCTTTGATGCGGTCAATCTCTCGCCGATCCCGCGGGTTGCCGTTGCCCTTTATTCCTACGATCATCAAATTTTTTGGCGTGTGGGCAGTGGACACAAATTCAAACACCTTAGTATCATAGCCTTGCTCTTCCATCAGCAACGCCCGCAGGCCATCGGTCACCAACTCGGCTTGCCGCTCCTGCAAAATACCGTGCCGCAGCATGGGCTGCAGGGCGTCGGTAGCTTGCATAGCCTTGCGCACTTGCTTGTGGCAGCAGGGGGCGACGATAATGATTTCAGCCCCGGCATCAACTCCTTTGGCAATGGCGATATCTGTCGCGATATCGCAGGCGTGCAGCGCGATTAGCATATCGATGCGCGCCGGCTGGTACTCGAAAATGTCCTGAGCGACGAACTGCAAGCCCGTAAAGCCGGCTTTCGGCGCTAGGGTATTGCAAAAATCGACCAGGTTGTCCCTCAGTTCAATACCCGTGATCGTGGGCTGCTGCTTGCGGTTATTCAGCAAGTGGTCGTAGAGCGCAAAAGTAAGGTAGCCCTTGCCAGACCCCATATCCACAATGTGCGGCTGCTGCGGGAAATTGCCGTGCTGCTGCAGCAAGCTATCCACGATTTCAATGTACTTATTGATCTGCCGGAATTTTCGCTGCCCGTCCGCTTTGACTTTACCATTAGCACTGGTGATGCCCATGGCGTGCAGATAGGCATTGCCCTTCGGCTCTATAAAATACTGTTTCGGCTTATCATGGCTTCGTGCGGGGGGTGCCTCGTGAGTAGGCTTACGGCGGAACAGACGGGCTTTGCGTTTGCGGTTATACTGCAAGCTAATATCAGCCTGGGTGGTGAAGAGGTCCGCGTTGAGGAAGTCTTCCCCCAGCCATAAATCAATCACGCCCAAGGCTTCAGCTATTGGATGGTTCTTGGTCTCGTCCTTCGTGGCGTAGCGCAAGGTAAAGGAAAGCGCCGTTTCGCCCTTCAGCTCGACGAGCCGCGCGTAGACGTTTTTCAAGTCACTGCCTTTGCGCCCCGGCTTACTGAGGGTAAGTTTGACGAAAGTCCCTTCTGAAAGGCTTTCTTGCAAGTTTTGCAGGAATGCAGATTTGGGTTCCATATTCAAATAAGGTACGAAGTGGGTGGAAGTTCAAATTCTTCATCTATTACCTTTAACAGGAAATCCCTAACTTGCCGTCCATCATTCAACGCCCTGTGTAAAAAATCACTATGATAAGAGCGACTCAACTGCTACTGCTACTGGCTTGTTGCTTTCAAGCCTCCGCCCAGGCCACCTTCCCCAATAACGGGGTACAGGACCAGCGCGAACGCTACTATGCCCTGACCGGGGCTACCGTTTATACCAATTACGATACGAAAATTGACAACGCCACGCTCATCATCCGTAAGGGTAAGGTGGTAGAAGTACAACAAGGAAGCACCCCACCAGAAGGAGCCGTTGTTTTGGATATGGCTGAAAAGACGATTTACCCGGCCTTCATCGACCTGTACAGCGACTATGGCATGCCCGAGCCTAAAGCGGTAGGCAAAGCCCCGCAACGCAAACCCCAGATGCTTTCCAACAAACCGGGCGCTTACGCCTGGAATGAAGCGCTGAAAACGGAGTTTGACGCCCACGCCCATTTCGACCCCAGCGCCAAAACCGCTAAAGCGCTGCGGGAGGTTGGCTTCGGTGCGGTCGCTGCCCAGCGGATGGATGGCATTTCCCGCGGTACCGCTGCCCTTGTAAGCCTAGGCGACGAGCGGGCGCACGAGATGATTGTCAAACAGCAAGCCGCTCATGCATTGGCTTTCAACAAAGGCACCTCGACGCAGAGCTACCCCAATTCGCTCATGGGCATGATCGCCCTGCTGCGGCAAACCTACTTGGATGGGGAATGGTACGCCCAGCAAGACGATGACGTCAATCTTTCCTTGCAAGCTTGGAATAACGTACAGGAACTCCCGCAGCTATTTGCGGTCAACGACCGGCTGGAAGTGCTGCGCGCCGGGAAGCTCGGCCAGGAATTTGGCAAAACCTATATCATCAAAGGCAACGGGGATGAATACCAACGGCTGGACGAAATCAAAGCGTTAAATACAGCACTCATCCTACCGCTTGACTTCCCCAAAGCCTACGATGTGGAAGACCCGTATGATGCCCAGCAGGTCACCCTGGCGCAGCTCAAACACTGGGAAATGGCACCTGCCAACCCGGCCCGTCTGGCAGAAGCCGGCATCCCGTTTACCTTTACGGCCCACGGCCTGAAAAAGCCCGCTCAGTTCATCCCTCATTTGCGCAAAGCCGTGCAGTATGGGCTGGACGAAACCGCTGCCCTGAAAGCGCTGACCCATACGCCCGCCGAGCTGCTGCGCGCTACCGACCAACTGGGCAGTTTGCAAAAAGGGAAGCTGGCTAACTTCGTCGTAACCGACGGAGACCTTTTCCAGCCCAAGACCAAACTCCTGCAAACTTGGGTGAAAGGAAAAGCCTACACCCATCAGGCGGTCCATATCCCGGCACTGCTCGGCGAATATGAGCTGCAGGTCGACGATCAGCGCTATGCCTTATCCGTCAGCGGCAGCAACGAAAAACCGAAGCTCCGCATCAATACCAGCGACACCACCTCCATAAAAGTGAAATTCAGCCGTACCGACGACTTGATTACGCTTTCCTTTGCTCCTGATACCACCGGCAAGGTCCGCTTGTCTGGTACGGTCGATGCGCAAAACTGGAGTGGTAAAGGGCAAGATGCTACCGGGCAGTGGGTAAGCTGGTCAGCGACCTTTCAAGACCCGGGAGAAAAGGCTGCGGAAGAAAACCCAGATGAAGCCCAAACCACTACTGTCCCGGACATTGGGGAAGCCATTTACCCCTTCACCGCCTACGGTTGGACAGAGCGCCCTCAGGCCAAAACCTACTTGATCAAAGGTGCAACCGTATGGACTAACGAGGAAGACGGCATTTTGGAAGACACCGACGTGCTGCTGCGCAACGGCAAGATCGCCGGCATCGGCCAGGGGCTCTCCGCAAGCGACGCCACGGTCATCGACGCACAGGGTATGCACCTCACACCGGGCATTGTAGACGAGCATTCCCACATCGCCATCAGCCGGGGGGTGAACGAGAGCTCGCAGGCCAGTACCGCTGAGGTCCGCATCGGTGATGTGATCAATTCCGAAGACATCAATATCTACCGGCAATTGTCGGGGGGCGTGACGACTTCCCAGCTGCTGCACGGCTCTGCCAATCCCATTGGCGGCCAATCCGCCATTATCAAGCTGCGCTGGGGGTATAGCCCGGAAGACATGAAATTTGCGGAAGCGGCCCCTTTTATCAAATTTGCCTTGGGAGAAAACGTCAAGCAGTCCAACTGGGGCGACGAGTACACCGTCCGCTACCCGCAAACCCGTATGGGCGTGGAACGGGTGTATGTGGATAAATTCACCCAAGCCTTAGCCTACGGCGAGAAAGTAAAAGCCGGCCAACAAGTACGCCGCGACCTGGATAGGGAAGCGCTGCTGGAAATTGTCAACGGCGAGCGGTTCATCACCTGCCACTCCTACCGCCAAAGCGAGATCAACATGTTGATGAAAGTGGCCGAGCGCTTCGGCTTCCGCATCAATACCTTTACCCACATTCTGGAGGGCTATAAAGTGGCGGACAAAATGGCGGAACACGGGGCCGGCGGTTCCAGCTTCTCCGACTGGTGGGCCTACAAGTACGAGGTGCAAGAGGCTATCCCCTACAACGGCGCGCTCATGCACGAGCAGGGTGTCACTGTAGCCTTCAATTCGGATGATGCGGAAATGGCACGGCGGCTCAATCAAGAAGCCGCAAAAGCCGTACGATTCGGTGGCGTATCGGAGGAGGACGCCCTGAAGTTTATCACCCTCAACCCGGCCAAGCTGCTGCATGTGGACGAATACGTCGGCAGCATCAAGGAAGGCAAGCACGCTGATGTGGTGCTGTGGTCCGGCCATCCGCTCTCCATGTACAGCCGGGCGGAAATGACCTTCATCGATGGCATCAAGTTCTTCGACCGCGAGCAAGACCAGCAGATGCGGGAGGAGCTAGCAGCGGAACGCCACCGCATCATACAGCAGATGCTGTCGGAAAAGAAAAACGGGGGCAAAACGCAACCGGCTAGCAGCCAACGGCAGTACCGTCATTACCACTGCGATGATTACGAGGATGAAGCCAAATAAAAAACGGAGATGGGAAAGTTGAACATTTTTCTCATCTCCGAATGCTGAGCACCTATAGTCTGACAACTTAGGATTTGTGAAAATCATGACGCCGCTATTTTTTCGGCTATCGAGTCAAAAAACGTAGGCATAGCCTGAGCTACGGCGTCCCGAAAG
>JAAAOU010000094.1 GCA_009908745.1 Bacteroidota bacterium
ATAGTCGACCCGCTTACCGAGCAGGTTCTGGCGGAAGCGCCCCTGCTTGCCCTTGAGAATGTCGCTCAGCGATTTCAGTGCGCGGCCTCCTTCGGCTTTTACCGCGTTGGATTTGCGGGAGTTGTCGAAGAGGGAATCCACGGCTTCCTGCAGCATGCGCTTTTCGTTCCGCAGGATGACTTCGGGAGCCTTGATTTCGAGTAGGCGCTTCAGTCGGTTGTTGCGGATGATGACGCGGCGGTACAGGTCGTTCAGGTCAGAGCTTGCAAAGCGGCCACCGTCCAGCGGCACCAATGGGCGCAGCTCCGGCGGTACGACCGGCAAGTACTGAATGATGGTCCATTCCGGCCGGTTTTCGATGCGGGTCAGGCCATCGCGGAAAGCTTCCACTACGCGCAGGCGCTTGAGGGCTTCTGACTTACGCTGCTGGGAAGTTTCATTAGCCGCTTGGTGGCGCAGGGCAAAGGACAGCTGGTCCAAGTCCAGGCGCATCAGCAGCTCGCGGATGGCATCGGCTCCCATCTTGGCGATAAACTTGTTAGGGTCTTCGTCATCCAGCATCTGGTTATCTGCTGGCAAGGTATCCAAAATTTCCAAGTACTCCTCTTCGGTGAGTAGGTCCATTTTGGCGGAGCCTTCTTCCTCTTTTACCCCCGGTTGGATGACGACGTAACGTTCATAGTAGATGATGGACTCCAGTTTCTTGGAAGACAAGCCCAACATGTAGCCGATCTTGTTGGGCAAGGACTTGAAGAACCAGATGTGAACGACAGGCACGACCAGTTTGATGTGGCCCATGCGCTCACGGCGTACTTTTTTCTCCGTCACCTCTACTCCACAGCGGTCACACACGATGCCTTTGTAGCGGATACGCTTGTACTTGCCACAGTAGCACTCGTAGTCTTTCACCGGCCCGAAGATACGCTCGCAAAAGAGACCGTCACGTTCTGGCTTGTAAGAACGATAGTTGATCGTCTCCGGCTTGAGTACTTCCCCGTAGGAGCGCTCCAGAATTTCGTCTGGAGAGGACAGGCTGATGGTGATGCTGTCGAAGTTTTGAGTTTGAACGTTATTCTGTTTCTTAAAGGACATAGAGATATTGTTGGTATGGGGCGGCAGCGGTGACCGCCCCAGTGAAACAATTGTATTTTAGTCAAACTTCACGTCCAGAGCTAAACCGCGCAGCTCGTGGACAAGCACGTTGAAGGATTCCGGGATGCTCGGATTGGGCAGCGGGTCTCCTTTGACGATCGATTCGTAGGCTTTGGCTCGCCCGGTGATATCGTCTGACTTGATGGTCAACAACTCTTGCAGGATACTGGAAGCCCCGAAGGCTTCGAGTGCCCACACCTCCATCTCACCGAAACGCTGGCCGCCAAACTGCGCTTTACCGCCCAGTGGCTGCTGCGTAATGAGGGAGTATGGCCCGATTGAACGGGCGTGCATTTTGTCGTCGACCATGTGTGACAGCTTGATCATGTAGATGACGCCTACTGTAGCTTGCTGGTGGAAACGGTCGCCCGTCTCGCCGTCGAACAAGTAGGTCTGCCCCAAACTGGGCAATCCGGCTTTTTTGATGTAGCCGTCGATCTCGTCTTTGCCAGCACCGTCGAAGATAGGCGTACCGAACTTCATGTCCAGTTTTTCGCCTGCCCACCCCAGTACGGTCTCGAAGATTTGCCCGAGGTTCATACGGGAAGGTACGCCGAGCGGGTTCAGCACAATATCGACTGGCGTGCCGTCTTCCAAGAAGGGCATGTCTTCGATACGCACGATACGGGACACGATCCCCTTGTTACCGTGGCGGCCGGCCAGTTTGTCACCTACGCGCAGCTTGCGCTTTTTGGCCATGTAGACCTTGGCGAGCTTCAGTACACCAGCAGGCAGTTCATCACCGATGCTGATGTTGAACTTCTCGCGCTTGTAGCGGCCTACTTCCTCGTTGTACTTGATGCTGTAGTTATGCAGCAGCTTGGCAATGAGGGCGTTCTTGTCGTCGTCGGTCGTCCAACCGGAGTAATCGACGCTGGTGTAGTCTACCTCGCGTAGTTGCGTTTGGGTAAACTTCGTGCCTTTCGGGATCAGCGGTTCGTTGTAGATGCTCTTGACGCCCTGAGACACTTTGCCCTTGACCAAGCTCAGCAGCTTGTCGATCAGGATGGTCTTCAGCTCGTTCAGCGCAATCTTGTGCTGGTCTTCCAACTTGGACAGCAACTCTTTTTCCTGCTCTTTCTGGACTTTGTCCTTCTTGGCGCGGGCGAACAGCTGCTTGTCGATGATGATCCCCTTGGTGGAGGGTGGCGCTTTCATAGAAGCATCCTTCACATCACCGGCTTTGTCGCCGAAGATGGCACGCAGCAGCTTTTCCTCCGGGGTCGGGTCGGATTCGCCTTTGGGCGTGATCTTACCGATGAGGATGTCGCCTTCGCGCACCCAAGCACCGACGCGGATGATACCGTTTTCGTCCAGGTCTTTGGTCGCTTCTTCGCTGACGTTCGGAATATCGTTGGTCAGTTCCTCCTCGCCGAGCTTAGTGTCGCGCACGTCCATCTCGAAGTGTTCGATGTGGATAGAGGTGAAAACATCCTCCTGCACTACGCGCTCGGAAAGCACGATCGCATCCTCAAAGTTGTACCCTTTCCAAGGCATGAACGCTACTTTCAGGTTTTGGCCCAGTGCCAATTCCCCTAATTGGGTAGCGTAGCCGTCGCAAAGGATTTGCCCTTTGACCACGCGTTGCCCGCGCTTCACGATAGGCTTGAGGTTGATGCTTGTCCCTTGGTTGGTCCGGCGGAACTTGATCAGTTTGTATACTTTGCGGTTGTCTTCGAAAGAGACGAGTTGCTCTTCCTCCGTACGGTCGTAGCGGATGATAATCTCATTCGCATCGACGTATTCTACGACGCCGTCGCCCTCCGCATTGATCAACATGCGGGAGTCCCGTGCTACTTTGCCTTCCAGGCCAGTACCCACAACCGGGGAACGGGGGCGGAGCAAAGGCACCGCTTGACGCTGCATGTTGGAGCCCATCAAGGCACGGTTGGCATCATCGTTCTCCAAAAATGGAATCATGGAAGCAGAAACCCCTACAATCTGGTTGGGCGCTACGTCCATGTATTCGATTTCGTCCGGTGTCAACACGGGGAAATCACCGTGCTCCCGGCACTTAATGCGGTCCGACTCGAAAGCGCCCTTTTCGCTGAGCGGGGCGTTGGCCTGCGCGATACGCTTGAAGTCCTCGCCTTCTGCCGACAAGTACATGGGGGCTGTCTTGGTCTCTACCTTGCCGTCGGATACTTTGCGGTAAGGCGTTTCCAAGAAGCCCATCTTGTTGACCTTGGCGTGTACGCAGAGGGTTGAGATCAGGCCGATGTTGGGCCCTTCCGGCGTCTCAATCGTACACAGGCGGCCGTAGTGGGAGTAGTGAACGTCGCGGACCTCAAAGCCGGCGCGCTCTCTGGACAAGCCCCCCGGTCCGAGTGCGGAAATACGGCGTTTGTGCGTAATTTCCGACAGCGGGTTGGTCTGGTCGAGGAACTGCGACAGCTGGCTGGTACCGAAGAACGAGTTGATGACAGACGACAGTGTACGCGCGTTGATCAGGTCGATCGGCGTGAAGACTTCGTTGTCCCGTACGTTCATGCGCTCACGGATGGTGCGAGCCATGCGTGCCAACCCTACGCCGAACTGAGCGTAGAGCTGTTCGCCAACGGTACGAACCCGGCGGTTGCTCAGGTGGTCGATATCGTCGATTTCCGCCTTTTGGTTGATCAGGCTGACGAGGTATTTGACGATGGAGATGATATCCTCTTTGGTCAGTACCAGCGTCTCTTTGCTGATATCCAAATCGAGCTTGCGGTTAATCTTGTAGCGCCCCACTTCGCCAAGGTTGTAACGCTTGTCGGAGAAGAACAGCTTGTCGATAATACCACGAGCCGTTTCTTCGTCGGGCGGGTCAGTACCGCGCAATTGACGATAAATATACTGCACCGCCTCTATTTCGGAACTAGAGGGGTCTTTCTGCAGTGTATTGTAAATAATGGAGTAGTCTTGGTCGATCTCGTCTTTCTGTAGGATCACGATTTCCGTGTCGGCCTCCAGAATCGATTCGATATTGTCTTCATCGAGGACGACATCCCGCTCGAGGATGATTTCGTTCCGCTCGATGGTGACCACTTCACCGGTATCTTCATCCACGAAGTCTTCCGTCCAGCTGCGCAGCACACGGGCGGCGAGCTTACGGCCGATGGCTTTTTCTAGCGACTTGCGGTTAGCTGGCACTTCATCAGCCAAGTCGAAGATATCGAGGATGGCTTTGTCGGTGTCGAAGCCGATGGCCCGCATCAAAGTCGTTACCGGGAATTTTTTCTTACGGTCGATGTAGGCATACATGACTGTATTGATATCCGTGGCAAACTCCATCCATGCCCCTTTGAAGGGGATGACCCTGGCCGAATAGATTTTCGTGCCGTTGGGGTGGAAGCTTTGCCCGAAGAAGACACCCGGTGAGCGGTGCAATTGAGAGACAATGACGCGTTCAGCCCCGTTGATCACGAAGGTTCCCTTGGGCGTCATGTATGGAATATTCCCTAAGAAGACATCCTGTACGATGGTCTGGAAGTCCACGTGCTCTTCGTCGTTACAAGACAAGCGCAGCTTTGCTTTCAGCGGCACGCTGTAGGTCAGCCCTCGCTGCATACACTCGTCTATGGTGTACCGCGGCGGGTCCACGAAGTAATCCAGAAACTCCAGGACAAAGATGTTCCTGGCATCGGTTATTGGGAAGTTTTCTTGAAAAACTTTGTAAAGCCCCTCGTTGATCCTATTTTCAGGCGTGGTTTCCAGTTGGAAAAACTCCTGAAAGGACTTGAGCTGTATTTCAAGAAGATCAGGGTATGGTGAGGGAAGCTTGATTTTACCGAAGTTGACTCTCCTCTCTTCGGCGGTCTGTACCTTACCGTTTGACGTCATTGGCAAAAATTGTTTGAATTCTTGGCAGTCAAGAGCTTTCTCTTAAAGCCACCGCTGTAATAATACCCAAAAATATGGAAAAGTTCAACGCATAGTGAACTTATACTATACGACAATAGGCTTAGCCAGTTGGTGACCAACTCGCTAAGCCTCTGATTGGCGGGAGTTAAAGGGCCGGAGCCCTTTTTCCCAGCCTTATGTTACGCTTACTTCAATTCAACCTCAGCACCAACTTCTTCGAGTGCTTCCTTGACTTTTTCAGCTTCTTCTTTCGGCACGCCTTCTTTGACGGCACCCGGTGCGTTGTCAACCAGTTCTTTGGCGTCTTTCAAGCCAACGCCCAACAGGCTTTTGACTTCTTTGACGACTTTCAGCTTGGCAGCACCAGCGGACTTCAGAATAACGTCAAATTCGGTTTGTTCTTCAGCGGCTTCTCCGCCGCCTCCGCCCGGGCCGGCTGCTACTGCTACTGCTGCAGCTGCAGGCTCGATACCGTGTTCTTCTTTCAGGATGTCCGCTAGTTCGCTCACCTCCTTAACGGAGAGGTTGACTAGCTGTTCTGCAAATTCTTTAAGATCTGCCATTGTTAAGTGGATTTAATCAGTTGTACGTTAAATAATATATGTGCGTACAGCTTGGAAGCCGTGTTTGTGGGCAGCGTTGTCCCAGCTGCCAGCGGGGGCTCTTACTGCTCGCCGCGCTCTTCCAGCGCTTTGAGTAAGCCAGAAAGCGTGCTGCCTCCAGACTGAAGGGCGCTGATAACGTTCTTGGCCGGAGACTGCAGCAGGGTAATCACCTCTGCCAGCAAATCTTCTTTGGACTTCAAGCTTGCTAATGCATCAAGCTTTTCGTCTCCCAAGTAGACGTCTGCCTCTATATAGGCGGCCTTCAGGGCAGGCTTTTCGCCGTCCTTGCGGAACTCTTTGATGACCTTGGCCGGCGCGTTTGCCGTGTCTGTGAACAGCAGCGCAGTGTGGCCTTTCAGGGCTTCGTAGAGTTCTTTATAATTTTTTTCTTCGGGCGCGCTTTCGAGGGCTTTTTGGATGAGCGTGTTTTTCACCACCTTCATCTCAATGCCTTTTTCGAAGCACATGCCGCGAAATTTATTGACTTGCTCTACCGTAAGGGTGGAGGAGTCAGCCAAGTAGAAAAACTCAACGTTGGCTAGCTTTTCCTTCAACACCTCGATAGTAGCCGTTTTTTCTGCTCTAGTCATTGCTCTTCAGTTTTGAAACGTTTACTAAGCTAATGCTCTGGCATCCACTTGGATACCGGGGCTCATGGTACTAGCTACGGTGATGGAACGCATGTAAAACCCTTTAGCAGAAGACGGGCGCATACGCTGCAACGTAGTAATGAGCTCCTTGGCGTTTTCCGTGAGCTTCTCCGGCGCGAAAGATACGCGGCCGATCGAAGAGTGGATGATACCAAATTTATCGACGCGGAAGGATATCTTTCCCCCTTTTACATCGGATACCGCGGAAGCCACATCTGGCGTGACGGTGCCGGTTTTAGGGTTGGGCATCAAACCACGGGGGCCGAGCACCCTACCTAGGCGGCCGACTTGGGCCATAACCTGTGGCATGGCGATGACGACGTCCACGTCTGTCCAGCCACCTTGTACTTTTTGGATGTACTCATCAAGACCGGCGTAGTCTGCGCCAGCGGCTTTTGCCTCTTCCTCCTTGTCTGGCGTACAGAACACCAGCACTGTTTTGGATTTCCCCGTGCCGTGGGGAAGGACCACGGTGCCGCGGATAGCCTGATCTGCTTTGCGTGGGTCTACGCCCAAGCGGATATGCAGGTCTACGGAAGCGTCAAACTTGGTAGTGTTGACATCTTTGACGAGCTCCATAGCTTCTGCCAAAGCGTATTTTTTCTCCCGGTCTACCTTAGCATTAGCGGCGGCACGTTTCTTACCTACTTTTGCCATTGTAATAATGTTTTGAGGTGATAGCGTCCCGATCAATGATATGCCGGGACTCCCTTCTTGAAATAATTATGCTTCTTCTGTTTCGGCAGCGCCCCAAGGCGGCGTGCCATTGACCGTGATCCCCATACTGCGAGCAGTGCCTGCTACCATTTTCATACCGGATTCCACGGTAAAGCAGTTGAGGTCAGGCATTTTGTTTTCCGCAATCGCCCGTACGTCGTCCCAGCTTACGGAGCCTACCTTGTCGCGGTTGGGCTCGGAAGAGCCTCCTTTCAGTTTGGCGGCTTGCAGCAGCTGAATAGCGGCGGGTGGCGTCTTGATGACGAAAGAGAAGGACTTGTCCTTGAAGACAGTGATAACCACTGGCAGCAACTGCCCTTGCTTCTCCTGCGTCTCCGCGTTGAAGCGCTTGCAGAACTCCATAATGTTCACGCCCTTAGCACCAAGAGCCGGACCGACCGGAGGAGCTGGATTAGCAGCACCACCCCGGACTTGCAGCTTGATGAAAGTACTTATTTCCTTAGCCATTTGTCTCGCTTTAAAGTCTATTTAGCGCTACTTAACTTAAGGGAAGCAATCCCGCTGTCCTCACAATACAGCGAGACGAAAGCACAGTAGCAATGATTTTACCAATTTATGCGGTCTTTTCAACCTGCATGAAGTTGAGCTCGACCTCGGTGCCACGACCGAAGATCTTTACAATCACCTTCAGCTTTTTCTTTTCTTCGTTAACCTCTTGGATGTCACCTACAAATTCATTGAACGGACCGTCAATAATCTTCACGGTCTCGCCCACGATGAATGGCTCGATCATCGACTCCCCTGCTTCTTGCGACTCATCCACTTTGCCTAGCATGCGGTTGGCTTCTGCTTCGCGCATGGGGACAGGGTTGTTGCGCCCCAAGAAGTGAATGACGTTAGGGATGTTGGCAATAGTCTGTATGATTTCTCCACTCAGTTTCGCCGGTACGGCTTCAATCAGGATATAACCCGGAAGGATATTACGCTCCGAAATGACTTTTTTGCCGCTCCGGATTTTGTACACTTTCTGGGTAGGCACTAACACTTGGGTGATAAAATCGCCCCATTTGGAACGGTCGACCTCAAGCTCTATACGCTCCTTGATTTTCCGTTCTTTACCGCTGATCACGCGCAAGGAATACCACTTCTTGTCGGGTCCAGTGGACTCAAGCTGTTCTTCTTGCTCTTCCTCGATGTGGTTTTCATTTTCCTCAGCCATAGTGTTGCTTATCCTAAATTAAATATTGAGGTCGTAAATCTGATCGAGTACTCCCTTCGAGATGATATCCATCAAGAAGATCACAAGCGCCAGAATGATGGAAGCGATCAAAACTACGATGGTGCTGCTTTGCAGATTGGACCAGGTGGGCCAAGTTACTTTGTTTACCAGCTCATTATAGCTTTCGATCACATACAATTTCAGCCTATCCATATCACCTCGTGATTATGCAGTTATTGAAAACATCTAGGGAAGCAACAAGACGATTGCCGCGCTTGTGTCCTCCGCAGTTACATTTAGCACGGGCAGGAGGAATCGAACCCCCAGCCTACGGTTTTGGAGACCGTCGCTCTACCAGTTGAGCTATGCCCGCGTGTGAGAAAAGACCGGGCTGAAAAGCAACCCAGTCTTCCACTCAAATTCTTATGTCAAACCTCACTGCAAAAGCAGCGATGGAAAGCCTTACTCGATGATCTCAGTCACCTGTCCGGCACCCACGGTACGGCCACCCTCACGGATAGCGAAACGCAGGCCTTTTTCCATAGCGACAGCGTTGATCAGCTTAACTTCCAGCGTCACGTTGTCACCAGGCATTACCATTTCTACGTCTTTCGGCAGGTTAACGTCACCGGTCACGTCAGTGGTACGGAAGTAGAACTGTGGGCGATAACCGTTGAAGAACGGCGTGTGGCGACCACCTTCGTCCTTACCCAGTACATACACCTCACACTTGAAGTGCTTGTGGGGGTTTACGGAGCCGGGGGCGCAAATTACCATACCGCGCTTCAGTCTTTCCTTTTCGATACCACGCAGCAGCAGACCAGCGTTGTCGCCGGCTTCACCACGAGTCAGTATCTTGCGGAACATTTCCACACCGGTAATCGTAGAGGTCATCGGCTTCTCGCCTTCGGCCATCATACCTACGATCTCTACCGGGTCGCCCGTCTCAATGACACCACGCTCGATCCGGCCTGTAGCTACAGTACCACGGCCAGTGATAGAGAATACATCCTCCACCGGCATCAAGAACGGCTTATCGATGGCACGCTCGGGATCGGGAATATCAGCATCAACGGCAGCCATCAGGTCCTTGATTGCTTGAACCGAATCAGCATCACCTTCGAGGGCTTTCAGTGCAGAGCCTTTGATGATGGAAGCGTCGTCGCCGTTGAATTCATACTGATCGAGCAGTTCGCGGACTTCCATTTCTACCAGTTCCAGCATTTCCTCATCGTCTACAAGGTCTACCTTGTTCATGAAGACAACGATTTGAGGTACCCCTACCTGACGAGCCAACAGGATGTGCTCACGCGTCTGAGGCATCGGGCCGTCCGTAGCAGCTACCACGAGGATAGCGCCGTCCATCTGGGCAGCACCCGTTACCATGTTCTTCACATAGTCGGCGTGACCCGGGCAGTCTACGTGTGCGTAGTGACGGTTTTCTGTCTGGTATTCAACGTGAGCCGTGTTGATGGTGATACCACGCTCCTTCTCTTCCGGAGCTGCGTCGATCGTATCGTAATCCTTCTTTTCAGCGAACCCAGAGTCTGACAGGACAGAAGTAATGGCCGCGGTAAGCGTCGTCTTACCGTGGTCTACGTGGCCAATAGTACCCACATTCAAGTGGGGTTTCGTCCTTTCAAATGTTTCCTTAGCCATCGGTAATTAAATTTTTAGAAATTAAATTTTTAGTGATAAAAACAATAGTTATGCCTTACACTAAACTGAGCCAATGAGGGGATTTGAACCCCTGACCCCTTCCTTACCATGGAAGTGCTCTACCCCTGAGCTACATTGGCTTGCACTCGTGTCTTGGTTGCGAGGTTTGCACTCCCGCCGTGCTGTCTCCAGCAAAGCCTCGATAAAGGCAGATGCACTTTACCGTGAAAGGCATAATATTTAAATTTTGAGCAGGCAACGAGATTTAAATGCCGACGAAGCTTTGCTTGTCGGCATCCTGACAAGCCTCAATGGCTTCGTCAGGGCCCGCGCCCCCCGGTTGTTGTTGGGGTTTTAGCCGGCGTTTCAAGCCGGCTAAAGCGGCTCTTTTGCCGCTTTCGGTTTTTATTTGAGCGGGCGACGAGACTCGAACCCGCGACCCTCAGCTTGGAAGGCTGATGCTCTACCAACTGAGCTACGCCCGCTTTTAAAAATGCGTTCTCAATCAAGACCGCACTTTGTCTTCAGTATTTCAATCTTTCCGGTTTGGAAAGGCAGCGACCCTCAGCTTGGACCCCGATTGCTATCGGGGGATGCTCTACCAACTGAGCTACGCCCGCTTTTGTTTCCCGCTAGCACTTCAGCTATGAGGGGGTGTTGGTAAAAACAAGTAAAGCCCGCCTACGCTAAAGCTTCGACGGGCAAAGTGGGGGTGATAGGATTCGAACCTATTCAGACAGAGTCACCAGATTTACAGTCTGGCCCGGCTCTCCAACTCCGGCGCACCCCCATGTGCCATTTTTCGGCAACAGTAAAACAAAACCGTAACTGTATTTAGTTCCGCCCCGACCTTAATCAGGACGCTCCGGTTTTTGAGCCAGCAGAGGGATTCCCCCGATTGCTATCGGGGCCGACCCGCTCTGCCTCCCGCTTTTGAGCCAGCAGAGGGATTCGAACCCCCGACCCGCTGATTACAAATCAGCTGCTCTGGCCAACTGAGCTATGCTGGCATTATATTGCTAAGCGAGATTTTCAAAAGCTCTTTGATGCCACCTTTTCACAGCAGCTACTTTAAGCTGCTCTGGCTCCCGCTTTTTTTTCAGAAAAAAGCGGGAAGCTATGCTGGCATTATATTGCTAAGCGAGATTGTTCAAATTAATCGGCTACAAAGCTGACCTCCCGAAAAATGCCCCGCAAAGATACAGCTCTTTAGCAAACCTGCAAGTAGGCTTGAACTTTTTTTCACGGCTTTCAATACGTGTTTTGAGATCATTTTCTCAAAGCGATTGCAAAGATATGACTTTTCAGCAGAACGAACAAGGGCACGTTGTTTTTTTGCGTATTTTTTGTCGGCACTGAAAATAGCGAAGCCCCTTCCGGCGGCAAAGCGGCAGAAAGGGGCTTCGGCTAGTGATGCTGCAGCAAGCAAGTTAACGGAGCCGCTCTTTGTATTTCAACAGTTGACGGCGCATAGCTTCGGTGGCGCCGTCTATGGAGGACTCGAATGTTTTGGCGGTGTCTTTGGCCACGAGGATATCGCCGGGGACGCTGAGCCGCAACTCGGCGATTTTGTCTTTGATCTGGCCGGAGTTTTCGAGTTTCAGGCTTACGCGGGCTTCGATGATACGATCGAAGTATTTTTCCATTTTCTTGACTTTTTCTTCGATGAAGTCAAGCAGTTTTTGGTCGGCTTTGAAC
Source organism: Bacteroidota bacterium (assembly GCA_009908745.1). Taxonomy (GTDB): domain Bacteria; phylum Bacteroidota; class Bacteroidia; order Chitinophagales; family Saprospiraceae; genus Phaeodactylibacter. The sequence continues at coordinate 11,502 of JAAAOU010000094.1, forward strand.
GCTACGGATTCGGTATGAACTTTCATAATCTTTCCTTTTTTTGATGATAAATGGTATTGAGAAGCACCGGCCTTATCCGGCAGCATCATCGGGGCCGGCGCTTGGGTGTGCTTGTTGGTAGACCTGCCGGAGCCGCTCTATCGAATTGTGGGTATAGATCTGCGTGGAGACAAGGCTAGTGTGCCCGAGCAGGGCTTTTATGGCATTGAGCTCTGCCCCGTTCTCCGACAAGTGGGTGGCGAAGGAATGGCGTAAAGCGTGCGGCCCGCGCTGCTCGCTGCTGCTGACAGCGGAGAGGTACCGCTTGACGATGTTGTAGACAAGCTTGGGGTAAAGGGGCTTTCCCTTTGCCGTCAGGAACAAGGGGCCATCCGTTTGCTGAAAGGTAGCTTGCCGCAGCTCGAGGTGGGCTTGCAACTGCGCGCCCAACTGTTGGCTGAATGGGACGAGACGCTCCTTGCTGCCTTTGCCGCGCACGAGCAGTTGGCGTTTCGACAGGTCGAGGTCCGCCACCCTCAGTCTTATGAGCTCGGATCGCCGCATGCCTGTGGCGTACAGCAGCTCCAATATCATGCGGTCGCGCTGCCCTTCGTAATCCGCACCAAAGGTAACCTCCGTAAATAGATAATGAAGGGCATCCTTTTGTATAGC
>JAAAOU010000100.1 GCA_009908745.1 Bacteroidota bacterium
TTCCTCGGCGGTAAAGCCCTCCGTACGCACTTTTTCGATTTCTTCTTTGAAAGCTTTTTCCAGTGCCTCTACATTCTCCGGGGCGTAGATGGCATAAGCTTGCCATGCGGAAGAACGGTCACGGCTATCAGCTGCCAGAAAAGAGCCCACGCCATAGCTGAGCCCTTCTTCCTGACGGATACGGGTTGCCAAACGGGAATTCAGGAAACCACCGCCAAGCATGAAGTTGCCGAGCAGCAAGGCGGGGTAGTCCTTGTCGTCTTTATTCAGGTTGAGCGGCTGGCCAGCCAGAAACATAGCATTGGCTTTATCCGGCGTCTCAATTTCCACATTTGCTGGTTCGGGCTCGTAGTATTCGTCCTTCATCCGCTTGTACGGGGCAGGGCTTTCCCAAGACTTGAAGTTGCGGTCCAGCGCGGCCTCCGCTGCTTCGGCATCAAAATCGCCGACAATAGCTACGGTCGCATCCGTTGCTCCGTAGAAATCTTCGTAGAAAGCCCTCACTTCGTCCAGCGTCAGGGCGTTGATCGCCTCGATTTCCTCATCAAACGTCATGGTGTAGCGTGGATCATCCTTGGGATAGTTGCTCATCCGACGCTGCATTTCCATAGAGGCTATAGCGTTAGGCTCGGAACGGGATTCCTCTAAGGAAGCGAGGCGCTCCGTTTTTAGCTTTTTGAACTCCTCCTCCGGAAAGGTGGGATTCGTAAACATTTCTCCCAGCAAGTCAATTACTGCCGGCAGCTTGTCGCGCTCCGTTTCTACCATAGCGTAGGCACCAGAGCTGCCGCCGCCGATATAGACATTAGCTTTCAGCTCATCCATTTTGTCCTCAATTTCCTGTCGGGTGTACTTGCCCGTGCCTTTGTCAAGCATACGCCCGGCAAAGCTAGCGGCCATTTGCTTGTTCTTGAGGGCGTCTTTAGAGCCATAGCGCAGGCTCATACGTAAGTTGACGGAATTGCCGCGGGTTTCTTTGGGTAGCAGCGCGTACTCAATGGTTGGCTCCAGCGCTTTGCGGGTTGTGCGGGCTTCGATATTCTCGGGGGAGGGGTCGAAGGCTTCTCCTTCCGCCATTGCTTCTTTGCCCTCGTAATCTTTGAGCATGCTGGCGATATCCGGCCGGTCGGGCACCTCCACGCGATCGGGCTCGGGCTCGGGGTAGAAACGGCCGACGGTACGGTTGCTGGGTTTGAAGTACTTTTTAGCTACTTCCTGCACCTGCTCGGGGGTTACTTGCTCTATGCGGTCCCGATACAGGAACGCCAGCCGCCAATCGCCCTGCGCGATGTACTCGCTTAGGCCACGGCCAAGGCTGGCACTGTTGCGGAAATATTGCTCCAGGTTTTTCAAGATACGGTTGCGGGCGCGCTCCACTTCTTCTTCCGTAGGCGGATTGTCGCGCAGCGCATCGATAGTTGACTTCATGGCCTCTTCGGCTTCTGCCAAGCTTTCCTCCTTCCGCACATCGGCAGAAAAATAGACGAACCCGGGTTCGCGCAAGCTGGCCGCCCAGCCCCACTGCGAGCTGGCTTTGTCGCTTTCGACCAAGGCTTCGTATAAGCGGCCCGAGGGCTCGCTCGTCAGCAGCTCGACCAGTACGGAAATCGGGGCAAAATCAGAGTGGCTGCCGGGGCAAATGTGGTAGGCGCTACTGACCACCTGCACATCCCCTACCCGGCGCAGTTCGGCAAAGCGCTCACCGTCTTGCACCGGTTCGCGCGTGTAGGTCGGGATCAGCTCCCGCTCCGGCTTGGGTATGGGGCCGAAGTATTCCTTGATCATTGCCAACGTTTCTGCGGGATCGATTTTGCCCGCTACTACCAAGTAGGCATTGTCTGGCTGGTAATACTTGCGGTAAAAAGCCTGCAGGCGCTCAATGGGCACGTTTTCGATATCCGCCCGGGCACCGATGGTGGTCTTGCCGTAGTTGTGCCACATGAAGGCCGTGGAGAGCACGCGTTTCATCAGCACGCTGCTGGGGCGGTTTTCGCCCGACTCAAATTCGTTGCGTACTACCGTCATTTCGCTTTCCAGGTCTTCCTTGGCGATAAAGGAATTGATCATGCGGTCGGCTTCCAAATCCAAGGCCCAGCGCAGGTTTTCCTCCGTGGCTTTGAAGGTCTCAAAGTAGTTGGTGCGGTCGTACCAAGTCGTGCCGTTCGGGCGCGCCCCGTGCTCGGTCAATTCTTGCGGAATATCCGGGTGGTCTGGCGTGCCTTTGAATACCATGTGTTCCAGCAAATGCGCCATACCCGTTTCGCCGTAGCCTTCGTGCCGCGAACCTACTAGGTAGGTGATATTCACCGTGATGGTCGGCTTGGAAGGGTCGGGGAACAGCAATATGCGCAGGCCGTTGTCTTCCAAGGCGTACTCTGTGATACCTTCCACGGAAGTGACTTTGGTGATGCCTTCAGGAAGCGCATCGCTTTGCGCAAAAATAGGACTGGAGAGCAGGAGCGAGAGGCAGAGCGCTCCGATAAGGTGTTGTAATCTCATGCTAAGAGGGTTTGTGAAAAAGTGATAATTTGACATCAAAAGATAGGGAAAATACTCCATTGGACCATTCAAATCCGCGAGATTATCGATGGTTTAACAAATTTCGGGGATAAACAGCGGGAAACGGCCTACCGCCTCCGGAGGATAATGCCTAGTTTTGCAGTTTTGAAAAGCACACGCAAATGGGAAGAAGAAAGAAGCCAAGGCTAGTGCCTGAAGTCCGGTTTACGGGCATTGCCGATAAGGGCCGGTCGGTAGGCCGCACGGAGGACGGGAAGGTTATTTTTGCGGAGGGCGTTGTGCCCGGCGACATGGCCGACGTGCTGGTACGGCGCAAGAAAAAAGGCGTCCTCATGGGGGAAGCGCAAACGGTGCACGAATACGGGGAAGAGCGCGCCGAGCCTTTCTGCCAGCACTTCTGGAATTGCGGAGGCTGTAAATGGCAACACCTGCAATACGACGCCCAGGCCAAGTACAAAGAGCAGGTGGTACGCGACGCCCTAGAGCGTATCGGCAAGGTCGAAGTCGACCAGTTTTTCCCGATCAAAGCAGCGGAAAAGACCCGCTACTACCGCAACAAGCTCGAATTTTCCTTTTCCAACAAACGTTGGCTGCAACCTGAGGAACTGAATACCGAGATCAGCAACAAAGCCGATGTCCTTGGCTTCCATCCGGCCGGGGCATTCGACAAAGTGATAGACATCGAGCACTGCTGGCTGCAGCCCGACCCTTCTAACCGCCTGCGCAACGGCATTCAAGAGCTGGCCATCGGGCAAGGCCTGAGTTTCCACGATGCCCGGGCGCACGAAGGCTTCATGCGGCAGGTGATGTTCCGCATTACCACCACGGGGGAAATATTGGTGCTACTGAGTTTCTACCAGGATAAACCGGAGCTGTACCAGCCGCTGATGGATGCCGTGCTGGCGCGCTTTCCGGAAATCAACACCCTCTGCTACTGCATTAATACCAAGAAAAACGACTTTATGTACGACTTGGAAATGCACACCTACGCCGGGCCGGGCTTTGTGTCCGAACAACTGGGGGGGCTGCGCTTCAAGGTAGGCCCCAAGTCGTTTTTCCAAACCAATACCCACCAAGCCAAGGCGCTGTACGATACGGTAGTGGACTTCGCCGAACTCAAGGGCACAGAAAACGTATACGACCTGTACACCGGTATCGGTAGTATTGCACTGTACATTGCCAAGCACTGCAAGCAGGTCGTCGGCATTGAGGAAATCCCCGAAGCCATAGCCGATGCGGAAGAAAACGCTGCACTGAACAATATCGACAACACCGTTTTCTACGCAGGGGACGTCAAGGACATCTTGAGCCCGGCGTTCGCCGAACAGCACGGGGCACCGGACCTTTTGATTACGGACCCGCCCCGGGCAGGTATGCACCCCAAGGTAGTAGCGTTGTTGCTCGAACTCCGCGCCCCCCGTATAGTGTATGTGAGCTGCAACCCGTCTACTCAGGCCCGTGACCTGCAAGTGTTGAGCCCACACTACCGGGTCCGGAAAGCGCAGCCCGTGGATATGTTCCCCCACACGCATCACATCGAGAACGTGGTGCTGCTGGAAGCACGGTAGCCGGAGGAGGTTGGCAATTCCGGAAAAAGAACCGTATATTATTGATTTTAACCGACGAATATCATGAACGAGCATTTTGTCCGCTCCAAGATCGAAAAGCTGGAAACCGAACTCAAACCCTACCTGGAGGTGATGGGCAAAGCCGCCGATGCTATACTCGACCAAAATGTGAGTTTATACCCCATCTTTGTGGTCCATCAGCATACGGTGGATATTGGCCTGCCGCTGATCGAACGGGAAGAAGGCGGTGCCAACTGGTCTGTGAATGCCACCACACTGGAGGAGCTGGCTACCAAGAAGATCGTGGAAATGAGCAAAGTGGAAAACTTCAAAGAGGTGTATAAAGACCCCCACGATCAGCTCTGTCTGTTTGTACTGAGCGACTTGGGGGCCAATTTCGTGTTCATCCCCCGTTATATAGTCTGACAACCCGAAATTTGTGAATTCTGACTTGCTCTTTTTCCGCCTTGCTGCGTTGGAAAGCCTCGACAGAACTTAGGCTATGCCTACGTTTTCCGCCTTGCCAGCCGAAAAAATAGCGGCGTCATATTTTCACAAATCCTGAGTTGTCAGACTATAAGCAGGTTAGGGCAAGTCTCGGTCCCGAAATCCGCCCTCAGCGAAAGCCTATCGGACGCTTAAAAGGCACCACAAAGCTAGAAACTGCTACATTGCTGCGGCAAAACCAAACAGCCACGGTGGCCTTTCTGCACCACGCCTAAGCGTTCATCCGCCACGCCTCACCCGGCAGTTGACTATTGCACGACCAACTTTACCGCCCATTAATGGTGGATTTTCGCAGAAGCTATTATCTTTAGGAGGATAAAAAACTGAGCACCTTGAAGAAAATTCTTATTTGCGAAGACGAAGAGATCCTGCTTACCGCGCTCAAATTCCGTTTGCAGAAGCAAGGCTACGAGCTCACCCTAGCCGACGATGGGGAAAAAGCTCAAAAGCTGATCAAAGACGAAAAACCAGACTTGGTGGTGACTGATATTGATATGCCAAAAGTCTCGGGTATTGAACTTGTAGATTTTCTACGGCAGGATATGAAAAAAGCAACCCCTATAGTGCTGATCGCCCCCATGGAAAACGATGACCTTATCATGGAAGCCATGAAAAAGGGAGCAACCGACTTTGTGACCAAACCGTTCAAGCCGGTGGAGCTGGTGCTTCGCATCCGCGCTATTTTCCAGAATGAAGGGTAAGCCCATAGTACGACGCTATCCTCCTAACAAAAACCAATATTTACATGAAAGGGATCATTTTGGCCGGTGGCTTGGGTACACGCCTTTACCCGCTTACGCTCGCGGTGAGCAAACAACTGATGCCGGTCTACGACAAGCCCATGATTTACTACCCGCTTTCTACACTGCTGTCAGCGGGGATCCGCGATATTCTGATTATTTCTACCCCCCACGACCTGCCTAATTTCGAAAAATTGCTGGGTGACGGCAGCCAAATCGGTTGCAACTTTTCTTACATCCCGCAGTATGAGCCCAACGGCCTGGCGCAAGCCTTTGTGCTTGGGGAGTCTTTCATTGGTGACGATGCCGCCGCCCTGATTCTCGGGGACAATATTTTCCACGGTGCCGGGTTGGGCCAATCCCTGCAGGAAAGCACCGATCCGGATGGCGGGGTGGTGTTTGCGTATTGGGTAGCAGACCCGGAGCGCTACGGTGTAGTAGAGTTTGATGAAAGCTTCAACGCTTTATCCATAGAGGAGAAGCCTGCCCGGCCAAAGTCGCACTATGCTGTACCGGGCTTGTACTTCTACGACAATAATGTGATCGAAATTGCCAAAAACCTCAAGCCCAGTGCCCGGGGGGAGTACGAAATTACGGATGTCAACAAGCATTATCTTGCGGCGGGGCGGCTAAAAGTAGGGGTGCTCGGCCGCGGGGTGGCTTGGTTGGATACCGGCACCCACAAGTCCCTCATGCAGGCCGGGCAGTTCATCCAAGTCATCGAGGACCGGCAAGGGCTGAAGATTGGCTGTATTGAAGAAGTCGCTTACGAAAGGGGATTCATTGACGCTGAGCAATTAGAAAAACTGGGGCATCAATACCTCAAAAGCGGTTACGGCGAGTACCTGCTGAATTTGCTGAAGCAATAAGCCACCTTATGGCCGCTTCGACCTTACTGTCCTCTTGATGTGCCGACAGCCCGCCTCGGCGCTCAGCAGCAGCTATACCTTCTCGGAGATGGATGTCCCCTTGCCGCTGTACGGCAGCCCAGCCTTGCTTAAAGAGCCGGCTTGCTAAGTACTCCTGTTCGGTTTGGCCCGGCGTAGGGATGAGCAGCACGCGTTTGCCCATTGCCGAGAGGTCCATTAGGCTGCTGTAACCGGAGCGGCACACGACTACCCGGGCTGCTGCCAATAACTGCCCCAAGGCTTCGCTTCCTAGGTAATTGTAAATGGTCAACCCCTCCGAAACCTGCAGTTGCTCTCCCACCATAGTCCCTCTTACCAGCACCTTGCGGCCCGCTATTGCCCGGAGCTGCGGCAATAGCTCCTTTTCCAAATAGGTCCGCTGCGGCTCGGGGCCCGACAGTAGGGCGAGTACGTCTATAGGCTCAGATGCCGGGTTTCGGCTTTGGTTTGTAAAACGGGATAGCAGCCCGAGATGGCGATAGGCCAAACCCGCCGGCGGGACCGAAAGTGCCCCGCTAAGACTTTCTTCCCCTGCCCTGTCGGGTATCCAGCATTGATCGTAGCGCTTCAGCAAGTAGTGGTTCAGCGTATTAGCCAGCCTAGTCAGTACCGGCACCGGCGTCCGCAGCTGCAATTGATGGCTGAGAAAGATACTAGGCACCGCACTCGACCAACAGCCAAACCGGTTGTCGGACACTATAGCTTGTATATGGTGGGTTGCAATCAGCCGCTGTATCTTTCTATGCTCCATTATCGTCGCACGCGCAATCTTAGGCAACTGTATAGCCATGTTAGCCACCATGTTCTGATAGGGGTACCGGATATTGTAGGCCGGCAACTCGATGTACGGGAGCGCCGGCAACTCCTGCTGCAAGTAGTGCCCGGCATCGCCCGCCGAAGCAACCACCGGCAAGGCGCCCTGCCGACAAGCCTCCTGTATGAGCGGCAAGCTCCGGGTCGCGTGACCCAGCCCCCAATCGAGCACGGCAAATAAAATGCGGGTTGGCTGCTCCACTGCGAATCCTTATCTTTGAGTAAAAACAGTTTATGCCCAAAATTAAATACTTTGCGCTGCTTCTAGCCTTGATGGCAACGCTTTCTGCCTGCAAAACCCTCGACTGCGGATGCCCGATGAGCGAAACAACACCCGAGCGAATAGATGCTAGGCCGCCCGTTACGGTGACGAAGTAGGCCATAAACCAATTTTTTGACTGTTTTTTGCTCGGGTCTACCGCGTACAGCCCTCTTATTTTTGACAATCTCTTCTTTCGTATTTAGTGTTTTATAAATATGAAGTGCTAACCCTTTTGTTTACTTGCGCTTCACCTAACCCAGTGTGCCGCTCACCTACATATTGCCTTGACAAATCCCTTTTTTTGTATTTGCTTGCCCCTCGCTTTGCCGGTATGTTTGCAGTGTAGTTAAGCCGATAGACTATCGGCAATGCTCAATTTTTTAACCAACAATCAATTTGCTATGAAAAAGATGATTTTCGCCGTACTTGGTATGGCTGCCTTACTGACCTTCAACAGTTGCGAACTGCTTGACACTTTCAACGACAGTGATGACTCAAGCAATCCCTTTTCTACCGTACTCAACAACGATCTCGACTATAGCCCCTGCGAAGAGGATATCGACATCAGCTTCGATGCACTTCCTGATGCTATAGTCAGCTACCTGGAGTCCAACTACGCTGGATATGACCTCGACGACGTAGATGAATACCTCAGCGACGGTAGTCAGCGATTTGGCGTTGAGATCACTTATCAGGGGCAAGAACTAGAGTTGCTCTTCAGCGCCAATGGAGACCTGATCAACTCCGGAGTAGATACAGAGGATGTATATGTAGATGTCAGCCAACTGCCGCAAGCCGCTCTGGATTATCTGGACACCGAGTTCCCCAATGCGGCAATCGAAGAAGTCAGTATAGAAGTTGAATTTGGCTGGGAGTTTTTCGATGTAGACCTCTCTAATGACGTCGACGTTTACTTCACCGCTGACGGCACCTTCGCCTGTAGCGAGGATGACGACGACGATGAGGGTGAGGATGACGACGGTAACGACGATGAAAGCGACGATGACGATGAGGGCGACGATGACGATGATGACGGCGACGACGATGACGAGGGCGACGATGATGATGACGGCGACGACGATGATGACATCAACCTTCCAGAAGCCGCAGCAAATTACATAGAGAATAATTTCCCTGGCTACACCATCGATTATGTCGACCGGGAGGACTTTTGCGACGGTTTTGTTATAGAAGTTGAAATTGAGATGGGTTCTACAGACCGCGATCTGTACTTTGCCCTAAATGGCGACTTCTTGTTCGAAGCCGATGATATCAACATCAATGACCTGCCACAGGCTGTTGCTACTACCCTTCAGTCTGAATACCCCAACTTCCAAATTGAAGATGCAGAAGTCTTGACGATGCCTGACGGCAGCAACCGCTACTGGGTGGAAGTAGAAAACGAAACCGATGATGATGATGATGACGAGTACGATGTAATACTCGAAGCGGATGGCACCATCGTTTGCAGCTTTGAAGACTAACTAAATTGTTCCCTACCCCCCAAGGACAGCCGCCCCTCAATTTTTGGGGTGGTTGTTCCTTATTTTACCCCATTTTTTAGCGCGTATTCAAGCCTTGGGTAAAGGCCAACCCATTTTACGGGGAAATAAAAGGGCTTAAAGCGCTTAAAAAAGCACGATTAGAGTATGTTATAGTTTTAAACACCAATTACAAACTACTGGTAAACAATTATTTATACCCACAAAACAAAATAAACCTAATACATAATTGATTTCCAACAAACCCAGCTTTAAAAATCCACCCTCACACCTAATTTTAACACTTTTGCACTGATAAGCTCTTTTTAAGGGCATAAAGCAAAAGAGGCCAGCCCGGAAGGGGCAGCCTCTTCATTTTTCGCACAGCCGGACCAATTTTAGTTCGTCCCTTCTTCTTTGGCTTTCGCCCGGCGGGCCCGCTGCATCGGGTTTTCCCCGCCACCCCATCGGCTGCGGTTGCGTTTGTAGAGCTCGAAGCGATTAAGCTGTGTGCGGGGTGGGTAGTAATTATCCTCCGTATCCACATCGGCCGTTTCCAGATACGGGTCTAGAACAATCTGCTGAATTTCTTTTTCCGTGATAAACACTTTGCTCACCTCCTCGTGGTTGCGCCGCCAGATTTCTGCGGGAATGTAATGGTCTTCGGTAGAACCATCTGTAAACTGGAATTGCAAAATGATCGGCATCACCAGCCCACCCTCGTTTCGGAAGCTCAGTTCGTAGTAATTCTGCCCAGCCTCCAGCAAAGCACGGCTGTCTTTATCCAGGCTGTTGAGGTAGCGCTCGTACTCCTCTTTATCCAGTATAGTCACTTTAAGCGGGTCGTATTCCGTATAAAAATCACGGATACTCGGGTCGATTTCGTCTTGTGTTTTGGAGATCATCTGCTCATTGCGGATGCTGCTGATACCCCGCGGCGCTTCCTCCTGCATCTTGCGGGTACGCTCGTTTTCCACCAGGGGGTCTTGCGTATCCACCTGATACCACGCTACGCTCTCCAAAGCGATGTCTACATGATCCGTGGTAAAAAACCAGCCCCGCCAAAACCAGTCCAAGTCTACCGCCGAAGCATCCTCCATAGTCCGGAAGAAATCAGCGGGAGAAGGGTGCTTGAACATCCAGCGGTTGGCGTAAGTCTTGAAGGCGTAGTCAAACAATTCACGCCCCATAATCGTCTCCCGCAGGATATTCAAGGCCGTGGCGGGCTTGCCGTAGGCGTTGTTGCCAAACTGCCAGATCGACTCCGAGTTGGTCATAATCGGGGAGATTTTATCCTTATCGCCCTTCATGTAATCGACAATTTTGTGGGCAGGCCCACGGCGGCTCGGATAGTTGCGTTCCCATTGCTGCTCCGTGAGGTACTGCAAGAAAGTGTTGAGCCCTTCGTCCATCCAAGTCCACTGCCGCTCGTCTGAATTGACGATCATAGGGAAGTAATTATGCCCTACTTCGTGGATGATCACGCCAATCATACCGTACTTGGTACGGGCAGAATAAGTGCCATCCTCCTCCGGTCGGCCGAAGTTAAAGCAGATCATCGGGTACTCCATGCCGATACTCTTCGCGTTGATAGACCAAGCGACGGGGTAAGGGTAATCGAAAGTGTAGTGCGAATACCACTTTAGCGTATGCGCAACGACCTTGGTCGAGTAGCGGCCCCAGAGCGGGTTGCCCTCCTTGGGGTACATCGACATCGCCATTACCACGCTGCCGTCGCTCTGCTCTACGCCCATCGCGTCCCAGATAAATTTGCGGCTAGAAGCGAACGCAAAATCGCGCACGTTTTCGGCGGCAAATATCCAAGTCTTTTTCTTGGTCGACTTGTCTTGCTCATTCTTTCTTGCCTCTTCTTCCGACACGATAATGACAGGCTCGTCGCGCTCTTTCCTAGCTTCTTCCAGTTTTTCCCGCTGCGCTTTGGTCAGCACCTTCTCCGGGTTTTGCAGTGTACCCGTGGCGGACACGAGATGGTCTGCCGGCACAGTTAGGCTCACTTTGTAGTCGCCAAACGGCAGGGTAAACTCCCCACGGCCGAGAAACTGCTTGTTCTGCCAACCTTCCACATCGTTGTAGACAGCCATGCGGGGGAAGAATTGCGCGATGGTGTAGAGGTAGTTGTCATCTTCCTCGAAGTATTCGTAGCCGGAGCGCCCGCCGATTTCCATGCGGTTGTTGATATTGTACCACCATTTGATGTCGAAGCTAAGCTGCTCGCCCGGCATCAAGGGCTGCGGCAGATCGATGCGCATCATGGTTTTGTTGACCGTGTACGGTAGAGGCTGGCCAGAGGCATCCTTCACGTAATCAAGTTTAAACCCGCCGTCGAAAGTAGGGGTGAGGCGTTTAAGCTGCCCGGAGGACATACGCTCGTCCATGCCGCTCTGCTGTATCTTATAGGTATCCGAGTCTTTAGCCCGGCGGTTTTGCTCAAGCTGCACCCAGAGGTAGCCCAGCGGGTCGGGTGCATTATTGTGGTACGTAATGGTCTCCGTCCCGTAAATCCGCTGTTTCTCGTCGTCCAGCTCAATGTCAATCTGGTAGTCGGCACGCTGCTGCCAGTATTCGTGGCCCGGCGCGCCGGCCGCGTTGCGGTACACGTTGGGCGTGGGCAGCTCGTTGTACAGTTGCCTGAACTTGTTTTGGTTGGTGTTTTCTTGCTGCGCGTAGCCCACCAGGCACAGGCTAGCTGCAACGGCAAGGAGCAGTAGTCGCTTCATGAGTATTGGTTATGTTATACTAATCGGAAACCCCAAAAGTAGGGAAATCAACGGAAAGACAACAGTGGAAGCGCGCTCATGGTTTTGAGGGGACAGGGTTGCGAGCGTGTTCCACGTGGAACACACGCGCCGCAGACAAACTCAGCCCAGGCTCGCCAGCAGCCAGTCTTTGAAGCGGTTGAAATCAGCTGGCAGCCCGACGGCCTCCTTGGGTTGGTCAGCGAGCCTTGCCAGCCGCTGCGGCACCTCGATCTGCTGCCCCAAGGCCGCTTCTACGTCTGGCAAGAACTTGGCAGGGTGGGCGGTCTCCAGCACGACGCCCTTGGTACCCGGGTTCGCCAGCTGATGTTCTTTGAGCGCTAGGTACCCGACCGCCCCGTGCGGGTCAATCACGTAGCCGTACCGCTCGTACACCTCCTGCAGCCCGGCCTTAGTCTGCTCATCGTCGTAGGCATAACCGGTGATGGACGCCCGCATTTTGTTCCACGTGGAACGTTCCTCCAAATCGTGGTACAGGTCCTTCATGCGGGCAAAATTAGAAGGGTTGCCGACGTCCATGGCGTTGCTCAGGGTGCGGCGGGAAGGGCGGGGGCGGTACTCGCCGGTCTCCAAGTAGGCCGGCACCACGTCGTTGATATTGGTTGCGGCCACAAAATGCCGGACGGGCAGCCCCATACGCTGGGCGAGCAGGCCGGCAGTGAGGTTGCCAAAGTTGCCGCTGGGCACGCAGAACACGGCATCGCTGCCTTTGGGGAGTTGCTTGTAGGCTTCAAAGTAGTAAAAGGACTGTGGGATGAGGCGGGAAATATTGATGGAATTGGCGGAGGTCAAGCGGATACGGCCCGTCAGCTCTTCATCCAAAAAAGCCTTCTTGACCATCGCCTGGCAGTCGTCAAAGGTGCCGTCAACCTCCAAAGCGGTGATATTGTGCCCCAGGGTAGTCAGCTGCTTTTCCTGCAGCGCAGACACCTTGCCGCTAGGGTAGAGGATGACCACCCGCGTGCCCGGGGTCTGGTAAAAGCCGGCAGCTACCGCGCCGCCGGTATCGCCGGATGTAGCAACAAGGATAACTAATTCTTGGGCTTCGCCGCGGTTGAAGTAGCTCATCAGCTGCGCCATGAAGCGCGCGCCAAAGTCTTTGAACGCCAGCGAGGGCCCGTGAAATAACTCCAAGACGTACTTGTCCTCGTCCAGCTGCACGAGCGGTGCCGGGAAATTGACCGCCTCCTCAATGATCTTCCGGAGGTCGGGGTCAGGTATAGCCCCTTGCAGCAAGTTGCGGGTTACCTCAAAAGCAATATCCGCAAAGGGCAACTGACGCAGGTTGCGGAGTATATGCTCAGGAAGGGCCGGTATACGCTCCGGCATGTACAAGCCGTTGTCCGGCGGCAACCCCCGCAGTACGGCTTCTTTCAAATCGGTATATTGCCCGCGGCTTTTTGTGCTGTATAGTCTCATGGCTAGATGATTTTTGCGCCCTCCTGATTAACCGGCGAAGCGTAAGGGTCGTTGGGTATGTTTTGCCGGGTGAAAATACTGCTAATTGCTTTGGCTACCGCGGAAGCCGTCTCCGCCCCTTGGCATAAAGCAAAAACGGAAGGCCCGGCACCTGAAATACTGCACCCTAGAGCGCCCGCATCCAAAGCGGCTTGCTTGACTTCCGCGAAATGGGGGACAAGCGGCGCGCGCTGCGGCTCTATAATGACGTCCTCCAGCGAACGGCCGATGAGCCCGTAGTCTGACTCGTATAACCCTACCATGAGCCCAGCCAAGTTGCCACACTGCTGTATGCTCTGCTGTAGCGTGACCCTCGGGCTGAGCACGTCGCGGGCATCCTTGGTGAGTATGCTAACGTGCGGGTATACCACTGCGGCGTGCAGCGCTTCCGGCACTGGCAGGCGGTGTACGTCCAAGGCCTCATTTGCCCGGATAAGGATGATGCCGCCAAGTAGGGAAGGGGCGACGTTGTCCGCATGGTAAGCCCCATCCGCTACCTGCTCCCCGAGCACCGCGCAGTGCAGGGTATCCATTTTCGAAACCGGCATACCGAGCAGGGCATTCACCGCCATGGCTCCAGCCGCCGAACTCGCCGCGCTAGAGCCCAGGCCCGAGCCAAAAGGCATCTTCTTGTGAATCTCCAGCTCTACGCCTATCGCTTCTGCTTCTAACTGCCGGAGCAAACAGCGCGCCGCAAAACCAGCGGTATTCTTATCCACTTCGTAGGGCAGCTTGCCGCCGTCGCCGGTGATGGTCTTGATATGCAGCCCGGCTTTGTCCACCCGCCTCGCTACGATCTCGTCGCCCGGGGCCTGCAGGGCAAACCCTAAAATATCAAAACCGACCGCAACGTTCGCCACAGTTGCCGGTGCGAACACTCGTACTTCTTTTTTCATTAAACCAGGTAATTTCCAATCGTTATGATTTCGGCAAACACGCCCGCCGCCGTTACCTCCGCACCCGCACCGGGGCCGCGTACCACCAAAGGACGCTCTTTATACCGCTCCGTGGTGAAGACGATCATGTTGTCGCTTCCGCTCAAACTGTAGAACGGGTGCTTGCTATCTACCTTTTGCAAGCTGATCCGGGCTTTGCCTTCGGCCAGGCTCGCGACCATACGCAAGGCCTTTCCCTCTTGCTCGGCTTCCTGCCTCAATTGCTCGAAGGTGTCATCCGCTTTTTCCAGCTCGGCAAAGAAAGCCTCTACGGTCTCCGCTTGCTGGCAAGCCGTCGGCAGGATATTTTCTATCTCCACATCGGCCGCTTCCATAGGCAGGCCCGTCTCCCGGGAAAGGATGATCAGTTTGCGCTGTACGTCAAGGCCATTCAGGTCCACCCGCGGATCGGGTTCGGTATACCCCAGCTCTTGCGCTTGCTTGACAATATCACTGAAGCGCGTGCCCGATTTGAAATTGTTGAAGATGAACGATAACGAGCCCGAGACTACCCCCTCGATCTTCAGGATGCGGTCCCCACTGATGATAAGGTCGTTCAGGGTGGAGATGACCGGCAGGCCGGCACCGACGTTGGTTTCGTATAAGAACTGTACATCCCGCTTTGCCGCAATGGCCTTCAGACGTTGGTACTGCGCAAAACCTGAGGATATGGCAATTTTGTTCGGCGTAGAAATCGGGATGCTAGAATCGAGTATATCTTCGTAGTAGGCCGTCACCTGATCGCTAGCGGTATTATCGACAAAAATCGTATTCGATAAATTCATCTCTTTCATTTTCCCGACGAAGATGGCGGGGTCCATGTTGACCTCGCAGGCGTCCAGCGCTTCCCGCCAGTTATCGAGATCGATCCCTTCTTCCTGGAATAGCATCTTGCGGCTGTTGGCTAGGCCCACGATGCGCAATTCCAAACCACGCTTTTCTTTCAGGAAGGCCGCCTGCGCTTTTACCTGCTCGATCAAAGTGCTGCCAATCAAACCTACACCAATCATGAAGAGGTGCAGTTCTTTCGTTTCCGACAGGAAGAAGGCCTCGTGCAATGCATTGAGCGCTTTGGCCTCATCCGAACGGTTGATGACCACGGAGATATTGAGTTCGGAAGAGCCCTGCGCAATGGCCACCGCGTTGATCCCATTTTTGCCCATAGCCTGAAAAAGCCGGCCGGATATGCCCGGCTGATACCGCATATTTTCGCCTATGATGGCCACCACCGACAAGTCCGCTTCGATCTTGACGGGGTCGACCACGTTCATGCTCATCTCGTATTCAAACTCCGCTTCCACTCGTTTCCGGGCACGGTTTGCCACACTCGGCTGCACCGCGAAGCTGATCGAATGCTCCGAGGAGCCCTGCGTGATGAGAATGATATTGATATCCGCCGTCGCCAAAGAGGAGAATAGCCGGCCAGCGATGCCCGGGACCCCAAACAACCCGCTTCCCGACAATGTGAGCAAGGCAACATTCCCAATAGACGAGATGCCTTTCACCGCGTGCGCGTCCGAATCGGGGCGGTCGGAGATAAGCGTACCCCGGAAACTTGCATTAAAAGTGTTTTTAATATAAAGTGGAATCTTTTTAAGCAGCGCCGGCTGCAAGGTAGGAGGGTATATGACTTTGGCACCAAAGTGCGACATCTCCATAGCCTCCGCGTAGGTCATGCTCGGTATAGTGAACGCCCGTCGGACCCGCCGGGGGTCAGCCGTGAGCACACCGTCGACATCGGTCCAGATTTCTATACCGCTTGCATCCAGCCCGGCGGCTATGAGCGAAGCGGTATAGTCGGAGCCGCCCCGCCCGAGGGTGGTTGTCAAGCCCCCTTTGGCGGAAGCCACAAAACCAGTCACCACCTGCACATCAGGGTGCTGCGCGTAGTGCTCCCGAATCTTCTGGTAGGTCAGTTTGAAATCCACCCGGCCCGCCCCGAAGGTTTTGTCGGTTTTAATGATACGCCGGGCGTCCAAGTAGCTGGCATTGATACCGCTCTGCCGCAGCACATGGGATATGATGAAGGCGGAGTTGCGCTCGCCAAAGCTCAGCACGTAGTCCATTGTCCGCTTTGAAGCTTCCCGCACCAAAAAGATGCCGTACAGCAGGTTTTTGAGCACTTCGTTGCTGCGCTCCATCTCTGGCAGGACCATCGCTTTGTATTCCCCCTTCAATAATTCATCTACCGCGTCAATGTGCCGTTGCCGGAAGGCGTCGAATTTTTCCTGATAGGCTTCGTCCCCTTTCGCAGCCAGATTGCCCATCTCAATGAGCATATCCGTCACGCCGCCAAAAGCGGAGAATACCACAGTAAACTTTTCCCCTTTGGTGTAGTAGCCTTTAAGTATATCTACGATAATGCGGATCCGCTCTGGTTCAGCAACGGAAGACCCACCGAATTTCAGCACTTTCATGAGTTATCTATTTTCAGGTTACCCTACTGTTGCGAAACGGTATGCTCCGATGGACTACCGGGGCAAACCATTCCTGCTTTAAGTAGGTGTTTTGGCTAAGGCGAGATCGTACACGGCAAATGTATAGGCTTTTGCGGGAAGTTGGTAGGAATTGAACGGCTGTTGTCATGCCACTGCTAGTATTTTGGCGATAAACGCAAAGAAAACCTAAGAACGGCGTACGGGCCGCCGCCCGTTCGCGACCGTCAAGGCCATGGCCCCTGCTACTGCGGCAAAGATGGAGACGAAGGTCCAGCCTGCATCGAGCATAATGCCAAAGGTGACCGGCCCTAAGGCTGTACTCACCACCATCACCGTAGTGAATACGCTCCGCACCCGGCCAATCACACGTATGCCGTACACCTCCGCCAAGAGCGCGTTTTTGATGGTACTGCCGGCCCCGTTGGACAGCCCCATGAACAGCAATGCGATCGGATAGGAAACAGCTTGATCGTAAAAGATGAGGATACCCAGGCCCGCCAAGTAAGGAAACATAAATGCGGGGAACAGCCGCCGCGCCGAAAGCCGGTCGACCAAAGGGCCGCTGCCGGCCATACCCAACGCGCTGGCCAAGGCGAAAGCGGAGAGCGAGCCCGCCACCCATTCTGGGCTCCAGCCCCGCGCCTCGCCCAGCTTGAGCTGGAAAAAGAAAATCGCCGTATTGGTATACCCGATGATGAAGACTAAAGGTGCTATTACCCAGAAACGCCGTTCGCTAATAATTTGCCAAAGCCGCGTATCGGGCGCTTCGGAAGCCGGGCTTTCCGCTACGCTGTCGTGGAATTGCTGCAGCCGTGTTTTGGAGCGGTACAGCAGTAACAAAGACAGGGGGAGGACCACTACCGCTACGCTCAAGGCGGAAAACTGCAGCGTGGAACGCCACCCTACCAGGCCGATCAGCAGCGTGACAAGCAAAGGCAGCGTAGCTTCTCCCACCGGATGCCCAAGGGTAGCGACCCCGATGGCCTTTCCCCGGTTCCGCTCAAAGTACCGGGCCATGGCGGAAACCGATGTGTGGCTCATCAAGCCCTGCCCAAAGAGGCGTAAGCCGTAAAAGGCCAATACCACCATAATGATATGCGTGGAAAAAGACAGCAGCAGCAAAGCGCCCGTCAAACCCGAAGCCACCATCACGGTATAGTAACGGATATCCATCTTGTCGAACCGGCCGCCTAACCAAGGCAAGGTAAAAGCGCTCGACAAGGTAGCCGCAGCGTAAAGGCTTCCAAAAGTCGTGTTGCTGATGCCCAGCAGTGATTCGATGGAAGGCACATAAAGCGACAGCAGGAATGTCTGTCCAAAACTGGAGAAAAAAGTAAGCAGTAGACCAAATGCCAAAAGCGGTGCGCTGTACCGGAAAAGTTGCCAGCGGCTTTGAGCCTTGGGTTTGGGGGCTTGAGCCATATGGTTGTTTAATTGTGGTGCTCTTCGTGGTAGAGTTTCATACACCAATCAGAATCACATGCTTTGCTAATGCCCGAGCAGCTGACTAAAAGTATATACCTCCTCAAACGTATTATACAAAGGCGTGGGAGCCACCCGTATCACCCCAGCCTCGCCCGGTGCGACTTGCTTGCCGCTCAGGTTGTCCTCCCGCCAGTCGCAGACAACCCCCTGCTCGGATAGGCGGTCAAAGAGCTGTTTGCCACCGGACTCCGTGTAGATCGATAACTGGCAGCCGCGCTGCTTCGGGTCTCCCGGGGTTATGATACGGAAGCGCCCGGAATCCTCCGAAGCCTGCTGTACCAAGAACTCCAAGTAGCCAGTCAGCAGCTCGCTTTTGGCGCGCAGGGCAGGCATACTGGCCTGGTAGAAAATATCAAGGCTCGCCTTGTGCACCGCAAAGCTAAAAATCTGGGCGTTGCTCAACTGCCAGCCCTCAGCCCCCGGCATCGGCTTAAAGCCCTTGCGCATCAGGAAGCGGTCATCTTCATCGTGCCCCCACCAGCCGGCAAAGCGGGGCAGCTCGGGATTATTGCCGTGGCGCGCGTGCACAAAAGCCCCGCTCGGCCCGCCCGGCCCCGAATTCAAGTATTTGTAGCTGCACCAGACGGCGAAATCGGCACCCCAGTCGTGCAATTGCAATGGCGCATTGCCCGCAGCGTGTGCTAGGTCGAAACCCGCGTATGCCCCCACCCGGTGGGCTGCCTCCGTGATGGCTTTCATGTCAAAAAGCTGCCCGGTGAAGTAATTGACGCCGCCGAACATGACCAAAGCGGTAGTTGTCCCGTGCTGCTCGATGGCGTCGACGATATCTTCCGTGCGTAAGGTCTCCTCGCCTTCCCGCGGCTTTACTTCCACTATGGCCTCTTCCGGGTCAAAGCCGTGCCAACGCACTTGGCTTTCCATGGCGTACTGATCGGATGGGAAAGCACTGGCCTCCATAATAATTTTGTACCGCTCCGCCGTGGGCCGGTAGAAGCTGACCATCATGAGGTGCAGGTTGGTCGTCAGGGTATTCATGACCACCACCTCCTTTTCTTGGGCACCGACCACGTGAGCAGACTGCCGGGCCAAAAACTTATGGTAGTCTTTCCAGGGCATATCGCCGCGGAAGTGCCCCTCTACACCGTGCGTTTTCCAGTGTTCCAGCTCATGCTGCAGGGCCGCTTCGGCGGATTTGGGCTGCAAGCCTAGGGAATTGCCACAGAGGTAGAGGCTGTCCTTCCCATTGTGCGGCGGAATGTAGAATTGGTCTCTGAAGTGACGTAGTGGGTCTTGCTCGTCCAGCGATTTGGCGTAAGCCAGGGTGGCTTGGTAGGGCATGCTCTTTTGGTGGCGAAGATAAGGAGATTAAAACAAACTCCCCTGTCTGGCAAAACTCATCGGGTTTTCTAACTCCAGCAATTGCCGTTTGGTATCCAGGCCGTAGAAGTAGCCTTGCAAGTCGCCGCTCTTGGCGATGCAGCGGTGGCAGGGCACGATGATAGCTATAGGGTTGTGGCGATTGGCCTGCCCTACGGCGCGCACGGCTTTCTTGTCGCCTAGCTTTTCGGCTATAGCCTGGTAGGTGGTGGTATGGCCGTAGGGGATGTCCATGAGCAGGTTCCACACCCGGCGGTGGAATGGCGGCGCGTCCCCAAAGTCTAACTGTAGGTCGAAGGTTTCCCGCTCTCCGCGGAAGTAAGCTGCTAGCTGTTGGATGCAGGGCTTCAGTACCTCCGGGATAGGCCCTGTCGGGCAAGGCTTGGTGTCCACCCGCTGCACTGCGCTGATGCCTTCTGCGCTGCCTTCTACGCGAAGGCAGCCGATAGGGGACAAGAAATGCGCATAGGCTGTCATGGCTTTTTATTGGTTATCCCAAAAATACGGAAAAAAAGGATACCGCGCCACTACTCGGCTACGAGCAAGGCCGCGCCAAACACGCCCGCGCTGTCCCCCAGCTCCGGGCTAAGGAAACGGGTATCTAGGCGGTTGTTAAACACATTGGCGCGCACAGCTTCCCGCCCTTTGGTGTACAGCTGCGGGATATTGCCAAGGCCGCCGCCGAGCACGACCGCGTCTGGGTCCAGAATATTGATGACCTGAGCCATCCCTTTGCCAAAAAAAGAAATCAAGCGGTCAAGCGTAGCCTGAGCAGCGTCGTCCTCATCGATAGAAGCGACAATTTGCTTCATTGTCATTCGGTTGCCGGACAGATGCTCGTAGTGCCGTTCCAATGCCGGGCCTGATATGACCGTTTCCACGCAACCGATCTGGCCGCAGTAGCAAGGGCCCCCGGAAGCATCGAGGAAATTGTGCCCCCACTCGCCGGCGATGCCTTGCCGGCCGTTGAGCACCTTACCTTCTACCACGATACCGCCCCCTACGCCGGTGCCCATGATACTGCCAAAGACGACCGAAGCCTCTTCCATCTCGCGGGCAACCACCCCGAGTTGGGTTTCAGCAATAGCAAAGCAGTTAGCGTCGTTGGCGATCTCCACCGGTATGCCCAAAGCCGTTTCCAAGTCCCCTTTAAGAGGACGGTCTAGCAAAGCCGTCGTATTGGAGTTTTTCATCAAGCCCGTGATGGGGTCAAGGGTGCCGGGGGTGCCTATACCAATACGCTCCGGGGCTTTCCCGCTTTCTTCCTTCAGCAAGTCCACCACCCGGATGATTTGCCCGATGATGTGGTCATAGCCCTGTTCTTTGCCGGTTGGCACACGGAGGCGAGAAAGGACTTTAAGGGGGAACACCCGCTCCAAAATGGCCCCTTCTACCTTGGTTCCGCCCAAGTCAATCCCCCAATAGCAATCGTTTTCCATACACTACTTCGCTGTTTATGTTTTTTGTCTGAAATACAGGCGTCGTAATTTTGGAGATTTTTCGCTAAAAACAGAGAGCACGAGCGATTTTTTTTAGATTTTTGCTAGCTTAGTTCAGTGTTGAATATTCTGCACTTGCTAAACAACCATTAACAGGGGCTAGATACCTGACAATCGATTGTATATTATGACGGAAGGCTCTTCTTCGCATCTTCAACAGTACTCCAACGAACACCAGCTAAGTCTGAAGCTCAAGGTGCCCGCAGAAGACAACGGCCGCCCAGTGTATGTGAGTGGCAATTTCAACCAGTGGCGTACGCGAGACGAGGCTTACCGCTTAAAGCAGACCGGCCCCGGCGAATACAGCTTCCACTTTCCCAAGCATGAAATCTTGCCCCGCCAAATGGAGTATAAATACCACCGGGGCGGTTGGGATCAGGTGGAAGTCGACCGCTATGGCAACGCCGTAAACAACCGAAGGCGAAAATGGAATGGGCAGCGGACGATCATCGACCGCGTGGAACGTTGGTTGGTAGACGGCAAAGCTTACCGCCCGGGTTACCTGCCTAAAATTGAAGTGCTGACGGAGGATTTCGATATTCCTGACCTTATAAAGACGCGGCGCATCGCCGCCTTGTTGCCGCACGACTATGACCACACAGACAAGCACTACCCCGTGCTGTATCTGCAGGATGGCCAAAACCTGTTTGACGACCACGCGCCCTTTGGCAACTGGGGGGTGAACAAAAAGCTGGCACTGATGGCCGAACAAGGCTTCGGCGACATTATTATAGTGGCGATTGACCACGCGGAGGAGGACCGCATATCCGAGTTCACGCCTTCCTACCATACCCAACTGGGCTCCGGCGACGGAAAGAAGTACGTCCGCTTTTTGGCCGACCGGCTCAAGCCCTATGTCGATGAGCATTTCCGCACCTTGCCGGGGCGGGAGCATACGGGCATAGGAGGCAGCTCCATGGGCGGGCTCATCAGCATATACGCCGGCCTGATGTACCCCGAGGAGTACGGCAAGTTGATGATATTCTCCCCTTCTTTGTGGGTAGCCCCCAATATACATTTCCACTTTATGGACATGTATGCCCCACACGATATGCGGGTCTACGTGTACGCCGGGGAAGGGGAGAGCGAAAATATGGTCCCGAACATCCGCCGGTTCATGAACGCTTTCGAAAACAGCAGCGAAGCCGCTTTCACCTTCGAGCTTTCCCTTGATCCGGAGGGGGCGCACAACGAAGCCCGCTGGGGCCAAGAGTTCCCCAGAGCCATCGAGTGGCTGTTCTTTCACCAAAATGACACCTGAGAACATGATTATTAGTACCAAGATAGACCTAGACCAATACCCGCCCTCTTTGATCGTCCCCCTTTCTGCCGGGGAGCATTTACCCAAGGCATTAGGCCGGATCGCCGACGAAACCGGCGTACCGCTTTCCGCTCTGCAGCAAGAA
Organism: Bacteroidota bacterium; assembly: GCA_009908745.1. Classification (GTDB taxonomy): domain Bacteria; phylum Bacteroidota; class Bacteroidia; order Chitinophagales; family Saprospiraceae; genus Phaeodactylibacter. The sequence goes on from JAAAOU010000100.1 coordinate 22,136, forward strand.
TTTAAAGCGGAGCTGTCCGACATACACACCTTATACGTAGGTGAGAGCCGTATGCACCTCTTGGGGCTGGGCAAACAGGCGGGCTTTCCCGAAGCACTGAAGGCCTTCCGTTCTTTTGCCCATCAGTACGCCAAGCAACTCCACACGCAGATTGGCGTGAGCTTAACGCACTACCATGGAGAACTGCCCGCCGCGCAGACCACAGAAGCTGCCGTCAATGGCCTGCTTTTAGGCACCTACCAGATTGGGCGGTTTAAGACCAAGGACCTCCCCGAGCTGCATCCGCTGCGCTCCGCCGGGGCACGATTGGAGCTCATCGTGCCAGCGGCAGCCAAAGACGACTGCCAAATCGCCGCGGAACGGGGTTCGGCTATCGCCATGACGCAAATGCGCATCATGGACCTGGTCAACGCGCCAAGCAATAAAAAACTACCAGCTGTCTTGGCGGAATGGGCACAGCAGTCGGGCGAGCAATACGGCTACAGCGTACAGGTGATGGACAAAGCGGAGATAGAAGCCACCGGCTTGCACGCCTTGCTCGCCGTCAACCGCGGCAGTGAAGCCCCGCCTTTTTTCATCATTATGGAATACAAGCCCAAGGAAGCTGCCGGGGACCTTCCCAAAGTGGGCTTGGCCGGCAAAGGGGTGACTTTCGATACGGGCGGCCTTTCCATCAAGCCTTCGACCAATATGCATTACATGAAGAGCGATATGGGCGGGGCTGCGGCTGTTTTGGGTACGATGGAAGCCGCTGCCAAGCTGCAGTTGCCGGTACACTTGATTGGCATTGTGCCCACCACGGACAACTCGGTGGACGCCGCAGCCATCAAACCGAGCGACGTGATCGACTCCTACAGTGGAAAGACCATAGAAGTCATTGACACCGACGCCGAGGGCCGCTTGATTTTAGCCGATGGGCTGGCATACATGACCAAGCATTTCCAGCCTGACACGCTGATCGACTTGGCTACGTTGACCGGCAGCTCCGTACGGACGCTGGGCTATCATGCCGCCGCGCTTTTTTCCAACGACGATGCATTGGCAGAACAACTCTACCAAGCTAGTGAGCGTACGGGCGAACGCGTTTGGCGGCTACCCACTTGGGAAGTGTACGGTGACGAGCTCAAGTCGGACGTAGCAGATATCCGCAACCTGGGTATCCGCCCAATGTCCGGGGCGATAACCGCCGCTAAATTCTTGGAGTTTTTCACCGCCGACCATCCGCACTGGGCGCACTTGGACATTGCCGGCGTCGCGTTTGGCGATTCTGAGTATACTTCCCAGAAAAGCGCTTCGGGCTACGGCGTACGATTGCTAATCGACTATCTACAGCACAACACTTAGACCATGAGCCGACCACTATCTTTTCTGTGCATTACCTGCTACTTAAAAGGGCAGGATTTTCTGCGGGCCTGCAAAGCGGCGGGCAATACCGTTTATTTGCTTACCGCCAAAAAGCTGGAAAACGCCGACTGGCCACGCGAATCCGTAGACGAGTTTTTCTATCTGGAGACCGATGAAAACACGCCGGATAACTTCGACAAGATGGAAAAAGGCCTGGCGTGGCTCATGCGCAGCAAACGCATCGACCGCATTGTATCGCTCGATGATTTTGATGTGGAAAAAGCCGCTTACCTACGCGAGACGTTCCGCATTCCCGGTATGGGGCAAACCACCGCCCGGCATTTCCGCGACAAGCTGGCCATGCGGATGAAAGCTGAGGAAGCGGGAATCAACGTGCCTGCGTTTGCGCCCCTCTTCAACGACGAAGTGGTGCACGAATACACGCAGCGGGTCGCCCCGCCCTGGGTCGTAAAGCCCCGGGCGGAAGCCTCCGCCACCGGCATCAAAAAAGTACACAGCAGCGAAGAACTGTGGGCCGTACTGGAAAGCTTGGGTGGAGACCGCCACCGCTATCTGGTGGAGCAGTTTAAGCCCGGCGACGTTTACCATGCGGATGCGCTCACCGTAGACGGGAAGAATACTTTCTGCCGCATCTCCAAGTATTTAGACACCCCCTTCGAGGTGGCGCACGGCGGCGGTATATTCCGGTCGGCTACCGTGCCCTTCGGCGGGGAGGAGGACGAAGCCCTGCAAGCGCTCAACGCCAAAGTAATGAAAGCGTTTGGCATGCGGTTCAGTGCCTCGCATACCGAGTTTATCCGGGCGAAGGAGGATGGGAAATACTACTTTTTGGAAACCAGCTCCAGAGTAGGGGGTGCCCACTTAGCGGAGATGGTGGAGTATTCTTCCGGTATCAATCTCTGGGCCGAATGGGCCCGGCTGGAAACGGCCATGGCAAAGGGGCATGCTTACGAAGTGCCCACGGCCAAGAAAGACCATGCCGGCATCATCGTTTCTCTGTCCCGCTTTGAGCAGCCCGATGATACTTCTTTTGCCGCCCCTGAAGTTGTTTGGCGTTTGTACAAGCCTTACCATATCGGCATGATACTGCGGTCGGGGGAACGGGAGCGGGTGCTGGAATTGCTAGACCAATATGCGGAACGGATACACCGGGATTTTCACGCTAGTGCCCCGGTACCGGATAAACCGCACGATTAAAAAGGGGTTACTCCGCCACAAATTCACTGGTGAAGTGGAACTGCACTTCGGGGTGGTTTTCCTGTGCCATTTTCAACGACCAAGCCGATTCTGCCAGGTAGACCAGCTGCCCATGCTTATCGCGGGCGAGGTCTTTGGCGCGGCGGCGGCGGAAGTTTTCCAGCGCTTTGCGGTCTTTGCAGCTAACCCAACAGGCCTTGTGCAGCCGGAGCGGCTCGTAGGAACATTTGGCGCCGTACTCGTGCTCCAGCCGGTACTGAATCACTTCGAACTGCAACGCCCCTACCGTACCAATAATCTTGCGGTTGTTGTCCTCTTTGACAAATAACTGGGCCACTCCCTCGTCCATAAGCTGCGTCAGCCCTTTATCCAGTTGCTTGTACTTCAGCGGGTCGGCATTGTTCACATAGCGGAATTGCTCGGGGGAAAAACTGGGGATGCCCTTGAAATGCAGTACCTCGCCTTCCGTGACCGTATCCCCGATTTTAAAGTTGCCGCTGTCATACAGGCCGACCACATCGCCGGGGTAAGCCTCATCGACTACCGTCTTGCGCTCTGCCATGAAGCTGGTTGGGTTGGGGAATTTCATTTTGCGCTGCTGCCGCACGTGCAGGTAATTGGTATTACGCTCAAATTTGCCGGAGCACACCCGCATAAAAGCGATACGGTCGCGGTGCTTGGGGTCCATATTGGCGTGTATCTTGAATACGAAGCCGGCGAATTTGTCTTCATCCGGCAATACTTCCCGCTCTTCGGTATGCCGGGGCAGGGGCGGCGGTGCAATTTCTACAAAGCAGTCCAGCAGTTCCCGCACCCCGAAGTTGTTGATGGCCGAGCCAAAAAATACCGGGGACAGCTTTCCCTCTAAATAGGCTTGCCGGTCAAAGTCGGGATAGACCGAATTGATCATCTCTACCTCTTCGCGCAGTTCGTCAGCGGCTTCTTCACCGACCAACTCATCCAGGGTGTCACTTTGCAAATCGGTGATTTCGATAGACTCTTCCTCCTGCTGCTTGCCGTGGGGGCGGAAGAGCACCAGTTTCTTTTCGTACAGGCTGTAGACACCTTGGAAACGCTGCCCCATACCTACCGGCCAGCTCAGCGGGCAGACGGTCAGGCCGAGCTTTTGTTCCAGCTCGTCGAGCAGGTCGAAGCCGTCCAGCCCTTCGCGGTCCAACTTGTTGATGAAGACCATGATGGGGGTTTTGCGCATACGGCAGACGTTGACGAGCTTTTCGGTTTGGGCCTCTACGCCTTTGGCTACGTCTACGACCACGATGGCGCTGTCTACGGCAGTAAGTGTACGGTAGGTATCTTCTTGGAAGTCTTGGTGGCCGGGTGATTTTCAGGTTCCGGTACTCAAAGGCCATGACGGAGGTCGCCACTGAAATACCCCGCTGGCGTTCGATCTCCATAAAGTCGGAGGTCGCGCTTTTTTTGATCTTGTTGGATTTTACGGCGCCGGCTACCTGAATAGCGCCGCCGAAGAGCAGCAGCTTTTCTGTGAGGGTAGTTTTGCCGGCGTCTGGGTGGCTGACGATGCCGAAAGTACGGCGTCGGCCGAGTTGTTTGGTATTTGACATATAAAAACCTGAGTATTAAGAGCCTGCAAAGATAAGCAATTTTCTGCAGAGTGCCATTTGGGCTTTCCAATTAAAACACAAGGAGCAAGGGTATGGAGAACTAAGCGGAAAACCAGTCGTTATTGTTAAGTAACTCCTGCTGATGACGACCAAATCAAGTATAGGGTTGCGCAACGACAAAGAATTCAAACAAAGCGGAATGCTCGAACTTGCTGGAATTATTGTCTTAGGGATCATGGCCCAATGGGTAGCGTGGCGCGTACGTGTCCCGGCGATATTGCCGCTGATCATTATTGGGTTGTTGGTGGGGCCTATTTCCACTTTTTTCACTTCAGACGGGGAGAAGTTGCTAGAACCCATGCTATCACGCACAGAGGAAGGCACGATCGGGATTTTCCCGGACAAATACTTATTCTCTTTCGTGTCCTTGGCCATAGGTGTTATTTTGTTTGAAGGGGGGCTTACGCTGAAACGCAAGGAAATCGCTGGGGTAGGCCCGGCGATTCTCAAAATGATCACCATCGGCTCGCTGATCACCTTTGTGGGGGCGGGGCTGTCTGCGCACTACATCGTGGGATTGAACTGGGCGATATCTTTTTTGTTCGGAGCTTTGATCATCGTGACCGGCCCGACGGTGATCGCCCCCATACTGCAAAACATCCCCCTCAACCGGAATGTGAGCACGGTGCTGAAGTGGGAAGGCATTTTGATCGACCCCATCGGTGCTTTGGTAGCGGTACTGGCTTTCGAGTTCATCCGCTCGGCGGAAGGTGGGGTGGAATTCACCTCTCATGCCTTAATCTCGTTTTTCCAGATCATATTTATCGGGTTGGCACTGGGTGCAGTGGCTGCCTACTTGCTGTATCTGCTGATCAAAAAAGAGCTCATCCCACACTACTTATTGAACGTGTTTACACTGGCTTTTGTACTGCTTATCTTTGTGTTCTCCGATATCCTAGCGCACGAGTCGGGCTTGCTGTCCGTAGTAGTCATGGGCATGGTGCTTGGCAATACGGATGTGCCCCGGCTGAAGGAAATTCTCTCTTTCAAAGAGTCGTTGAGTGTGCTTTTGATTTCCATCCTATTCATCATACTGGCGGCTCTGATCGACATGGAGGATATCAACATTATCATCCACGACTGGTGGGCGCTGGGCCTGTTTTTGATCATCGTGCTGGTGCTGCGGCCTTTGGGCGTTTTCCTCAGCACTTACCGTTCTGACCTCAGCTTCCGCGAGAAAATATTCATATCCTGGGTAGGGCCGAGGGGGATTGTGGCGGCGGGTATTGCTTCCCTGTTTGGCTTGACCCTTACCGCCACGGAGCCCAAGGTAGACGGGGCTGATTATTTGGTGCCGCTTGTATTTATGATCGTACTGGGGACAGTTTTGATCAACGCCACCACGGCGCGCGCTTTGGCAAAAGCCTTGGGGGTAACCATGGATACCTCCGAGGGCATACTGATCATTGGGGCCAACGGTGCCGCTCGGATTATTGGCCAGTACTTGCAGCAGCAGGACCGCCACGTGGTGCTGCTCGACAACAACGAAGGCAGCGTCCGCAAAGCTAAAGAGCTGAAGTTGGAAGCCTTCAACCTGAATATTTACACCGACGATTTGGGCGAGCAATTTGAGCTGCTGGATATGGGCTACATGATCGCCATGACGAGCAGTGCGGACGTAAACCGTTATGCCGTGCGTAAATACCAGCATGAGTTCGGGGAAAACGGGACCTTCCGTCTGCTCTCCCCGGACGAGCTGAAGAAAGACCGGGAAGAGCTGCCACAGCGGGGTATCTTCTCCTATACGGATGACTACCTCAACTTTAACGAAGTAGCGCGGGACTACCCGTTCGTACACGAGGTAGAGATTGCTACCAAGGAAGATCTTGAACGCTTGATTGACCGCACCGCTGTCAATAATCAAACGGCTCCGCTCTTTATGCGCTTTCCAAGCGGCAGGCTGGAGCCCATTCCGCCTACACTAGATGATTTGGAGTTTGAAGAAGGGCTCGCGTTTGTCTACTTGGGAAAGAAACTGGAAGAAGCTAGCATAGCAGAAATCATGGGCGAAAAAACGTAATTCCTACCACCCCCAAGTACCAGGCCCGCCCTTGAAAGGCCCAACAATTTTAGACGTAATCCAGCCGCCGTAGAAGTCGCCTTCTTGGGCTTGCACTTTTTCATCGCCAACGTAGCATTCATCCACTTTGCTGGGGTAAAAAGCCAAATAATCCTTAATGGGCTGAAAAGCAGCGGTAGGCTCAGGGTAACTCCAGGCTACACCGTTGATGTTTCGGTCGCCGATGCGGAGGTTCCAGTAGCGGGCTTTGCCTTTGAACTCGCAGTGGCTTTGGAACTTGGGGTCTAGCTTCAGGTACTCCATTTTGGCATCCTCCTGCGGGATGTAATATACCGGGGGGTGGCTGGTTTCCACCACACGGTAGCCTTTATTTGTGGAAGCTATGACTTCCCCGTTCACTTTGACGGTAAGGTGTGCGCTGACGGGTTCCAAACGCGGGGGGCGTGGGTAATCCCAAACGCTTTCCTGCCCTGCTTTGGGTTTTATTCGTTTCTTCATATTCGCTTAACAGTGAAAGATGTCATTTGTTAGGCTTAGGCCAAAGCATTTTCGCGGCCGGTGCGCAATTGATTTTTACTTAGCTTTGCAGCTGATGTCGCTACTGAAAAAACTTGCCGGCGAAACCGCCATCTACGGCACGAGCAGCATACTGAGCCGGCTGCTCAACTTTGTCATTCTCACCCCCCTGCTCACCCGCGAGTTTGAGGAAGGCGGCTACGGCATTGTGTCTGACCTCTACGCTTGGGCGGCTTTGCTGATGGTACTGTTTACCTACCGCATGGAGACGACCTTTTTCCGCTTTGGCAACCGCAAAGAAGACTTAGAACGCAGCTACGCCACCGCCTCCTTTTCACTCATCGCCTCCACCTCCGTTTTTCTTACCTTATTTTGGGTGCTGGCCCCCGAGGTTGCAGCATGGTTGCAGTACCCGGATCATCCGGAATACGTACGCTGGTTTGCCTTGATCATCGCCTTTGACACCCTGGCGGCTATACCTTTTGCTAGGCTGCGATTGGAAAACCGCCCGATTTACTTTGCTGTGGTCAAGACGCTGAATATTGTGGTCAATATTGCGTTCATCTACTTTTTCTTCCGGGTTTGCCCTTGGTTATCGGAACGGGGGTACGAGTGGGCTTCTGCCCTATTCCGGGAAGAATACAAAGTGGGGTATGTGGTCATTTCCAATCTTATCGCGAGCACGTCCGTGCTGCTGTTGCTCATCCCCGAGTACCGCAAGCTGCGTTGGCAATTCGACGGTGTGCTATGGCGGCGGATGATGCGGTACGCTGCGCCTTTGATCATCGTGGGCATAGCCGGTGTCATCAATCAGCTGGTGGGTATCCCAATGCTGAAGCGCTTTGCGTCGGATGACCTCAACTACAATTTGGCCATGGCGGGCACTTACGGGGCGGCCGCCAAACTGGCTGTACTGATGAATCTGTTTACCCAAGCTTTCAACTACGCTGCCGAGCCATTCTTTTTCCGGCATTCAGAGCGGGAGGACAAGGCAACGGTCTACGCGCAGGTAGGGCAAGGTTTTGCGCTGGTAGGTAGTTTGGCTTTTTTGGGTATCATGCTGTACATGGATATTGTCAAGTACTATCTGGGGGAAGATTTGCGGGGTGGTATAGGGGTGGTGCCCCTGCTTCTACTGGCTTACTTGATGCTGGGCTTGTATTATAATTTCTCTATCTGGTATAAACTGGCGGACCGCACGGGCATCGGGGGGTATATTGCTGTGGGCGGTTCCATCATTACCATCAGTTTGAATTACTGGCTGATTCCGGAGCAGGAATACATGGCACCGGGCTGGGCGGCACTGGCCTGCTATACCTTTATGGCGGGCATCAGCTACTGGACGGGGCAGCGGTACTACCCTATCCACTACCCGATTGGGCGGATGTTGACGTATATTTTGGTGGCAGTAGGGCTTTACGGCCTAAGCGTGTATACGGAGTCGGCTTTGCAACCAGACTTCTGGCCGGGCTTGGCGCTTAATACCATATTCATGTTGGTATACCTGACGTTTATTGCTTTGCTGGAGCGGGAGCAGTTGCGGCAGTTGGTAAGTGCATTCAAGGGGTAGTTACATCTTAGGCGTGCTGTGGAACACCACGAGAAAGCTGAGCATCATACGCATGGGCAAGGGGACATCTGCCGGCAGTTCATCCACAATCACCCAGTCCCTAGGGTCTCCTTGGTAATACGTGTACATTTCAAACCAGCCGTGGCGGTCGCTCTGCAGCATCCACTCTTCGAAGAGGTTTTGGTATCTACAGCGCAGCGTGACGGTGTGCGTGCCATCTGTGACCCGCCATTCCCGGAAGTTGTTGCGGTAGAGCGTGCGGGCAGTAACGATATGGTTGTCGCCCCGGGCTTCCCACTGATTGGGGTTTTCTGGCCATTTGAGCTTGATGGTCCCGGCGGCTTCCCCGAGGCGGTAGCGCCATTCGGTCCAGTTGTCTTGCCCCTGCCAGATTTGAACGAGCTCGCCTTCCAGCTCTTCCGCAGCGGTAAGGATACGCCATTCTGTGAAGCTGTCGCCCCATCGTGTGCTCAATCCTGTAAGCACTTGCGCGCTCAGGCTTAGTGGCAGTAGGCAGCAAAGGAAGATGTAGATACGTCGTGGCATGTAGGAAATGGCTCGTTCTGGTATAAAATGCGACGGGACGGAATTTATTGCATACAAAAACCTGACAGCGGCAGCTCTGCGCCACTGTCAGGTTCTGATATGATCCGCTTGCCAGCCCGCTTTAGAACGGCAGGTCATCGTCGGCTTCCGCTGCCGGCTCATCGTCGGCGGAGGGGAAGGTGTCGTCGGAGGCAGGAGGGGTCGCGCTCGCGGTTGGTGCCGCTTGCGCTTGCCCAGCTTGCTCCAGACGCCAAGCGTTGAGGTTGGTGAAATACTTGCCATTCCACTCACGGCCCCGCAGGTCGAAGTGGACTTTGATCATCTGCCCTTCTTCAAAGGGGTCGAGCAAAGCACAACGGTCCTGCACCAACTGGAATTTTACGAGCTGTGGATAATTACCTTCGGTCTCGACCACGAAATCGCGGGCCTGAAAGGTCTCCGTCTTGCTTTCGGTGTCGAATTTTTTATGGAGTTTTCCTTCTACTTCAAATGACATAGCGCTGCTGTGGTTATTTTCAATTTTGAAAGTGTTCAAAAATACAAAAACATAAGGGGCTGGAAAAGAACTTGCCTAAAAACTACTCACAGTGGGCAAAATCGCCCTTTTCCGCCTGTCCCTTACTGTGAGCACCATAACGGTTAATTATGGGGTTAGGTTTCCTCATCAGAAGGCCCCAAATACGGTAGGAGCCTACCAATAACCACAAAATCTATCTATTTTCCCCCACGAACCCCTCCACCCGGCGCTCCACCCGCAGGCGGTGCAGCAGCACTCCCCCAAGCAGCGACAGGCAGCCGAACAAGAAGATCCCATTCCGGCTCCACTCCACCGTTTCCGTATACATGGCGTAGAACGGCCGCACCAGCAGCACCTCCGCGCAAATGATCGCCGCCGCCAGTAAAAAGCAAAAGATACTGAGCGCCTTCGCCCGGTTCAAGAACAGGGGCTCCTTGCGGCGCAGGCATTTTTTCAGGAATAATATCGCGTCTTCGCGGTAAGGGTTGATGCGGATGAGCTCCCGCAGCACATAATCACAGCGGTCGAGCTCCACACAACGGTAGTGGGAGGCGGCTTTGCGGAAGAGCAGCTCCTCGAAGATATCCTCGCCGGCGTAGTACTGCACATTATTGTTGATAGCTTCTTCAATAGCGACGTCCACCATCAACAGGTGCTTTTGGTGAAAACCGACTTCAAACAGGCTGTTGACGTAGGCGATCAGCATCTCAAAGTACTCATCAAAGTCCAGCCCCCGTATCTTGTCTTCCCGCTCCTCGTAGAAATGTATGATACGCCGGTAATTGTCGAATTCAATCTCTTTGAAATCGCGGAAGGTCTTGGAATGGTAGGTAGACTGGTACAGCGGCATATCTACGTTGGTTCTAGTGAATACAGTACCGGCTTGCTAGGACTTGCGTCGATTTCAAAGCTGGCGATCTGAATGTTCAGTAAATATAATCCATCTGGGATAGAATTGTTTACATAAATCAGCTCCGTGATGGTACTGTGCGCCCGGGTTGGCCCCGGATACTGCCAGAAGGTGTGGTGGGCAGCCAGTTCGCCCCCGTCTTCCTCCCGGTCCACAGAAGGCAGGTCTAGCAGCAAATGCTCTACGCCGCGCTCCACGAGGTAGGCAGCCGCCCCGTGGTGCAGGTAAGGCGGGTTGGCCCCGGAATGGTTGGTGCGCAATTTGAGCTCGTCGTTGGGCAGGGTACGCAAGACCAGTGCTTCGGTCGGCGCCGTGTCGGCCAGCAGTTCCTCCAGTTGGTGCCGGAAGACCACCCGGTCGCCCGCCGCCGTTTTCTCCGGATACAGGCTGATGAGGCGCGCCGGGAAGTGGAATTGCTGCAGGCTTTGGTTAATGGTGTATCGCTCCTTAGCGATGTGGCCCACGCATTCCGTGTGGGTGCCGTTGCCGTGCACGTTGAATTTGATATTCAAAAAATTGAGCGGTCCGCCCTGCTGCGTGGACCCCACGAAGTCCCCCGCCACCACCGGGCTGGTCTCCATGGGCGGCGCGTAAAAACAATTGACCGTCTCCAGCCCTTCCCGCAGCGGGATGCCGATGTCAAGGGGCTGCGCCAGGTCAGCCCGGTATGCCTGCCCCGCGATGTCTACCGTGATTTGCATAGTTTAAAAGTTTCGAGTGTCTGCCCCCCAGGCCAGTTTGCTGCGTATAGTATCCATAAAGGTGACGTCATTGAGGTGGACCAGGCGGAGGCAAAAGTCATTCTTGCGCACCGCCAGCTGATGGGCAGCGGTAATGGTCTCGAAGCGGGAGTCGAGCGTGCACAGGAAATTTTCGGCCCGGCCCTCTATTTCAAAGGAGATCACCGCATCATCCGAGATGACGATCGGCCGCACATTGAGGTTGTGCGGGGCTACCGGCGTGATGACAAAGTTACCGGAGTTGGGGAATATAATGGGGCCGCCGCAGCTCAGGGAGTAGCCGGTAGAACCGGTAGGCGTGGCCACGATGATACCGTCCGCCCAGTACGAATTTAGGTAGCTGCCGTTGATAAAGGTATGGATGGTGATCATAGAGGAGGTATCCCGCTTGAGCAAAGTGCAGTCGTTGAGGCCAAAGCGGATTTCCCCGAAAATGGGCAAATTCGATTCCATGTAGATCATCGTGCGCTCCTCGATGGCGTAGATGCCCCGTTTGAGTAAGCGCACCGCTTCGGTGATGCGCTTTTTCTCTATGCTTGCCAAAAAGCCCAGCCGCCCCAGATTGATCCCTACTATAGGTACCAGGCTGTCTCGGATATGCGTGGTGGCGGAGAGTATGGTGCCATCCCCGCCTAGCGTGATGAAGAAGTCGAACTTCCCCTCGCGGATATCCACGTACCCGCCAAAACGGCCCACTTCAGCCGGAAAGCGGATGGTATCCTTGATTTGCTCCAAATAGGGAGAATAGACATAAGGCTTGATGCCCTCCTCGTGAAGGGCGTTGAAGAGGTGCTGTATATGTGGGACGTCCTTCTCTTTGAGGACTTTGCTGTAAATGACTACTCGCATTATATATTCATGCTAAGGTGTAAAAATAAGCCATTTTCCAGTAAATCATTGACGCTGTATTCTATTCTTATGACTTTATCGAAAAACAGGACGATGTCCAAACCCACACCCCCGCCCCATAACAAGCGGTTGTCCAGGAAGTTGTTCAGCTCTGCCGAGGCGTGTGGGCTGTTGACGTATCCAAAGTCGCTATTGAAGGTAAGATGCAGGCGGAAGGGCATGTTCCGGAAAGCGCTGATCGGCATCAGTTTGCCGAAATTGATACCGCTGTCCCAAAAGCGGAACCGCAGGCTGGACTTCAACATCCCCATGTCCAGCCCGTCGATTATGTAGTATTCAAACCCTCTGAGGTTGGTGTCGCCAAAGCCGATCGCCCGGTTTTCCCGGTAGGGCTGCTGACTGCGGATCAGCGATACTTTGCCCCGGGCTTCCATGCCCAGGCTCCACCGCTCCCCAAACGGAAAGTACTGACCGTAGCCGGCAGTAAGCGTCAAGCCACTGCGCTCTTTCCAAATCCCCAGCCCTTCTTTTTCCAGCTCTGCCGACAGGAAAGAGCCTTCCCAGGGGTAGGGGGCGACATCGCGGTTTTCGTAAAAAAACTGGTAGCGCAGGGCAAGAAAGCGTTGCAAGTGCCGGCCGTTGAGGAAAAAGCGGGGGTTGAGGTCCTGCGCGACTTCCTTACCCACCCGGTTTTGGTGAAAGCGGAGGTTGAAGCGGTGGAAGGTTTGAATGGCCGGGCGGTAGACTGCCCCCAAATTGGCACTAAAGCGGTCCAGCATAAAAGCGTCCTCCCGCTCGAAAAAGGCTTGCTTGTTTTCCTCCGTCTGGTAGTTGACTTCCCGGTTGCGCAGAAAAGCCACATCGGCAGACAAGCCGAGGGTGCGGGCTTTATTGACGTAAGGCATGGTGTAGGAAAGGGAGTAGCGCCGGGTGTAACCGTATTTTAGGGAAGCTTTCAGCCGGTCGTTGCGGCCCGAGACGTTGATATGGGCAAAGTCCATGCCGTAGTTCGTCCGTTTCAGGGAGCGGTTCTGCTCTACCCACCACACATTGAAGTTGCGGTCGGCCAGCTCGAAGATAGGGATGGGGTAGACAAACCAAGTTTCTTCCACGGTCACCAGCAGGTGTACCCTTCCGGTGGCCCCTTCCCACGCTTTGAAGCTGATGCTCGCCCGGTTGAAGAGGCCCGTGTTGAGGATCATCTGCTCGCTCTGCTCAATGGCATTGGACAATTGGTCGACCGCTACCGTGTCCCCTTCGCGCAGGCTCATCTCGCGCAGGATGATTTCCGCCTTCGTCTTTTGGTTGCCTACCACGCTGATGCTGTCGATGTATACGCGATCTTCCCCATTGGCTGCCCAAGAGCAGCAATGCCCAAGCAGGCAAAGCGTAATCGACAACAGGAAAATACGTGGGTGCATCGGTTTGGGTTATCACTTGGTTTTGCAAACGCTGTTATATAGTCTGACAACATGAGATTTGTGAAAATATGACGCCGCTATTTTTTCGGCTATCGAGTCAAAAAACGTAGGCATAGCCTAAGCTACGGCGAGGCTTTTTGGCGAAGAGAGGCGGGAAAAGAGCAAGTCAGAATTCATAAATCTTGCGTTGTCAGACTATAATTTACGGCTTTTTAGGGAAAGGCAAAATTTGGGGGTGTTAAATAGAATAGTTAACAATCGATTGGAGGTGATTTGCGATCAAAGCTATACTTTGCCGTTTCATCGCCTCCTCCCTGCCCAGTCCATCCCCTGCGATGGCCGGCTGATGGTCATCAATGGTTTTGGCAATGCCAATGTCTACCCTATTTTGATAGACCGTACGAATGGTACGAGCACGACCGGCCAGCCGATAATAGAGCGAGAAACACACGTCACAAATACTAGCGCAGGCAGGCTTTTCTAGGAATTCTTCAATTCATTTAAAAATGTATCTGCATCAATAACTTCTACAGGTGGGAAATCAATCTCTTCAAATATATTACATTCGTATCAATTACGACTTTCATTATCAGCTATATTTTGTCCTCATATGTTCTTTTGACCATTCTTCAATTTTCTCTTCACCCCAATTATTTTCTTCGAAAAGCTTACCAATATCACTGGTCACTTTATCGGCAAAATAATTCACCAAAAGACTTCTTATTTCTTTTATTTGTTCTTCGCTCAGTTCGTATTTAAAAACTTCAAGAAGTTCTATTTGTAGGTTTGTTAATCTTTTTTCGGCACCCATAACTTTAGTATTTTTGTAAAAATACATATAAACTTACTTTTTGTCAACTATTGACTTACAAGCCATAAAGAACTTCTACACTGAGAGGCTATAGCCCAATAAACATATAACAAAATAGATCATGTGTTAAATTTCAAGGATAGCATTGCATGTTATCGTAAAACAGTGTATTATTGTAGCATTGTTTTTACGCTCAAAATTAAAAAATAAATAGGTGCGTTCATGCCTATCTAAATACTTCAATTTTAAACAAGAGGGTGCTATTCTTTGTCAGGCTCTCATTTCATAACACGTTAACCTTATTAACTATGATTTATTTATTCACCCCCCCCACCGTTTAAAGAATAAGTGTCTTTTGACACTGTTCTTTATCCTCATCTTGGCAGGTTTAAATTCCGCGTCTGCTCAGTTTGTATTGACTCATAAATCTTGTGATGGTATAAGAGGAGAATGGCCCCTGCTACCGCCTCAGCCCAGAATCGTAGCGCAATCAGCATGGGTTTTTTGCACTGCAACCGAAACAAGAGCCATAGGCGCATTATCAGGTATTCATCGCTTTAAATACGACCTTCAAAAGCTTGAGAACGGTGTATTTCAAACGATTAGAACAATTAGAACCGATTCAAGGTGGGTAGAATTTGACGACTTAGACGACGGTACATATCGAGTAGCTGGTTGGATAAATGGAACAGACAATGTAGATGTTTGGCCTTACCAAGACCCGTGCGGTGGCTCTCCTCCTTTGGGGAAAAGGCTTAAGTCTGAAGAAGGAACTAGCTTACTTTCTGTTAATACATTGACCTTGGGAGAGCCGCAGGTTGGATTTGTACTTGCAGATGTAAACTTTAATAATAGATTTTGTAAAGATGAAATTGCAACAACAGGAGGGATTTATATGGTAACAGATTTATCTGTCCTCCTTCCACAAGGAAATGACCTGACGGTGGGAGAAACGGATTGGAGAATTGATATTTGCCGAGAAGATGGAGATGGAGGCTGCACGCACTGGACTTCTACCTACTGGCAAGAAGGAGAAGTACCGGATGTAGTCAACCTTTTGACTGATGTTTGGCAACTCCATCATGAGTGGACTTTTTGGGGTGGTGACTACAGGGTTACACTAGCCATTGGTCAAGACAACTGCGTTCCTTATAAAAGCATTACACAACAATTTTACGTTAGAGATGAGAATTGTCGTCAAGCAAAAGTTGATCAAACCCTACAAATAACAGTTTTCCCTAACCCTGCAAACCAAAAAATCATTTTCGATGGTTTGCCAACATATTCATCTGATGTACCGTATCGTATCGTAGATTTTTCTGGTAGGCAAGTCTCTACTGGCGTTCTTCCAACCTTCAATTCTTCGATTAATGTCAATATGTTGCCTCCGGGCATGTACGTTATCATGCTTGAAATAGAAGGAGCAGTGAGTTCAGAGCGGTTTGTGATTGCCCGCTAAGCAATTATGTGAAATACAAAGGCGTTTCTACTTTGCCTTTTAGGTTGGGGTGGAAACGCTTTTTTCTGTAAGAAAAACTGATCCTTGTGCGTCCGATATTCCTTTTATTGATGAGCTTACCATTGGGTATGTTTGCTCAGCAAAGGCATTGTGTTCACAAAGAGTTTGTGCCTGAGCTTGCTACGCAGAATGAGTCGCTGATTTATAGGTCAACAAAAGTCATCCCTGTTGTGATTCACATTGTGAGCAATCAGCACGTTCATGTAAGTAACTTACAGGTATACGCTCAAATAGCTGCACTGAATAGAGACTTTAATAGGGAGGGTGAAGAATGGAGACGACTCCCAAGTGCATTGCAGGAATTAGCAACTGATGCTAATATCACGTTTGAATTAGCGAAGCATGATCCTGATGGCAAACCTACTATTGGGATAAACCAGAAAGTAACAAGCAGAAATAATATAGGGCTTTACGATGATATCTTTTATCAAGATAAGGGTGGTATTGATGCTTGGGACACTCAGCGCTACCTGAATATATGGGTAGCTGAAATGCCCGAAGGCTTATTGGGGTATGCATCTTCACCAGAGGATGTAGGGACGCCAACCGATGGTGTGGTGATCAATATTGATTACTTTGGTACAAGTAGAGCAGAAGCCTCTTATCAATTGGGACGTACGCTGGTGCATGAGGTGGGGCATTATTTAGGGCTTTCTCACCCTTGGGGTAGTATACAACAGGAGTGTGAAGAAGACGATGGTTTAGAAGATACCCATGCTTTGGCTGCTCCTCATTATGAGTGTCCTCCTTTTGAGGATAACACTTGTGATACGATGCCTTTCTACTGGAACTTTATGGATTATACTCCAGACTGTTGCATGGCATTGTTTACCCATCAGCAAGTTTTACTTATGCACCATGTATTGGAGCAGTATCGCCCTTTGCTTAGGGTAAGCAGTATTCGGTATGAGGAAGATACAACTGAGTATTTAATGCTCACTCCGAATCCTGCTATCTCAGCAGTACTTATTTCTTGGGCAAAGGAAGTCAACCTTATTGAATTTTACACAATCAGTGGTCGTCGTATCGACTTTTTCAGGGCTACTTCCAATGAGCGGTACAAAAATTTATGCCTTGACCATTATCCCAAGGGTGTTCTTATTGTCGTTTTTCATACTGAAAACGGTGAAAAAAACACTAAAAGGCTAATCCACTTATAAATATTCTTGATGATGATTTGGTCTATCCGTTTGACATACAGGCGCAGTATTAAGCTTTTCGTTCTCCTTACTCTATCTACTGCTTGTGAAATTTCATCTGCCCAGTCTATCCCCTGCGATGGCCGGCTGATGGTCATCAATGGCTTTGGCAATGCCAATGTGTATCCTATTTTGATAGACCGTACAAACGGTACAAGCACGACCGGCCAGCCGATAATAGAGCGAGAAACGCCGGTTGAAATTTGGAACCCAGAATCCTATGGCTACCGCTGGAAAGACAGCACTTTTTATGGGACAATACTGTATCAAGCTATCAACTCTATTGACTTTTTTGTTCTGGACAAGTCAGGGGTGTTTTCGTTGTCAGAGGTTACTGATCCTGAACTTGAAGATGGTTCAAGATTACTCGCTGGTTGTGTATCCAATGACCAGCAGCATCTTATTATTATAGAGAATAGAAAAATTCCACCTATCCAAGGTGGAGGCTACGACCCCACGCTACCAAATTTACTACACAAAATCAATCTAGAAACCGGGAATTATGAATTTGACGAAACCATACTGCTGCAGGGTATGGCTAACTCCGATACCATTGGTATTGTATCGACTGACATAGCCGTGGATCCTGTTTCCGGCCTAGCTTATTCCTTTGATGGTTTTTCCAAGCGGCTTGTGACCATTGACCTTGAAACCGGAATGGTAGACAACACGAGCTATCCCATCATAGACTTTGATGCCACTTACGATAGTAAAACGCCTAGGGGATTATTTTTTGACGCATTCAACCGGCTGTACGGTATCGCGCATGATATGTACAACCAATCTAGCGGAAGCTATCTATTTGAATTTGACAAAAGCACTGGCACCATCGCTCATGTATACCCCTTTACGCCCCCTAGCGATACGGCAAAAATATACGATGGTTGTTCTTGCCCCATGACGGTTGCACTCGAAAAAGAGCTGCGACAGGAGGAGTTGAGGCAGTGCCAAACTACAGAAGCGGTGATCAAGGTGGCTTTTATGAACCAGTTTATACTCGCTAGCCCTGTCAATTTCAGAGACAGTTTCCCTCTTGGCGTTGAGGTGCAAGAAGTCTTGTACAATCCCTACGGGGGGAACATTAGCGGGATAGGCAGCAATGTGCTGGATATCAAAAACCTGCAGCCCAAGCTTGGGGTAGACAGTATCATAGTGCGCTTATCTGTTTCCGAGCAAATGACTGGAGGGGATTACACCTGCCAAGCCAGCCTCTACGATGTCAATCTTAGTGAAATGGGGGATGAGCGCACCGCCATATTCTCCGACTATCTCCCCACTCCTGCTTTCAATGATGCGACACCCTTTTCGGTTACGGAATTGGAAGCCTTAGCTCCTATTTTGTCTTACGAAAAATGTGAAGACGCGCCTTTAATCCTACGCCCCTTTGAAAACACGGCCGGCTTGAGTTTTTTGTGGGAAAACGGAGCGACATCGGACACCTTAGAAGTCAGCGAGGCTGGATTTTACGGTGTCACAGTGGATACCGGCTGTGAGTCATTTGAATACACCGTAGAAGTGGATGAGAATCTACTGTCGGTTGATTTAGGCCAAGACCGGGCACTGCTATTTGGGGAGTCCATCGTTTTATCCCCTGCCGTACAGCACTCCCGTCCTCTCGCTGACTACCTATGGAGTTCAACGGATACCTCTGCTTTATCTTGTTACACCTGCCCCACTGTAGAGGCCATGCCAACGCAGACGACCTCCATTATATCTCTTCGCGTTGAAGACGAAAACGGCTGCGTCGCTGAAGATGAAGTGGAACTCGTCTTGGAGCGGCCTGTTTATGTACCCTCCGCTTTTAGCCCTAATGATGACGGCCGCAATGACCGCTTTTTATTACAAACGCCATCCGGGGTAGAGATCATTTACTTTAGAGTCTATGACCGGTGGGGAGGAATGATCTGGGAAACACAAGAAGGCGTTACCAATACGCCTGACTATGGATGGGGCGGTACATTTAGTGGCAATAAAGCGGTGCCGACGGGCATTTACCTTTGGTCGGCTAGGCTAGTATATCCTGATGGGAAAAAACAAGAGCTGTCAGGCGAAGTCAGTTTAATCAGGTGAATAGCACTCGATCTAAGGGTAAACGTTGCAATATTAATCCCTACACATTCAAATACCGCATCAGCCCCTCGTACCGCTCTTTCAGGCCCTCA
>JAAAOU010000231.1 GCA_009908745.1 Bacteroidota bacterium
GGAAGTTGGAAATCGGAAGTTGGAAGTTGGAAGTTGGAAGTTGGAAGGCGGAAGTTGGAAATTGGAAATCGGAAGGCGGAAGGCGGAAGTTGGAAGGCGGAAGTTGGAAATCGAAAAGCGGAAGTTGGAAATCGGAAGTTGGAAGGCGGAAATCGGCCTCCTTCGCCTGTTCCCGACAGCTGTCGGGACGGCGACCAGAGGAGACTGTTCATTAAGTGGGGCTCATCAAAAAACGTTTGCACATACACCTATGATATTTAGCCCTCTGCACATCTGTATGCGACACACATTTTTGAAGCCACTCCACTAACAACAAGACGCTGCGTTCCCCGCGCCTCTGTATGCACGCCCTAAACCACTGACAACCAGCACATTAACAAACAACACTGACACACGCTTTTAAACACCCCTATAAGCTAACCCGCAAGCAACCCTTCAACAGCCCTTGCTTGAACGGCCTGCCAAACCTTCCAACCTTTCAACCTTTCAACAACCCCGCAGAACCCCGAGCAACCCTTCAACCCTGAAGGACTCCTTCCCCTTGGTCATCCGCCTTCAGGGTAAACCCTTCAACGCTTCAAGCTCTTGGTTGAAAAGTTCTAAGGTTTAAAAGTTGAAAAGTTGCTGGTCGGTTAGCCAACCTTTCAACCCTTCAACCTTCCCAACCTTTCAACCCTTCAACCTTCCCAACCTTCCCAACTTTTCAACCCTTCAACCTTCCCAACCTTTCAACTTTCCCTCCCCCCCTCCCAACCCCATTTTGCCCACAACAATCTTTTCCCTATTTTCCAGCCCTTTAACAATTCAAGCCAATAATGACAAAGCGACTATTACTATCGCTAGGGCTGTGTCTCTCCCTAGTCGCCGCAAAAGCACAACAAAATCTTACCTACTATCTACCGGATATCGAGTATGACGGCAGCATCCCTACACCGGAGGACTTCTTCGGGCATCAGATCGGGGAATGGCACCTCAGCCACGACAAGCTGGTGCACTACATGCAAGCATTGGCGGAAGCCTCCCCCCGTGTAACACTCCGTGAATACGCCCGCAGCTACGAGGAGCGGCCACTTGTGTACCTGACGATCACGTCCACCGATAACCATAGCCGGTTGGAAGATATCCGCCGGGCCCACTTGGCGCTTTCCGAACCCAATGCTTCCGCAAAGCTGGCGGAAGGGCAGCCTGTGGTGCTTTACCAAGGATTCAGCATACACGGCAACGAGGCGAGCGGGGGCAATGCGGCCCCATTGGTGGCTTACTACTTGGCGGCTGGCCAAAGCAAGGAAGTACAGCGTACGCTGAATGAGGCCATCGTCCTGCTCGACCCCTGCTTCAACCCCGATGGGTTCCACCGCTTTTCCACTTGGGCGAACATGCACAAGAACGAAGCACTGACTTCAGACCCGCAGGACCGTGAATACCACGAAACCTGGCCCGGCGGCCGTACCAACCACTACTGGTTCGACCTGAACCGCGACTGGCTGCTTGTGCAGCACCCGGAAAGCCAGGGCCGTATCCGCCTGTTCCACGATTGGAAGCCGAATGTGCTGACAGACCACCACGAGATGGGCTCCAACTCGACTTTCTTCTTTATGCCGGGCATCCCCTCCCGTACCAACCCCATCACCCCACCGCTCAACCAAGAACTGACGGGGCGTATCGGCAACTTCCACGCCGAAGCGCTGGATGAAATCGGCTCCCTCTACTACACCAAGGAGAGTTACGACGACTTCTACTACGGCAAAGGCTCTACCTACCCGGACGCCAACGGCTGTATCGGCATCCTATTTGAGCAAGCGAGCGCACGGGGGCATGTGCAAGAGACCGAAAACGGGGAATTGACTTTCCCCTTTACCATCCGCAACCAAGTCCGTACGGCTTTGTCTACCCAAAAAGCGGGAGTGTCGATGCGCCCGGACCTCTTGGAATATCAACGCAATTTCTACCGCGAGTCGATGGAGCAAGCCCGTAAAGACCGGCGTAAAGGGTATGTGTTTGGCGACCCCGTGGACTCCGTGCGCCTTGCCGCCTTTGTGGAGCTATTGCGCCGCCACGATATAGAAGTGTACGCCTTGAAAAAAGCCATAGAAGCAGAAGGGCAGCAATTCGAGCCCGGCCGCGCTTTTGTGGTGCCCACCGAACAAACGCAGTACCGCCTTATCCGCGGCATGTTTGAGACCATGACTTCCTTTCCAGACAGCGTATTTTACGACGTATCGAGTTGGACCCTGCCCCTAGCCTTTGGTTTGCCCTACGCTGAATTGCAAAGCGGGCAGTTTAGCCAACAGCTATTGGGCCAGCCCGTAGAGGGTCTGGGTCAAAAGCCCACATTCAAGGCCCCCGCCCGCAGCGACTACGCCTATCTGCTGGAGTGGGAAAGCTACACAGCACCGAAGGCCTTGTATACCATTTTATCCAAAAACCTGCGGGCCAAAGTCGCCACCGAACCCTTTGTGCTCGGCGGCAAAAATTACGGCAGCGGCACTGTGCTTATCCCCGTGCAAAATCAAGCACTGGCGGCGGATGATATTTACCAGTTGGTACAGCAGGTTGCCGTAGAGGATGGGGCTTCCATCACTGCCGTGGGGACAGGCCTTACCCCGGAGGGCATCGACCTAGGCAGCCGGCGGTTCGACCCGCTCGAAAAGCCAAGCATCCTGCTGATCGTAGGCGAGGGAGTTTCCGCTTACGAAGCCGGGGCAGCCTGGCATCTGCTTGATCAGCGGTATGGCATCCCCATCAGCATGGTAGAATCGGAGGACTTGGAGCGCCGGGACTTGAGCCGCTACAATACCCTTATCATGGTAGACGGCAACTACGGGCTGTCGCGTTCGGCGACAGAGGATATACGCGCTTGGCTACGCAACGGGGGCACGCTCATCGCCGTAAAAGATGCCGTGCGTTGGGTACGGGCCAACAGCCTGGCTCAAGTCAGTTTCCGCTCGGACGGGCCGCAGGACAACGGGCGGCGGGCTTACGCCAAACTCAGCCCCGACCGTGGCTCAGACCGTATTGGCGGGGCCATCATGCAGGCAGTGCTCGACCTCAGCCACCCGTTGTGCTTCGGTTACCAGTCCGAAAAACTGCCCGTATTCCAGCGGGGCACCCTCGCTTTTTCGCCCGCCCAAAATGCGTATGCGACCCCCGCTGTTTACAGTGCGGAACCGCTAATCAGTGGCTACGCCCGCCCGGAGCACTTAGATCAATTAAGCGGGGCGGCTGTCGCCCTCGTCAGCGGCACGGGCAGCGGCAAAACCATTTGCCTTTCCATAGACCCTAACTTCCGGGCATTTTGGTATGGCACCAACCGCTTGTTTGCCAATAGCATCTTCTTCGGCAGTATCATCAGCAGCCGGGCGGTGGAACGGGCAGAAGAGTAGAAGCCTGGCCAAGCGTTAACACCGGCCTACGGAATGGCATCAGGCTCGACATTACTAGGGGTGCTTGTACTAAAAGTGCAAGCCCCCGCTTTATTTACTCCCCTGTTTTCAAGATTGTCAGGCAGCCTTTGGCGCGCAAAAGCCCTCTGCTTATCAGGATACTACACCATTCACACACTAAACACTACACCCATGCGACTTAAAGTATTTATCGCCCTGAGCTTTTTCTCAGCTTGCCTGACTCCACTCTCCGCCCAACATTCCCCGAGGGTAGTATCGAGTGTGGTAAGCGCCATCGAAATAAACGGCACCGCCAATATCCCCGCCAGCTGCTTCCTGACCGGCGAGCAGTGCGGTGTGCAAGAAGTGCTCATCAGTGAGCCACAGGCTAGCCCAATGGCGGCACCGCCAGCCAGTGCCATCAGCTTGCTAAGCATGGACTGCAGCCAATTGGGCACCAATGCGGTCTGGATATGGATACAAGACTGGCTAGGGCAATGGTCTTACCGGCGCTCCGCCGTGCTGCTGGCAGACCCGCTGCAGATTTGCAATGGCGGCAATCCCTCCGGCTTTTCTCCTGGCCTGCAGGCTTTCACCGCCTTGGCTTATGGCTTGGGCGAAAACGAATCGGCCACCGTACGGGCCCGCGATTTCGTATCGGCCTACAGCACGCCTTCCAATACCGTACCTACTTTTGCCTTCTCCAATGACCCTGCCGACACCGTAAGAATACTGGGCTGTGACGATGTAGGCTTCAACCAATTGGAACTCCACCTGCTGCCGGCTGATGCAGAGGAACAAACCACTTACGTAGAGGTCATTGCCGCTCTGTCCGACAGCCAGGCGTACTGCGGAAACACCGCTGCTGCCGGCACCAGCTTCCCGGCCGCTTTCACGCTGAATATCCCGTTTTCCTACACCGGCGAACTGGTACTGATGGCTAAGGATTTCCTCCCCTGCTGCGCGCCGGATAGCCTACAGTACGCTTTCTCTCCCAACCCATCGGACAACATGAGGGTGCTGGACTGTGATTCATTGGCCGCGGCAGGCGCTTCAACTGCCATCGGTATTTACGGGATAGCCCCCGATGGCAGCTTCACTACTTCCGAGGTGTTCTATGTGCTCAGTGACCCCATGGATTACTGCGGGCAGGCTATTGGATGCAGCCTGTGATGCCATAGAGCTGGGGGTTGGCCGGTTTTGCGCTTACCGGGCCAGCAACATCGGCGCTTCCGCTGAAATGGGCGAAGTCGCGCCGGCAATGGGTGCTTGCGGGACCTCCTTTACCTGGTGCGACGGCACAGGGCCCGACCACAGCGTGTGGTTCCAATTTGAGGCCCCCGCTTCAGGCAGCGTGCGCATACAGAGCGATTTTTTCAATACGCAGTTGGCGCTCTGGGAAGCTAGCAACTGCAGCAGCCTCACGGACGGCAGCGCTGTTTTGGTCGCCGCGGTTGACGACACCACAGCTACCCGGGGGGCTTTGCTCGACAGCCTGACTTGCCTGATACCCGGACAGACCTATTTTTTGCAGCTCGACGGGCACGGGGAGGCTACGGGTACCTTCGAGTTGCGAATTGAAGACTTGGGTATTCCCTGCCAGTTGGCGGTAAGCAATACCGGGGGATGCAGCCCGGCTGCAGACAATCCCGTTTCACAAGGCTACAATATCTGGCAGCACGCCACCGACGGGGAAGGCCGCGTCATAGCTTCCTTTGCGGATGCTGGCCAGGCATTGGGCGCGATCGAGGCCCACTTTCAAGTTCACGATGGGGATATCCGGGCGGACAGCGCCGGGCAATTATACCTTGACCGCAATTGGCAAGTCGTCAGCGAGGAGGCAGCTAGCCAAGCTTTGCGGATGCGGCTCTACTTTACCGCTGACGAATGGGCTGCCTTGCAGATGGCGGAACCCTCCGTCGACAGCCCCGAAGACGTATTCCTAACCCGGGTGCCTGCGGGCGAATGCGGGCCGTTTACAGGTGGGGGCGTCTTGGTTGAGCAGCTGGCCAGCGGTTTGATCAACGAAACGGATTATTACATCGACTTTGAGGTTGATGGCTTTTCGGCATTTTACCTAAATGGGCCGAGTGCGCTTACTTCCACAAGCCGCCCCCCAGCAGACAGGGGGCAAATCGAAGTCTTTCCCAACCCTAGCGCTGGCCAACCTCAGTTGAACATCCAGCTTCCGCAAGCTGCCATCATCGAATGGCAGTTATTGTCGATAACGGGACAAATCGTACAACAGCAGCAGTTGAACGCAGCGGCTGGGGAAACGGTGGTACCTGTTGTGGCACAACCCTTGCCCAAGGGCCTTTACCTCCTGCAGGTAAACAGTCCTTACGGAGAATGGAGCAGGCGGGTCATTATTCAATAAGACTGGCCTGCCAAAATTCATACCCGGCGGTGAGCAAAGTCAGTGCAAGGCAAATGGGGAAACCTTAGGTTGTTTATCGACCTAACCTTGGCCTATGAAACCCGCAACACAACGCCCAGACCGCCGCGAGCTACTGAACGACCTTTGGGACATTCAGCTGCAAGAACGGCACATTAGCGACCAAGCCATTTGGAAACTGGCGCGCAAGTACCAGCTTTCGTGGGTAGAAGTGGAGGGCGTAGCGTCCTTTTACCACTTTTTCCACCGCGAGCCGGCTGGCCGTTATACCATTTACCTCAACAACAGCATCACGGCTGAATACAGCGGCCAAAGAGAGATAAAAGCCGCTTTCGAAGAAGCCACAGGTGCCCGGCTGGGACATACGGACCCAACGGGCACTTTTGGGTTGTACGAGACCTCTTGTATCGGCCTTAGTGATCTGGAGCCGGCGGCGCTGATCAATTTCCACCCCTTCACCCAACTTACCCCACAGAAAGCGAAAGCACTGGTCTGGCAGCTGAAGCGCGGTGTGCCGCCGGCACTCCTTGCTGATGATATTCCACAGCACATTCAGCGGCAGCTGCCCACGGAAAGAGCCGTACTGCTGCGGCCCTTCGCCCCCGGCCAAAGTTTAGCCCCCCTGCTGGAGCTCAGCCCTACCGAAGCATTGGAACAAATCAAGGCCTCTGGCCTACGCGGCATGGGGGGCGCCTTTTTCCCCGTCGGCACCAAATGGCAGCTCTGCCGGGAACAGCCCGGGGACGAGAAGTACATCCTTTGCAATGCTGACGAGGGGGAACCGGGCACCTTCAAGGACCGCATGTTGCTGCAGTACCTGCCCGAGCTGGTGCTGGAAGGCATGATACATGCCGGCTATACCACCGGTGCGGAGGAAGGCTGGATTTACCTGCGCGGCGAGTACCGCTGGCTGCTGCCCAAGTTGAAAGAAGCCATCGCGCATTACTACGCCTCCGGCTGGCTGGGCGAGGAAATCCCGGCGAAAGAGCCCTTCCGTTTTGACATCCACATCCAACTAGGAGGCGGTGCCTACGTCTGTGGCGAAGAAACCGCGATGATCAACTCGCTGGAAGGCCTGCGGGGCGAGCCCCGGGTACGCACCTACTTCCCCGTGGAGCGAGGCTACCGCCAAAAACCTACGGTGGTCAATAATGTAGAAACCTTTGCGGCGGCCGCCCGGGTCATTGAGCTGGGCCCCGACCACTTTGCCGCTTTGGGTACGCCACAGCTTAAAGGCACCCGATTGCTTAGCGTAGCTGGCGACTGTACCCGCCCTGGCATTTACGAAATAGAGTGGGGTACATCCTTGGCAGATATTCTGGACTGGGCTGGCACTGAATCCCCCATGGCAGTCCAAATTAGCGGCCCCTCCGGGCAATGCGTCAACGCCAGCTACGGTGAACGGCGGTTCGACTGGGACGACCTGCGCTGCGGCGGTGCGGTGACCCTATTCAATGAAAAACGCGACCTGCTCCACATACTGCACAATTTCTCCAGTTTTTTCACTTACGAGTCCTGCGGCGTATGCACCCCTTGCCGCGCGGGCAACTTCATTTTCAGCCGCAAACTGGACAAGCTGGCCAAAGGGCTGGGGGAGGCCGGCGACTACGTCGAGATACAGAATTGGAGCAATATCATGCAGCAGACGAGCCGCTGCGGACTGGGCCGGGCAGCTACCAACGCCCTGCTGAGCGCCATCGACAACTTCCCGGGCTATTTCTCCTCCTACTTCAGCAAAAAGAACGATGACCTAAAGCATGCCTTTGAGCTGGACGAAGCCCTGAAAGATTACCGGAAGGCAGTAGGCAGTACATTAGGAACCGAATAAAACCCGAAACCATGGCTAAGACCATCCCCATAACAATTAACGGAGCAAGCTTCCAAGCGGAGGAAGGCCAGAATTTAGTCAATGCAATCCGCCAAGCCGGCGTTTTCGTCCCCTCGCTTTGCTACTACGAACACATCGACCCGCCGCTCGGCACCTGCCGGGTGTGTACGGTATTGGTAAATGGAAAACCTACCGCCGCCTGCACGGCTACGGTCAAGCCCGGCATGAAGATTGTCACCAATACGCAGGAACTGGAGGATGTACGCAAAGGCATGGTGGAAATGCTCTTCGCCGAGGGCAACCACTTCTGCCCGACTTGCGAAAAGAGCGGCGACTGCGACTTGCAGGGATTAGGCTACCGTTTGGGCGTAAAAGCCAGCCGCTTCCCCCACCTCTTCGTCAACCGGCTGATCGATTACCGGCCGGAGCGTATGGTCATCGACCATAACCGCTGTATCCGTTGCCGTCGCTGTGTGGAAGAAGTGCGTACGGCGGATGACAAGGCGGTCTTCTCTTTCGTCAACCGGGGTAAAAACACCGAGGTCGCCATCGACTACGACGAGGAAGCCAAGCTGTCGGAGGCAGAAGCCATACGCGCCATGCACATCTGCCCGGTCGGCGCGATACTGGTACGAGGCAAGAGCATGGCCCGCCCAGTAGGCGAACGAAAGTACGATCAGCCGGAGCAAGCCTGGGAAAAGCAAGAAGGCCCCATTGAAGTACCGAAACCTAAGCCCGGCGCGCCCAAGAAAGTCGTTGCTACCACTTCGCTGGCGGGTTGCTTTGGCTGCCACATGTCGCTGCTGGACATCGACGAGGATATTCTCGACGCGATTGAGCTGGTGGAGTTCAACCGCTCCCCGCTGACGGATATCAAGCAATTCGACCGCCGCTGCGATGTCGGCATCATCGAGGGGGGCTGCTGCAACAGCGAAAACGTAGAGGTGCTGCAGGCCTTTAGGGACAATTGTGATGTGCTGATTGGCGTGGGGGAATGCGCCATCTGGGGCGGCCTGCCCGCTATGCGCAATTTCATCCCCATCGAAGAGTGCCTGCTCGAATCCTACGGCCGCACGATGGAACTGGACGGCGGCAAAGTGGTCATTCCCCACCACGAGGACCTGCCGGAGCTGCTCGACCGCGTATACGGCTGCCAGGAAGTCACGCGCATGGACTACTTCATCCCCGGCTGCCCACCGGACGCGCGGCATATTTGGAAAGTAATCAAACACGTGCTCTTCGGCGAGGCGTACGCGCTAACGCACGAGGAGTTTAAATACGACTAAGCATGGCTGATCAAAAGACCACCAAAATCACGATAGACCCCGTCACCCGCGTAGAAGGGCACGGCCGGGTCACCCTGCATCTCGACGAGCAAGGCGAGGTATCTGACGCCCGTTTCCACATCGTTGAATTTCGGGGTTTCGAGCGTTTCATTCAGGGGCACCCCTACTGGGAAGTACCGGTGCTGGTACAGCGGCTCCGGCATTTGCCCAGTAAGCCACCATCTGGCGGCGGCCAAAGCGATTGACCAATTGCATGGCCTGGCCCCGAAGGACCTCTCTCCTACCGCTACCAAGCTGCGGCGATTGCTGCACTACGGGCAGATTTTCCAATCCCATGCCCTGCACTTCTTCTACCTCGCTTCCCCAGATTTGCTGCTGAAAAGCGACACGCCCGCCAGCCAACGCAATGTCACTGGCGTCATCATGGCGAATAAGGAACTCGCCAAGCGCGGTATCCTCATGCGCAAGTTTGGGCAAGAAATCATCAAAGCCATAGCTGGGAAGCGCATCCACGGTGTGGCGGCGGTACCGGGCGGCAACTACAAGACCTTTACGGCGGAAGAGCGGCAGTTTTTCCTCGACGGTAAGGCCATTCCTTCCGTTGATACCATGATTGACTGGACGCAGGAAACCCTGCAAACGATACGGCAGTACCATCAGGATCACAGCGCCTGGTTGGACAGCTTCGCCCACTACCCCTCTGGCCACCTCGGCTTAGTAGGCGAAGACGGAGCATTGGAGCTCTACGACGGCCGGCTGCGCGCCGTGGACGCCAAGGGGCAACGCACCCTAGAAGATATCCCCGCCGATCACTACCACCATTATTTTGGAGAAGCGGTAGAGCCTTGGACCTATTTGAAGTTCCCTTACCTCAAGCACCTAGGCCGCGACCAAGGCTGGAACCGGGTCGGCCCGCTGGCCCGCCTGAATGTGTGCGACCATATCAATACACCGCTGGCGGAAAAAGAGCGTCAGCGGTTCTTCGAATTCGCCGGCAACCGCCCCGTCAACCGGACCCTATACTACCACTGGGCCCGGCTGGTCGAAATGCTGCACTGTGCGGAGGTGGCCCGCGACTTGCTGCATGACCCGGAAATTTTGAATGACGATTTGGTACGGGAAGGAAAGCGGCAGGGCGAAGGGATTGGCGTGGTGGAAGCCCCGCGCGGCACGCTCATCCACCACTACCGCGCCGATGAGAAAGGGCAGGTGACTTGGTGCAACCTCATTGTCTCCACCACCCACAACAACGAGCCGATGAACCGGGCCGTTCGGGAAGTTGCCCGGCGCGAACTAAGCGGGCAGCAAGAAATCACGGAGCCTATGCTCAATCAGGTGGAAGTCGCCATCCGCGCTTACGATCCCTGCCTGAGCTGCGCTACCCACGCGATCGGCGATATGCCGCTGCGGATTGAGCTCTACGACCACAACGAGCAGCTGCTGGCCGAGCGGACGAAGGATAGTTGTGGTTTTGATGCGATGTGATTAGGATAACGGCAGCTTATAGCTTTCTGGTAAGTTTTGACATAAAGAAGAGCATGCAGCTCTGCATGGCTACGCCCGGCAGACAGGTTTACCGGAATTTTTCCTAAAAAGATTAAACTCCGAACGGAGAAGTTTGGGTGTACACCCGGCGCACGAGTTTGCCGATAGGTATCGGTACAGGTATGCAGACCCGCCTGCTTGAGCATGGCGAACAGGCACGAAGCAGATTCCCCCCCAACCGCTTCGTCGTCGATGTAATTCTCATAGCTCATCAATTTCATCCTTACTTAACCCTGTTAATTCCGATATTGTGGCTTGCGATATTCCCTTCATTTTCATCTTTTTAGCTACACCCCTTACACCTTCTTCGATACCTTCTTCTCTTGAGGTATCCACTACATTTTTTATATCTCTGTAATGTTTTAAGCTCTCTTCATAGGCTTCTCTCTCTTCAGGGGTGAATTTAGCTATCTCAGCAGCCTCAAATAAACGCTCGAATATTTTATCCTGTAATTTTTTTGGGCGGTCTTGTAAATCAGATAAATGCCTGAATACAAACAGCCACTTATCAAACTGAGTCTCTAATTCATCTTCTTGCTTCCTGAACTTAGGGAGTTCTATGTAGATGAATTTTAGTTTGTCATAAAAAACTTCGCATTTTTGATTCTTTAGTTCTACAATGTGTAGCAACTCATCTTCTGATTTATGGTCTTCAAAAATAAAGTCTAAAATACCGACGGTATATACCGGTTCTAGTCTATAATTCCACTCTCCTTTTTTAGCTTGTTCCTGAATTGGGAATGATGAATAATAGATACTTCTGTCTTTGAAATAATTTTGTTTGGCTTTCTGGATTTCTACAATAAACCGCTCTCCTGATTCGCCTATACAATAGAGATCAAATACGGCTTTTCGGTCCAATTCATTCAATCCCATTTGCTCGTTCCTCGAATACGACAAATCCCTGATCGTGTGTCTCTTCGGAAGAATCTGATTCAGAAAATTTATCAACAAGGCTTTATTGGGCTCAGTCCCAAAAAGCTTCTTAAACCCAAAATCAGTCAACGGATTTATATACCTGCCTTCTAGAAAACTCATATTCAAGTATTTGCAACCTCATGCAGCTAACTATACAAACATAACCAATTTTAAGTTCTGTGTCCAGAAGTTTTTGCCTCGCAAAGTATTAGGACTTCGGCAGGAGTCTCCTACCTTTGTAAAATAAAATCAGCGATAGGGTACGACTCCAAAAAGCCTGTCTACTCGGCGCAGCCAGGTAGAGTCGCAGATTAAAAGCATTTGTGCCTCACCAAAACAGAAAATTAAGCCAAACTTCACGTTAAAACGAAAGCCCCTATGCCTCACCCAATATTCCACAGCAGCCCCCCACCCCTGCTTCTCGCCATCGGCAACGACGGCCGGCAGGACGACGGGCTGGGCTGGGCGTTCGGCCAAGCGATGGAGGCGGATGAGGATTTCCGGGGCGAAGTTGTCTACCGTTATCAATTGCAAGTGGAGGATGCCTTGCTGATATCCGAATATCCCACGGTCATCTTCGTAGATGCTTGCCGGGAGGCGCTGCCGAGGGGTTTTGAGCTTGCCCCCCTGCGCCCGGCGGCGGATTTTGGCGTTACCACGCATCAGTTGTCGCCGGCTACGGTGCTGTCGTTGGCGGGGCAGTTGTATGGTGCTGCGCCGCAGGCTTATTTGCTGAAAATATCGGGGGTGGAGTGGGAGTTGAAGCAAAGGTTG
>JAAAOU010000408.1 GCA_009908745.1 Bacteroidota bacterium
ACCAAAACTTCTCCGGCACCGGCAATACTTTAAACGCCAACCAATCTGTGGTACGCCGGCTCATCCGCGATTGCCTCCGTTACTGGGTGGACGAAATGCATGTGGATGGCTTCCGCTTCGACCTGGCGTCCATCCTTTCGCGCAACGAATCTGGGCAGCCGGTACAGAATCCGCCTATACTTTGGGAGATTGAGTCTGATCCCGTTTTGGCGCCGACCAAAATTATTGCTGAAGCCTGGGACGTGCAGCAATATCAACTGGGCAATTTTGTGGGCGACCGCTGGGCAGAGTGGAATGCGGCCTACCGGGATGATGTGCGGAAATTCCTCAAGGGAGACGAAGGCATGGCCAGCGCGCTTTCACTGCGTATCAATGCCAGCCCGGACTTGTTCAACGAGCCGCTGCGCAATCCCAACCGCAGTATCAATTTCATTACTTGCCACGATGGCTTCACCATGAATGACCTGGTTTCTTACAATGAAAAGCACAACTGGGCGAACGGGGAAGACAACCGGGACGGGCACAACGCCAACTACAGCTGGAACTGCGGCGTGGAAGGGCCCACGGACGACCCGGGCATTGAAGCCTTGCGTTTGCGGCAAATCAAAAACCATCTCGCCCTGCTGTTGCTCAGCCAAGGCACCCCCATGCTGCTGATGGGCGATGAAGTGCGCCGGACACAACGCGGCAACAATAACGCTTACTGCCAGGACAACGAATTGAGTTGGCTGGATTGGGACGCCGTCGGCCAGCAACCCGGCCTGCTCCGCTTCGTGCAAATGCTCAACCAATTCAACTTGCAAACGGAGTTTTTCCAAGAGCTCCACTATTGGAACAGCCCCACCCACCTCGGCGCTTCCCGCTGTGTCTTCGGTGGCGTCAAAGTCCATGAGCCCGACTGGGCGCACTATTCCCGCACCCTGTCCTACAGCTTGAAAAACCCTCGCTACGACAAGTGGCTTTACGTCATGATCAACGCTTACTGGGAGCACCTGAATTTTGAAATCCCCAAACCCAAAGGCGGCCGCCCTTGGAAGCGTATCCTCAATACGGCCGCTGGCAGCCCGGATGACATCGCCGCATTCGAAGAAGCGCCCACCGTACGCGGGGCAAAAGTGTATGTGAATGCCCGCTCCGTGGTCTTGCTGATGAGTTAGCACTTCAAGCATCTAGTCTATTTGTATATAAAATTTAATTTTTTAACACCCTGACAATCAAACGGCAATAGTCAGCAGCGAGTGGCAAAAGAAAAAAAACACAAAGCTGCAGGCAGCACTTGCCGACCGTCTCGGGTCTATCCTGTACACGCAACTACTACCGGACAAACACGCGATCAACACCTAATCGTAATACCCAAACAAGCACTAAAAACTAGTGCCCCCTTATTCTTCCCCCCATTTATATGTGTATTACCTAACAAATCATTGTTCGGAATGAAACAACTGACCATGTTGTTCCTCATCGTATACAGCTTTTCTACGGTCTTGGGGCAAGCAGCTAATGACAATTGCACAACAGCGACCTACATCGACCTACCCACTCCGGCAGCCTGCCCTTCCAGCGAAAAGGCAGAAGCCGAAATCGAAGGCACCAACGCGAGTGCCACGCCTTCCAGCCCAGTCATACGGCTAGAAGACGATCGGACCAACAGCAGCCTGCAGAATGCGGCAGCCGACGTTTGGTACACCTTCACCGCTACCAGCAACCGGCTCAACATTACACTTACGGGGGATGCGCTCGAGCTGCCGACTTTAGTCCTTTTCCAAGGTAACAGCTGCGCGGAGAAGTGGCCGGTGGCCTTACAAAGAGAAACCGCCTCCTCCACCCAACTGTCTGTAGCGGTGGAGCCAGGCCAACAATACTACTTGCTTACAGCCGGCGCGGATGTCAATGCACAGGGGGACTTTACGCTGCGCCTCGAGGCCTTCAACGCCTGTAACACCTGCGGTAACCGCCGAGGGCTTATCACAGCTACCCCTGCCCCGGTAAACGGTACTTACGAAGCCGGCCAGACGGTCAGCTTTTGCTACACCCCTACCCTTTGGGACCCCGGCTTTGCCTTGGAGTGGCTGCACGCGGTAGAACTTGATTTTGGCCCCGGATGGGACACGAACAGCCTGCAGACTTCCGCTCCAGCCTCCTGCACCGAAGACATGGGGGCCTGGGGCTACTACGACAGTTGGGAGAGCTGCAATAGCGGCGCCGTGTTCGGACCGGGGTTTGCCTTTGATGCCCGGCAGGGGTTGCTCTGCGGCAGCGCGACGCCTATGGATGGTGACCCTGGCAACAACTTTGGGGACGGCCCATGCAACGGCTTGGAGCCAGCGCCCGTGCCTTTGTCCTTTTGCTGGACGGTGCAGGTGCGCGAAGACTTTGATAGCAGCCAAGCCCGTTCGCTGAACTTGCAAGCCCGCCCTCTTGGTGACGGGTATTCCGGTTCTTGGATGCCTTTTGACTGCGAGGGGGAAAATACCAGCCGCTTTCTAGCTACGGCTACCCCAGAGCCCTTGCTGCTTCCCGATTTTACGGTTTTAGAGCGCGCCTGCCCGAATAGCTGCAACGGCAGTATCACCTTAGACGGCGGCAATGCTCAAAGCTATCGGCTGTACGATGAGAATGGCAGTATGCTTTACGAAAGCACTAGCAGCATTACGAACGACACCTTAACGAATTTATGTGCAGGCCTATACGAGCTTCAGGTTGAGGGCAATGGAAGCAGTCAGACCGTGCCTCTTGAAGTTCCTGCCCGTCCGTTGCCGGAAGGCCAAACGGGCTATATCGCGCCTTGCAGCACCGCGGGGAGTTTTCAGTTGATCGGCCTGGTCAGTCCGCCCAGCTCCGACGCCAGCTTTTACTGGGAAGGCCCTAACGGCTACTCCGCTACCCAGGCTAGCCCAACCGCTGCCGATGAGGGCAATTATAGTTTGTACATCGAGGCAAACGGCTGTGACATGCCACCAATCCCATTAGCTGTATCCCACCGCTTGCCGGCGGTGCAAAGCCGGGCGACGGAGAGTAGCGTGCTGTTTGAATGGAATGCCCACCCGCAGGATACGGCTTACGAGGTCACGGTGCTCAGCGGGCAGACTGGAAGCTTTATCGATGATCGGGTCTTTCAGGTAGCGGGCTTAGCCGAAACCGAAACCGTCGAGATCGAACTGCGGGCTTTAAGTACTGGCCCCTGTGCGGTAAAAACGGTAGAAGCCAGCGCCACGACGCTCTCCTGTGCGTTGCCATCCATCATCCCCGATACTATTATCTGCGAAAGCCAAGCATTGGAACTCTTCATCGATGCGCCGGATAATGCCATCGTCAGCTGGTCGCCTGCTGCCAATCTGGAGTGTAGTAATTGTGCCACTACCCTAGCGGCCCCTGAAGAAAGCACGACTTACGAGGTAGAAGTGAATCTCCCCGGTGGTTGTAGCAGCACGCAGGAGGTACAGGTCTGGGTAGAAGAATTGCCGGCAGCGGTTGTACCGGATTCGAGCTTGCAATTCTGCCCGGGCGAGCCTTTCGAGTTCTGTTTGCCTGATAATAACAATTACTTATGGATCAGCCCGGTTGGCTTCATTCGTACGGGGAGCTGCTTAAGTTACCCCTACACCAACGAACGGGTAGCTGGTGATTATCTTATCCGGGTGCAACGCCCAGATGGCTGCCGTTTTTTTGAGGAACTGTCGCTGGAAGTTGACCCGGCATGCAACGACGGCAACTTCGGTAGCAGTACCTCTACGCCATTTGCAGCAGACGGCAGTTCGGTAGGATACACTAGGCTGTTTCCGAATCCAGCTTCCCACGTATTCCAGTTGCAGACCGGTGGAAAGCGGTTGGCACAAGTCACCATTTACAGTACGGTTGGCCAAATGATACGGCAATGGCAGTCTCCGGGCCTCAGCCAAAGCTACAATATCCGCCAATTGGAACCAGGCGTGTACGTTGTTCAACTCGATTTTCCCGGGGGAGGCTGTGAGCAGCGCCGCTTGGTCGTCAGCCGATAAACCCAAAGAAACCCTGCTTTACTTTTCCATATCTAATCATCCCAAACGCCCGGTATTCCCAGTGCCGGGCCTTTTTACTAACTTGCGGGCTAAACCGAACTGGCATAGCGGTAGTTTTTATTAGCGCATAAGACATCAATAGGTGAATACACAAGCATGAATAAGAACGAGAAGCGCGTATTGCTGAACTATAAGACCTACTTCCTAAGCCCGGACGCAGATTGGGTGGTTTTCATCCACGGTGCCGGGGGCAGCATCGTGACTTGGAAATACCAAGTGGAGGCTTTCCGCCCCTTTTTCAATTTGTTGCTATTGGATCTTCGGGACCACGGCCGTTCCAAGAATATTGAGCCAGCTTATGACGAGTATGATTTTGATATCGTCACGCAGGACGTACTGCGGGTCATTGACCATTTACAGATCACTAAAGCGCACTTCATGTCCGTTTCGCTGGGCAGTGTGGTGCTGCAAAAGCTAGACGAGCTTAGGCCCGAGCTGGTTGACAAAATGGTGATGGCCGGCGGTGTTTTTCGAGCTACGTTTACGATTAAGCTATTTGTACATTCTGCTAAACTGCTGAACTATATCTTGCCTTACCGGGCCATTTACAATCTCTTTTCCTGGGTTGTATTGCCTAGGCGCAACCACCGGCAGTCCAGGCGTATCTTCCGCATGCAGTCCCAGAAGCTGTCGCCCAAAGAATATCTGAAGTGGATAGGGCTGTACAGAGACTTCTTCCGCTTACTCAAACGCTTTTTCCAGCGGGAACTGCGCAATATCAGCTTGGTGGTAATGGGCGATCAGGACCATGTGTTCTTCAGGGCAGCCGAGCGCTTTGCCAAGACGCATCAGCAAGCCAAGCTTGTTATCATTGAGCATTGCGGCCACGTTTGCAATATTGAGCAGTGGGAGCAGTTTAACCAAGCGGCGCTGGAGTTTCTGCTGGGCAAGGAACCGCCTGTGAAAGAACAGCAGCTAGTTACTGTATAACCACGCTGAACAACAGCAACAAACTGTATACTGCCAGCCAGTTTAAAGGGGTATATTCGGCAGGCGGAATGCCGTGCTTGCGGTATAAATAGACAGCCAGCATTGTTTTTTCAAGCGTATAAGCCGCTACTGTGGCCCACGCTACCCCCAATAAGCCGAATGCCCTGACCAATGCAAAGCCAAGGATGATGTTGAAGGCCAACTCTACCACAGAGAGGTAAAATACGGTGCGGTTTTCCTGCAGGGCAATCAGTACCGTACGCGCAAAAACGAGCCGGCTGACAGTGGTGAGCACAAAGACATCGAAAATAGGGGCGCTTGCCGCAAACGCGGGGCTAAACAATCTGGGAAACCACCAATGGCTGCTCAGTACGAGCACTATACACAGGGGAAACAACAAGTGGTAGAGCCGTGATGACCGCCTACGGAGCGCTCTCACCCCCTCCTCCTTGTTGGCGGACAAAGCCGGCAGCATAGCCGAACTGAATGCCGCGGCCAACGCTACTACCAACGGAAATTCCCGGGCCCCGTACCTGAAAACAGCAAACTGCTGCGGGTCTCCATCGTACTGCCAATTGACCAGCCAACTATCAAAGGAGACACTTAGCACCCCGACCAAAGCATATAAGACCAAAGGCCCTGCCGCCGCTAGCCAATGCCGGGCAAGCTGGGTGTCCCAACGGAGGTTGCTGTGCCGAAGCAGCTCGCCCAGCAGCCACAGATGACGGGCTATAGCGACAAACAAAAGCCCCCAAAGCGCGCCTTCCAGCCCGTAGTCTAGCCAGACGGGAACCAACAAAACCGGTAATTGCAAGCCGTAGGACAGCAGGCCGTAAATCAACAGGCGTTTGCCCCGCTCCCAGAGCAGGTAATAATTATCCATCAAAAATACGGGGAGCTGTACCGCCAGATAAGATAGAAAAAGCCCCAAGTGCGCCAAGCTTGCCCGCCCGCTCACGGCCGGCACCCACCACGCTCGCGACCACCACGCCAATAATGACAAGACGAGGCCAAGCCCGGCTACCACCAAGTAGGCCGTCCATACAAAAGACAACTGCCCCGCCCCAGATAGACGGGCGTAACGGGCCAAAAGCGCTTGCACCAGCCCTGTCACCCAGAATGCGGATAAAAGCGTACCAACGTACAACAGCTGCTCGTACTGCCCGATGGCAGCGGCTGAAAGTGGGCTCTTGGCGAATAAAATCGCAATAAGGACGCCGACACCCTGCCGCGCCAGTGTAGCAAATTGGTAGGCTTTGGAGGGGGCCCTCCACAGACGCGCATAGCGAAGCATTAGCTCAGGGATACTTCCCGCTCCGTAAATTTCACATCATACGTTTCCAGTTCCTGAAGGACGGGCTCATACACCTCCGGCATGACGGGGATATTGACGCCCGTAGAATTGATTTTACCCTCCATGACCAGTTTCACGAATATACCCATTGGCAAGCCAACCAACTTAGACATAGCAGTGTTTTCGGCATCCTTACCCCGCATGACCAGCGTGGAAGCACTCTCTTTTTTCTCTCCGTCAATGGTGTACTCAAATTCGTGCTGCATGACGATCATGTCCTTGTCTTTAGGCTGCAGCTTCCACTTTTCCAGCAGCAGCTGCTCCAAGATGAAAGCAGGGGTTGCATTGGCCAAGCCAATCTTCTTTTTGCGGAATAATCCCAGCCATTCCAGCTTCTGCATCACTGCTGAGTCTACGCTTTCTCCCAGCAGGCGGGCGATGCGCTCTTTGACAGAGCCGCTGCCCTGCGCCCTGCTCAGATACCCTTCCATCATCTCGTGGTAGCTCAGGCGCTCGCTTTCTAAAATGGGGTAAGACCCATCGGTCAGCCCGATTTGCACCAGGGCATTCCAAGCTTCGCAGAAGTGACGGTGCCGCAGGGTGCCCCGCAGAATATTGGGGATATCCGACAGGCCATAGACCTCGCGGTAAAGCAAGGAGTCCCGGTTGGCGTAGGCCTCGAACTCGCCCATGCCGGGTACATCGATCAGGCGGTACTCCTTGAAAAGCCGGCTGTACGGGATGTACTTGTGTTTGCCGTTTTCCAAATACTGAGCTGTGCCCTGCCCCGCTAGCACCACGTTGCGGGGGTTCCAGGTGAATTTATAATGCCAAGGGTTGTCGTCGCTTTCCGGAGCTACCAGCCCGCCGGTGTAGGAGCGGAAAGCTGTAATTTCCCCCCCGCGGGCTTTAATATCGTTGATCTGCTTCATGGCGGACATGTGGTCGATACCCGGGTCCAGCCCCATCTCCCCCATGAAAATCAAATCCCGGTCGCGTGCCTCGTCCCCTAGGCGGTACATTTCTTGGGATACATAAGAAGCCGTGATCAGGTGTTTTTTCATTTTGATACAATCGTGCGCGACCTCCAAGTGCAAGTGGGCGGGAAGCAGCGATACGACCACGTCAGCGCGTTCTATGAGGTCCCGGCGGTCGTTGGTCTTCAACACATCCAGCCAAGCGGGCTTGCCATTAGGGTAGCCACTGACGCGGGCGCGGGCCAGTTCCGGGTCGGCGTCGGCCACGGTGACGAACCAATTCTTTTCTACCGACTGATCGAGTATGTAGTCAATACAAGCACCGGCAGAACGGCCGGCTCCTATGATCGAGATGTTATTCATGGTTGGTTTTTATGCTTGATTGCAAATATAATCAGGATCGGGTGCTTTACGAATGCAAAGAAGAATAATCACAAACGCCAACCTCTTTGACTTTAGCGGGTTAATACTACACTTAGCAGGCAAACTGCTGCTCAAGAACAACGTTAATGAAGACTATCGAGATTACCACTAGCGTAAAGGTTTACGAAAATTTGCCAGAATTGCCGGTTGACTTTCGCAACCTGATGGCTGCTGCCAAAGCTGCACAGCAGCTCGCTTATGCCCCGTACTCTGATTTCCGCGTGGGCGCGGCAGTAGCGTTGGAAGACGGCCGGGTGCTCACTGGCGCCAATCAAGAAAACGCTGCCTACCCCATGTGTATGTGCGCGGAGCGGGTAGCCCTTGGCAATGCCAACATGGAAGCCCCTCACGTAACGATAACGGCGATGGCAGTAAGCGTGTATAATCCCCGCAAGACGATTGCAGAGCCTGCCGCGCCCTGTGGCGCTTGCCGGCAAGTGATTTGCGAGCAGGAAAGCCGGCAAAACCAGCCTATCCCGCTGATCCTGCAAGGCGCCGAGGGGCCTGTCTACGTTATCGAATCCGGGCGCGACTTACTGCCTATCGGTTTTGACAAAAGCTTCCTCTAACTTTCTACTTCTTCGGACTCCGCTGACCAAGGCGGGCACACAATGCACCAAAATTGTAGCGGCACTTCGCCTGTGTTTTCTATGTATTGCTCTGCACCGGCAGGAATGAAAAGCGTGTCGCCTGCTTCCATTTCATAAGCGGTGCCGTCTATGTAGGCGCTTCCCCTACCCGATTGCAAAATGTAGGTCTCGGAACGGCCGTGTAAGCGGTGGGGCTTGGAGCTTTGCCCGGCCTGCAGGCTTGCGTGGGCCAGGCTGAAGCCAAAGTCTGCCCCATCGTTTTTCGGGTGGAGGATTTCCTTGATCTCGGTATCGTCTCCGGCGGTAAATGAAGGTATTGGCTTTAGTTTTTTAATTATTGTTTTCAAAGTGAGAAAATTTTAAATGAGTAAATCTAAATAATGTTATAATCCGCTTGCTACTGGCGCCAAGCCGTGGCCCACACAAACAGCGGCCAAGGCAAAAGAAAACCCGCCGAAACAAAAGTGCTGTCCCGGCGGGCCGCTTATTGCTGGTGCCTGTGGTTTTATTCCTCCGTCTCGTAGCGGTTGTTCTCCAAGTTGACATCCGCCATTCCGCGGTCGGGGTCAACGACTACGGCTTGGATTTCTTCAGCAGAAACGGGTAGGGTAAACTCGTATTCGGGGTGCGTCCAGGGCCAATCGCGAAGCAGCCCCATGCGATCCAGTGGCTTATGCCCCCGCAGCAACCGGATGGGGATGTAGTACCGCTTGCGCCCACCGTCTTTCAGCTCTATCTCTACCTCAAAAGGCATGGGCATGGTGCCGACTTTTTCCAAAGTGACCACGGCCATATCTTTCTCGTTGTTTTCGACGGTTGACACCCCGTAGTCGATTTGGTGCGTAGTGTGTATCCAGTACTCTTTGTACCAGTCCAGTTCTAGCCCCGACTGCTTTTCCATAATGCGGATGAAGTCGTTGGTATTGGGATGCTTGAACTTCCAGGTATCGTAGTACCGCAGCATGCCTTTGTCGAAGGCGTCTTCGCCAATGATGTACTTCAGCTGCTCCAAGAATACCGCTCCTTTCACATAGGAAGCCACGCCGTAGGCAGAGTTGGTCACAAAGTGGTCCGCGTGGGTAATCAGAGGCTCTTCCAAGCCACTTTGGGAAAAGTTGACGTAACCGGTATACGAACCTAAGTGGGGATTGTCTACCCCTTCGCCGGGCAACATCCCTTCCCCCCGCAGCAAATTCATCACATTGCTAGAGGCCCAGCTGGTGAAACCTTCGTCCATCCACGGGTATAAGGACTCGTTAGTCCCCAGCACCATCTGATACCAGCTGTGCATGAGTTCGTGCACAGAGACGCCTACCAGGCTGGGGAAGCTCCGTTCGCCAGTGATCAAGGTGCCCATAGGGTACTCCATCCCGCCGTCGCCGCCTTGTATGAAGGAGTATTGCTTGTAGGGGTACTGCCCGTAGTGGGTATTGATGTAATCGAATGCCTTGTCCATCACCCGGGGGAGTTGGGCCCAATTCTCTTCTGTGCGCTCGTTCTTTTGGTACAGGAAGTGCAGCACGGTACCGTCCTCCCGCTCAAAGGTATCGTGGGTATAGTCTGGATCGGCTGCCCACATGAAGTCGTGCACCTTGGGCGCTTTGAAATGCCAGGTCAGGCGGCGGCCACGCTTCCGCTTCACCTCTGATTCGGGGGCATAGCCGTAGCCGATCTCTTCGGGGTTTTGCAAATAGCCTGTGCCCCCAAGGATGTAGTCTTTATCGATGGTGATTTTCACGTCGAAGTCGCCCCAAATCCCGTAAAATTCCCGGCCGACGTACGGATTGGCGTGCCAGCCTTGGTAGTCGTATTCGCTCATTTTGGGATACCATTGCGTCATGGAATAGGCGATGCCCTCAGCATTATCGCGGCCCGAGCGGCGGATTTGCACCGGTACCTGGGCATTGAAGTCCATTTCAAACACCACGCTGCTGTTCGGCATGATAGGCTCCGGCAGCTGAACTTCCAAGATAGTGCCCACGATGTCGTATTCTACCTTTTTCCCATTCATCTTCAGGCTGGTCACCCGCCGGTAGCCGATCTCCGCTTTGTCCAGCTCGCCGATCCGCCCCCCTACCCTAGGGTCCGCGTCGCGTATGGTCTGCGAGCGTATGTCCATCATACTGTTGGGCTGGAAAGCGTTAAAGTACAGGTGATAGAACACCTGATTCAGTGTGTCCGGCGAATTGTTGTAGTACGTCAAACGCTGGGTGCCGTCAAAGCGGTGCGTTTCAACGTCAAAGTCGATTTCCATTTCGTATTCTGCGCGTTGCTGCCAGCGGTCCGGCTGAGCAAACAGGCTGATTGTGCTCAAAAGCAGTGCCGCGAATACCGTGCATGTCTTCATATTTAGTCGCTTATTGATTAATAATTTAAATTGTCGTGTCGTCGTCTTGCTCCCGTGGTATAGGGCGTAGCAGCTTGCCCCAGTCTTTCCAACCGAAGCGTCGGGCTGCAACAAATAGGAACAAAACACTGGCGAGGAAGGTTACGAGCAGCATGAGCGGCGCATCCAAAGTGGAGGTTTGAAACAGGGCGGGAGTCTGCAGAGAAGCATCCGCGTAGCCAACTATAGTGGCGCTGTACATATTAGTTGCCGCATGTATGCCCACTGCCAACTCGGTGCCTTCGTCCATGAGGGTCACCACCCCCAGCAGCAGCCCAATACCGATGTAATAGGCCATCATAAGCCCCATACCGAAGGCCTGCACTTCCAGGTTGGCGAAATGCAGCAACCCGAAGGCCGCGGAAGTAAGCACCAAAGCCACCCAAGGCAAACGCGTAGCCAATCCCAGCCCTTGCATCAGATAGCCGCGAAACACCGCTTCTTCCGCCGTGGTTTGAATCGGCAGCAGGGTAAGCGCCAACAGCAGCAACAGCGCAAATGAACTGGGCTGAAAAGTAAATTCGTACACCGCTGGATTCAGTGTATAACTAATAGCCTCTAGCAACAGGCTGATGCCAAACCAAAATAGAAAGCCGAAAGCAGCCCGCCGCCAATCGAAACGCGGCCGGCCCGTCAGTATGTCCCGAAATTGCTTGAAGTGGAAATAGCGGACGCCTACGTACAAGCCCGCAAATGCGCCGACGAACGACAGCAGAATAAGGGCAAAGAGCAGGTTTTCATCCAGCCCGAGCTTGTAAATGTCAAAGGAAGAAGCTGCAACCATACCCCGCTGCCTCATCTCCTCGCTCACGTATACCGCCAGTGGAATCTGCCCGATGATTGCCCCGACGATGACACTGGTCAACGTAATTGCGTACTTGAAAAAAGCGTTGTCGCCGCGTTTAGCCGCTTTGAAAAACATGCTGCCGAGTTATTTAGTGCCGAAGATAGGAAAATATGGTAAGGGAGCCTCTATGGGGGGGATGACTTCGCGTGAAGCTACGCCGGCGGGAAGAAGGCGGAAATGAATACTCCCCCAACTACTTGTGGGCCATTCAGCTGGATCAAGCACTATCCGCCCAGAGGCTTGCGGTATGGACGATATACTCCGTTACACTTCGTATATCGCCCGAGCCATGCCCTGTATGACTTTTACATTTTACCCACCTTCGCCCCCAGGCTTCGGCGGGCGAAGCATTACACATTTTACATTTTAGCGTTTTCACTCCATCCCAACCTTCACCCCCACAAACACCGTCCGCGGCCGCACCGGGCCATACACATAGCCCGCATCCCGGTCTGCGCCGCGATCAAAATCATCCTGGAAGCTATTCAGTATATTCTGCACCCCCGCCGAAAGATCGATATGGAAACCCTCGCTCAAGGGAAGCTCGTACGCCAGTTTGGTATTGAACTCAAAGAAAGCCGGCGTACGCTCCAGTATG
>JAAAOU010000111.1 GCA_009908745.1 Bacteroidota bacterium
CGCCTATGGATTGGTTGGCGAGCATCATGGCGCGTTCATTTTGGTAGACATCTGTGTGCCGTTTCAGCAAGGCGATGCTGTCGCGTATAGCTAGTTGCTGTTCCGATAAAGCCGTGCTCAAGCTGTCCAGTGCTTCTTCTTCCAAGTAGTCGGTTGTTTGCGAAAGCGAGCGTACGGTCACCTCGCCCGAAGCACGCAGGGACAGGCTGTTTTCCCATAGCTGATGGGGCAACCCCTTGAATTGCACAGTCGTTTCCCCAGCGCTCAAAGCGGCGGTAGCCACGCGAGTAATTTGCGCCCCTTTCCGGTAAACGGTGACGTGCTCGATGGTAGAAGAAAGCGATTGTATAGACTGTGCGTTTGCGAAAGCGCACCACAACAGGAGCGTACTAAACGGGAGGATGGTTTTCATAGCCTAGGTTTTGGGGATACAATATCGGTAAAAGTTGGAGAGCCCGCAAGCAGCAGGCTCTCAGCAGTAGCTTATTCTTGACCATCGACCTTGTTGATAAAGTCAATCACGCCTTTAAAATGGTATCCGCATCGTCGTACATGGCCCAGTGGGCCCCTTCTGGGCAATAATGATACGCGCCGTTCAGGCGGCTATCCCCAGAGTGCCTGTGCGACGGCAACGCTACCGTATACGTGACGCGCTCCCGGGATGGCCTAACTCTGAGCCGGGCCATGGATTTGCCTGACTGCCCTCTTGACAACGAGTAACGTTCAGCCCCAGAGCGCTACATACAAAAGCGCCTGACCACTGCTCCTACCGCAGTAGCCAGGCACTTCCGTTTATGGATGCCAGTGCCTACTTACTTCACAGAAGAAGTAGGGACATCGTCCTTTGTAGTGCCGTTACCGCTCACTCCAGGCAGGTCGTTTTCCATGACCCGTTCTTCCTTATTTACGCCTACAAAACCGTGCAAATTCTGGCTGACAAAACCCTCCGGGAAGGTCTCCACGCCCGGGAAGCCCAAGCGGATATCCCGCCCGTTGTACGGAATGTAAGCTGTGCCGAAGATGTAGTCCCAGCAAGCCAGCGTCAGGCCAAAGTTCACACCGTAGCGGTGCTCCTCCGGCAGGTCGTAGGAATGGTGCCAGATGTGCATCTCCGGACTGTTGAATATCTTTTTCATGAATGGGCCGACCAGCAAGGAACCGACCGCAACGCTTCCGGCGACGGTAGCAAACTGCACGCCCATGCTAGGGTCCTGTAGCAAATTCACATCGAATCCACCAGTAGCGATAACCAAGCCGACCAATAGCCCCAGTACACCGCCCGTGACGTAGCCCGGCACAGTTATGTTGGAGTGGTTGTAATGGCCGACCGCCAGGGTGAAAATATGGATGATAAAGAAGTCATAAAGGCCAATGCCCAACAGGGCCAACGGGATGTACTCCAAAGAGCGGTACACCACATTCTCCATCCAGTGGTAGCGCAGGTGCGCCGCAAAGCCCATCTGCTGCACGGAGTGGTGCACTTTGTGGAATTCCCAGAGGAAGTCGCTGCGGTGCAATAAGCGGTGCACCCACCATTGCACAAAATCCCGGACCAAAAAGCCGACGATCAAAATCAACCATAGGGGCGCTCCATTCAGCGGGTTGGCAGCTTGTAAATCAAAGCCGCCCGTGATCGCCTT
Source organism: Bacteroidota bacterium (assembly GCA_009908745.1). GTDB lineage: Bacteria > Bacteroidota > Bacteroidia > Chitinophagales > Saprospiraceae > Phaeodactylibacter. The sequence continues at coordinate 1,641 of JAAAOU010000111.1, forward strand.
GATCCCATCGTTGAACAAATTGACCACCACGTCGGAGGCCGCATTGTAAATGATCAGCGAAAAGAGGAAAAAGTTGAAGAACATGTAGAAAAAGTCCAGCCAGAAATCCTTGCGGAATTTGGGTTGGTCTTTCCGCCACGGCGTGGCCAGTTCCAGAATGAAAAAGAAAGCGGACACGATCAACAACCAGTAGAAATAGTTGTGCCAGCCCGGGTGCGTGATTTCATACCACAGGTAGCTACTGTAGCTGCTGTAGCCTTCGACGAATATATCCCAGTACTTCATAATAAAGTTCATTAATGTTTAGAGTTCTAAAATGTACCATTCAATCTCATCCATGTCCAAATTGGCGCGGCGGCTCGATTCCTCCGGCGCGTAATTGGCGGCCAAGTAATCAAGGATCACCGCTTCTTGATCGCCCAGTTCCCAAAGGCCTTGGGTTTCCTGCATCCAGCGGATCATTTTTTCCCAGCCGTCGCGGGTGGCTTTATTCTGAGTGACCAATTTGGCAGAATGGCAAGCGGTGCAGGTAGCACGGACCGTTTCCCACCCTTCGGCGGCGATCAGGCCAGTTTCTAGGTGTATGCCGTCTTCAACCCGGTCGAGGTCAGCTTCTTTCTCCGCGATACGCCGTTGGATTTCCTCGACGGGTATCGGCTCCGGCCCTTCGAACCAACTGTGCATGGTGGGACCGAAGGCTGCGTAGATGAAGAGCCCGACCGCGGCAAAGAAGACCCCGACTACCGTTCGTACGATCAAGCTGATGGTATTCAGCCAGCGTTGGCGGTAAGCCTGCTTCTGCTTTTCGGTCAAATGGTCTGGTAAATGAATCATAATACGTTATCTTTTAAACAACTTTTACAGCAATCCGGTGGCAAGCATTATTCAGGTAGCCTTTCGGATTCCACCCCGGCAGGATCATCGGTTGCGCATGGCCTTCGCTGTCGGTGGCTTTCGCCCAAACTTCGTAGTAGCCACGTTCCGGGAAGCTCACTTTAGCATCAAAATGCTGCCAAGACAGGCGGTTAGCCGCTTTTTGCAAATTCGCAGGTTGCCAGGTCGCCCCAAAATCAGTAGAGACTTCCATTTTCTCCACGCTCAGCTCGCCCGCCCAAGCGTGCCCGCGAATGGGCAATTGCTGACTGAGCTTGAGTGTCGCCCCCGTCTTTGGGTAGGTGATAAGCGACTTGACCGGCATGCTCTCAATGATGCACATGTCTTCGTCCTTTACCTTTTCGCCTGGCCCTACCGGATTGCAGGGGACGCGGTAAGAAGGTGCTTCCATCTTTGCGCCATCGTGCACGCGATCGCGCACGACGATCTTGCTCAGCCACTTGCCGGAGCAGGAAGCCGGCCACCCACCAAATACTAGGCGCAATGGGTGCCCGTTTTGGTAAGGTATCGGTTGCCCGTTCATGGCCCAGGCAATGAGGCTTTCTTCCTGCATGGCTTTCTCAACCGGCACGCCACGGGAAATTGCCTCTTTCTCCGGGTTGCCGCTCACGTGGCGGTCTTTGCCGTAATAGCCTACGTAGACGGCGTTGCTTTTGATGCCTACGTCTTCCAGCACATCCTTCAGGCGTACGCCCGTCCAAGCTGCACATCCTACCGCCCCGGTGCTCCACTGATTGCCCTTGGCCGGCGGGTTGAACTCGCTGCGGCCGTTACCCCCGCATTCTAAAACAAGCTGGTAGGTATGCTCCTGAAAACGTTCCTTGAGTTCCTGAATGGTATACGTTTTTTTCTGCCGCGCGGATTCCCCTTCTATGGTCAGGGTCCAAGTATTGACGTCAATATCGGACTCTTCCGGTGGCAGGCCATTGTTGCGCACGAAGAACTTGTCGCCCGGCGTCAATTTGTCATCCAACAAATGAGCAGGGGTCTCCAAGTTGATCGGCTTATCGTTCAGCACGATCAAATCCGGGTGCTTGCCGGGAATCTGAAAGGGCGTATTTGCATCTGCCAAGCCCGCTGGAATCATGCCGGCTGGAAAGTTTTCAGCGTGTACCATAGGAGCGCCAAGTGCCGCCCCCAGCGCCAGCAGAGCGCCCTTTTTCAGGAAGCCCCTGCGAGTTTCCGGGTCACTTTCCCGCCCCCAGAGTAGCCGGTCTGCCTCTATGGGGTCCTTTTGGTATAGCTCATGCAGGCCGATTGTCTTCTTTTGCTTCTTCATTTGTCGATAGTCTGTTTTTGCTAACAAATGGGAAAGTGCTCCTCCGGGCTGTCCGGAGTAGCACCACCCGCTGTGTTCTATTCTGCCGCTTTTTGGCTAGCCGCCAGCTCCGCTTCCAGGGTAGCCATACGGCGCTTGTGCTCTGCCTCATCGATATCTTGGATGATGGGCACTTTTTCCCCGTTGATGTGGTTGAAGCTCCATTCTATCCAAGAGCCATCGTAATTCCGTACATCGGGGTACCCCAGCAGCTCCGTAAGTACATACGTAGTATGAGCTGAACGTACGCCTGATTGGCAGTAGGCAATAATTTTTTTGTCGGGGGTGATGCCGGCTTTCTCAAAGTTGTACTTTAAATCTTTGAGCGACTTGAAGCGGTGGTCGCCGTCCAAGTCAACCGCATCTGACCAATTGAGGTGAACGGAGCCCGGAATCCGGCCGTTGGTAAAGGCTCCTTTTTTATGGGGATAACAAACTCCTTTGTTAATATAAGGAACACCTTGATACTCTTCGGGTTCTCGGGTGTCTAAAAGAATCACATTTGTGTCATTCATGGCGGCTACCATATCATCCAGCTCTGCTAGGCGGGAATAATCCGGCTCATCGGGGAAAGTGTAGTCGACCGCTTCAGCCGTGGGGGTTGGCTCCGTCGTCAGTTCATAGCCAGCCGCTTCCCAGGCTGTTTTGCCACCGTTCATGACGGCCATGTCAGCGTGGCCGTACATGTCCAGCATCCACATAAAACGGATGGCATCCACACTGCCTTTAGTGTCGTAAATGATAAGTTTGTCCTTGGGGCTGATGCCGTTGCTGCCCAGCAGTGCCGCCATTTCCTCCGGAGAGGCCCGCATGCCGCCATAGTCGTAGCCTTCGCCCTCGTAGTCAGGCCGCCAGAAATTAATAGCACCGGGCAGGTGGCCCGCTTCGTACTTGCCCTTTTTACTGATTTCAATAACCTTAAACGCCTGGCCTTCCTCGTACATTTGCTGTACTTGTGCCGGCTCAATGAGGTGGGCTCCTTTCACGGACGATTTGGAGGATTCATCCACTTCCGCCGTTTCTTCGGCGGGAGCGTCCTGCGGCGCGGCGTCAGTTCCGCAAGCCGAGAAGCCTAATGCGAGCAACAAAAGCCCTAAGGAAAGTAAAAGTGTATATCGGTTTTTCATCATTTTATGGTTTTATTTGTGTTAAAATATAGCGTGCAAGCCCAGCCCGATCCAGTTGCCGCGGCGGATAGCACCGAGGCCACCCTGGCTAAAAAACTGATTGACCCGCGCTCCATCGCCAGCAGCTCCCGCGTCTCCATCGCGCCAAGTATAGTGGAGCATCAACTTGAGGTTGCGGCGGTCTAGGTATAGGTTCACGCCGGCGTCATAGGTGCGCTCAGAACCGGAAAACGAATTGACCGCAGCGGCATCCGCCTGCTCTTCGGCGGTTTCACCTCCGTTGAACTGCATGGCCATGAAGACGGGCTCCAGCATGTATTTACCTACCGTTATGTTATACCCCACACGCACATGTCCGCTGTTTGACATATAGTCGAAAGCCCGCACGCTGCCATCGACTAAGGTGCGGCTGCTACTGCGGGTCATGAACATCCACTCGCCGTCCAGATTGAGCGGCCCCCAATTAAGCAGCATCCCTGGCCCGGCGATAAAGGAGCGCTCAAAAAGATCGGTCTGCCCCTGATAAGCCGCGTTGAAGTCCAGTGACACGCCTTTGCGCTTATTGTAGTAGTTGGTCTCGTAACCAATCTTGTACTTCTTCAGCTCCGGGTCACCGAGATACACGACCGCACGACCGGCTAGTAGCGGGGCAAAATTCTGCCCCACGGTGCGCCCCAGCGGGCTCGTCCGCAGCGGGTTGAACACCCCGATATTGTAATTCAAGCCCACGTTTTCACCCTGCAAAATACCGCCCAAATTCAAGCCGGCTGCCCGGCCAGGGCCTGTACCTACCAAGTGACGGCGTACATAGTTTTGGGACATCGACTTTTCAAAGGAGTTGACGGACCAGCCAGAGGTAATGCTCTCGCGCTGTAGCTGCGGGCGGAACCAGCCGCCAGTCAGGAAAGCCCCTTGGCTGTTTTTGCTCAGCTGGTATTGGAAAAAGCCATCCCACACCCCAAAATTGGGCTGCGCCGGGTTGTTCCCGCCTACACTTGCACTCAGCAGGTCGCGCCCGGCTAAGTCATAAAATAGGACCAACGAATACTTTAAGCGGGGATAAGGCTGACCGCGCACGATAAGACGCGCCCGCCGCAGGTTCGTGTTAAAGCGGTTGTCCACCGTTTCGTACTCACCGGTTTCTTCGTCATAAATCTCTTGATCCATCGTATATAAGGACCAAAGCTGCACCATCATACGGATATCGAACTTGAAGTCCTCCTTCTTTTTCAGCCACATTTCTTTCAAGAGGGGTTCAGCGTCTTGTTGCTCTTGCGCCTGAAGGGGGGCTGCCCCCCACAACGTGCCCAAAAAAAAAGTCAAAAGGATGAAACGTTTTGTCATCTTACTACTGCTTTGTTTTGATTATGTTGAAAAATGGTTCTTCCCTTACAAAGGTTACACAACCTGAGGTAAATGACTGTGCTGTACCGCACATTGGGCATCTTTTCAGAAGCAGTAGTAATGTTTCAGTGGTATTTTATGGCTGAATGCTGTGGCAAATTTAGTGAAAAGACCTCAATAATACCACTCTGTGCACAAATTTAATACCCATTTTGCCGAATTCAACCCTATTTGGTTTAGGTTTTGCGCCTCATAGCCAACTTATCAACCAATATCTAGGCTATTAGCCAAAATTCCTACTTTACCTATAGAGTATTCGTGTGCGCGTTGTTATATCCGGCCTTGCACATAGGGATTAAAGAGATTTACCCCACAATGGTGCATACTTGAGCCTACAGCATTAACAATTAGGAAGGCATGCATCTTCTTTGGTTTTGCCTTTTTGCGTAATTTACCGCCACTATTTTAGAGCTTGTAGGGACTTTAGTAATCGGTCTGCAAACTGCACTTTTCTGATTATACTTCGCCCCGAACCCCGATCGCTATCGGGGCATTTAGCTCAGGCTAAACTCCGGTTTTCGGGTCTCGTCTAACCAAAAAATTGCTAGTTTTCGACTAGAAGACCAAAACCCCAACAAGCTCTTACCCGGGCTATTTTGAACACTCACTTATGAAAAAACTGTCACTGTTTACTCTATTAGCTATAGTTTTCACCCCACTGCATGCTTGGGCACAAAATAACAGCAACGGCACCATAGACGCCGCGATAAACTCCGTCATGGAGCCGCTCACCGAAGTGGTAGCGGGCGCTGTTTTCAGCGAAGTCACGATTGCGGGCTTCTCGATTCCATTCGTTCTGATCTGGCTGATCGCCGGCGCAGTAATCTTCACCTTCTACACAGGCTTTGTCAACTTCAGAGCTTTTGGCCACGCGATCAACGTGGTGCGGGGCAAGTACGACGACCCGGACGACGCCGGGGAGGTCTCGCACTTTCAAGCCCTTACCGCCGCCCTCTCCGGCACCGTCGGCATTGGTAATATAGCTGGAGTGGCCATTGCGGTATCCCTCGGCGGCGCAGGGGCAACATTTTGGATGATCCTGGCCGGCCTGTTCGGCATGACCTCCAAGTTTGTCGAGTGCTCCCTGGGCGTAATGTACCGCAACTACAACGTGGACGGCAGCGTCTCCGGCGGGCCGATGTACTACCTGGACAAAGGCTTCCGCGAAAAAGGGCCAGCTTGGGGTGCAGTCGGCAAAGTCTTAGCCGTGCTTTTCTCTATTGCCTGCATAGGCGGCTCCTTCGGGGGCGGTAATATGGTGCAGGTCAATCAGGCGGCGCAGCAGCTCATCGACGTGACCGGCGGGCAAGGCAGCTTCTTGGCTGAAAAATCTTGGATATTCGGCGTGGTGATGGCTATTGTAGTGGGTATGATCATCATTGGCGGTATCAAGTCTATCGCCCGGGTGACGGATAAGATTGTGCCATTCATGGTAGGGGTGTACGTCATTGGCGCCTTGGTGGTGCTCGGTTACCACTTCCGGGAAATCCCCGGTGCTTTCGGCCAAATCATCGACGGGGCCATGAACGCGGATGCGATGTACGGCGGGGTCATCGGCGTGCTCATCCAAGGTTTCCGCCGGGCGGCGTTCTCCAATGAAGCTGGCATCGGCTCGGCTTCCATCGCGCACGCCGCTGTGCGTACGGACGAGCCCATCTCTGAAGGCGTAGTCGCCCTGCTAGAGCCATTTATTGATACGGTAGTGATCTGCACCATCACCGCACTTGTCATAGTGATTACCAACTACGGTGGCGTAGGTGCTGCGGATACGCTGGCGAATGCACAAGCCGGCGACCTGGACGGTATCACCCTTACTTCGGCTTCTTTTGAAACGGTGATGTCTTGGTTCCCCCCTATATTGTCGGTAGCGGTCATACTGTTTGCCTTATCCACCATGATCAGCTGGTCTTACTACGGCCTGAAGTCTTGGACTTACCTCTTCGGGGAGAACAAGACCAACGAACTGATCTACAAAGGCATCTTCTGCATTTTTGTGGTCATTGGCTCGGCCATTTCCGCCAAGAGCGTGTTCGACTTTGGAGACGCCATGATCTTCGCGATGTGTTTCCCTAATGTACTTGGCCTTTACGTGCTGTTGCCTAATGTCATGCGGGCGTACAAGGACTACATCCGGCGCATCAAGTCGGGCGAAATTGCAGAGTCAAAGTAACAGAATGAGCCGATGATGAACATACTGGAAAAGATCATTGCCCACAAGCAAAAGGAAGTAGCGGAGCGCCAAAGCCTCTACCCTACCAAATTGCTGGAGCAAAGCCTATATTTTACAACGCCGGTCGTGTCCCTCAAGAAGTACCTGCAGCGGGAAGACAAAACAGGCATTATCGCCGAATTCAAACGCCGCTCGCCTTCCAAAGGCGACATCAACCCCTACGCTTCGGTGGAGCGCGTCTCCATTGGGTACATGCAAGCCGGCGCCTCCGCCCTTTCTGTACTGACGGATACGGCTTTTTTTGGCGGCAAAAACGAGGACCTGACGGAAGCGCGGAAGTTCAATTTCTGCCCGATACTGCGTAAAGATTTCATCATAGACGAATACCAGTTGATCGAAGCCCGCTCCATAGGTGCGGACGCCGTGCTGCTCATTGCGGAATGCTTGGAAAAAGAGCAGCTCGGCCAGCTGGCCAAACAAGCTAAGCAGCTCGGCCTGGAAGTCCTCATGGAAATCCACAGCCGGGCGCAGCTCGACAAATTTGTGCCGGAGGTCGATGCCGTCGGGGTGAACAACCGCAACCTAGAGGATTTCAGCGTGGACATTGCAACTTCCCTTGACTTGGCCAATGACTTGCCCAAGGATGCCGTGCGGGTTTCCGAAAGCGGCCTGAACGACCCGCAGACCGTGGTAGAACTGCGGCGGGCCGGCTTCGAGGGGTTCCTCATCGGCGAGTATTTTATGAAACAGGCGGAACCGGGCAAGGCTTGCCAAGAATTCGTGCAACAAATACAGCGTATTGAAGAATTGTACGACGGGGCTATTACCTAGTGTACGCTAAAGGGCTGTACGAATCTTTTGCCGCCAATCCGCACCGCCACGTAATACAGCCCGGGTTGCCAACCTGCCACTCGAAAGCTGTAATCCTGCGGCAGCTGGCTAAACCGCTGTATCAGCATCGGCTGGCCCAATACGTTGTAGACCCTTACTTCGGCTTCTCGGCTGAAGTTGCCCGCTTCAAAATGCAGATTAGCTATATCTCGGGCAGGAGAAGGAAAGACAGCTAAGCGCATGGGGTGCACCTCCAGACGCTCCGCACTGACAATCACGACCTCCACGGCATTACAGCTCGTATCACTCCCTGCACTATTTGCAGCCGTTAAGCAGACGGTATAGTCGCCAGAAGCGGCGTAGGTATGCATGGGGTTCTGTTCGTCACTACTGCTGCCGTCGCCAAAGTCCCATTCCCAGCTCGTGGGCGTATTGGCCGACAAATCGTTGAACTGAAAGCTGCTGTCGGACAGCATTTCGATAGCAAACCCCGCCTGTGGGGCAAACACCACCGTGATTTCTTGGCAGGCTTCGTCCGCCCCCTGCGTGTTGGAGGCGGTAAGGCAAACCGTATAGATGCCTGGCACCGAGTAAGTGTGTTGAGGGTTCTGTTCGTCACTGCTGCTGCCGTCGCCAAAGTCCCAGCTCCAGCTAGTGGGGTCGTAATTGGAAGCATCCGAGAACTGGAACTGCCCCGGCTGCTGCTCTTCAGCCGTAAAGCTAGCTACGGGGGCTACCAATGCCGGCGCAAAGCCATTCAAGTAAGTCGCTGAAACGGGCGTGCCGTCCGTTGCTACTTCAATGTCGCAGATTGAGCCGACACCATCTTGGCCCCACCACTCGTAAGAGACCGTAGTGTCTTGCGTGGCTTCGATGAGTACCAAGCTGCCAAAGATTTGCACGAAAACAGAATCCGTGCTGATCGTCTCGACACGCTGCCGGAGCGCGGGGAAGGCTCCTAACGGCACCGTAATTTCCCCGAAGGCATCAATTTCCCCCGTGATGGTCCCGTTAGAGAGGACCCGCACAGAATCAACATTAAAAGCACTGCCATCTACTGTTACATCAAAACGGAAAGGGGCAGAAAAGGTGCTGCCATAAGTAGCCGGTACGGTCAGTAATTGTTGGGGCGGGTCAAATGCCAGGGTGGGCACCGAACCATCGGGAAAAGGCGCAGAACCGCCTAGGGCCAATAGCGCCTCATCCCCCAGCTCCACAAAACGGTATGAGCCGTCGTCTCCTGCAAAAGCAAAGGTTGCCGTCGGGAACTGTTCGGCATTTGGCGTTTGGCTCGGCATGACTACCGTATTGGTAATCGTCTCATCCCCTTGCAGGCCAGTAAAGTCCCAGCTTTGTGCCTGTGCGGAAGCCGTCCCCAGATCAATACCGGCGGGGAGCGTGGTATCCTGCGTACTTTCCAGCGCCTGGTCAAAAGCGGGCAAGTCGGCGGGGGTCAAGGTGATTTGCGATTGGGCATAAGCCCCACACAGCAGTGAAAAAAGGGTAAATAGGAGTAAACATTTAGTCTTCATAATCGGGTTTATATTTGCTTTGTCCACCCAAAATACGACTTTAACTCCAATTCCCCGCACATGAGCCGTCTGCTGATCGTTTTATATGCCGCCCTAAGCTTGATCCACCTGTACGCTGCACAACAGCAGACCGAATGGCTGATCCTGCTCAGCAAACCCATGCTGCTTACCGTACTAGCCCTCTGGTTTTACCTCAACAGCCGCCCGGTAGACAGCCCGTTCAAGCGGTTTGTACTGTTGGGCTTGGTCTTTTCTATTGGTGGTGATAGCTTGCTGATGCTGGTCGATCACGGCCCCCGGGAGGAAGTATTTTTCTTGCTAGGCTTGGGGAGTTTTCTGATCGCGCAGCTCTGCTATACTTATGGGTTGCTGCGGTTCCCGGGCGCGAAGCGTGGGGATATTGCCCAACGGCCTCTGCGCGCTTTGCCGTTTGTGCTGTATTTGATCGGCATACTCGGCGGCCTTTGGGCGGGCATCCCGGCGGGCATGAAAATCCCCGTAGCCGTATATGCGCTGGCCATCGTAGGCATGGCGGTCTCGGCTTTTAACTTGCGGGGGTTGATCATCCGCGAGCATTTTCTGGGTTTGATGGCGGGGGTATTGCTCTTTGTGCTGTCGGACAGCTTTATCGCCATCAACAGATTTGGGCAGCCTCTCCCCTACGCCCGGCTGCTGATCATGAGCACCTACTTGGCGGGGCAGTTCCTTATTGCTTGGAATGCTTATGCCGCTACGAAGGCGGAACACCAGGTTTGAAAAAAGCGCGATATTATCCAATGGCAGAGTGCTCGGGACACAGCAAGCTGTTTGCAGATATGGCACCCAAAATAAAACCTTCCATAAATCAAAGAAGTAGCCTCCCAATCATGCCCCGCGTGTAAAATCCCCTTACCTTTGCGCCTTTATTTCACGGCACGGCTCCGTGCCCCAAGTGTAACCTATATGCTGAGCGTCAATAATCTTGCCTTGCAATACGGCAAGCGCGTCCTTTTTGATGAGGTCAACCTCAAGTTTACCCGTGGCAATTGCTACGGCGTTATCGGTGCCAACGGTGCCGGCAAGTCCACCTTCCTGAAAATCCTCTCCGGGGAGTTAGATGCCAATCGCGGCTCGGTGGATATGGAGCCGGGCAACCGCATGGCGGTCCTTAAACAAAACCACTTCGAATACGAAGAAGAACA
>JAAAOU010000464.1 GCA_009908745.1 Bacteroidota bacterium
GGCTGTTGCTGATGGTGTCAGTGAGGTATTTTTCGGTGATCAAACTAGCGATGGGCGCTGCGAAAGTGCCGCCGAATCCAGCGTTTTCCACATACACCGCCACGGCGATCTGAGGGTTGTCCTTCGGTGCGAAAGAGAAGAAAATGGAGTGGTCTTTACCATGCGGGTTTTCGGCTGTGCCTGTTTTGCCGCAATTGGCGATACCGGGTATTTGTGCCAAGCGTGCGGTGCCGGCGTCCACCACTTTTTCCATACCGTTGACGACGAGTTCAAAGTTTTCGCGGTCAATATCGATCCGCTGCTTTTCGCGGAAGCGCTCCGGAATGGGACGGCTATTGCCCAGAAAGCCTTTCACCAAGTGGGGCGTGATGTAATAGCCCCGGTTGGCGATAGCGGCTGCAAGATTAGCCAGCTGCAGGTTGGTCATCAGCAATTCTCCCTGCCCAATGCCGAGGGAGCGGATCCAGAGGGAATTCCAGCGTTGCCCTTCCTGTTGCCGGTTGAAGTAGTCGGTGTAGTATTTGGAGGTCGGGAAAAAGCCGCTCTGCTCACGGGGCAGGTCGATGCCCAGCTTACTGCCCAGGCCGAACTGCGCCAAGTAGCCGTTGAAAATATCGAGCCCTTTCTCCGGGTTGCGGTAGGTGCCAGGCCCATCAATGATCTCGCGGAACACGGTCACAAAGTAAGCGTTGCAGGAATGCTGTATGGCGGATTCTACATTAAAGCAGGTCGGGTGCCCGTGGCAGCCCGTCAGCCGCATCCCGTTGAAGTAGTACGCGCCGGCACAGCTGACCGTACGGTTGGGGGAGAGTTCGCCCGTCTGCAAACCGATCAACGCCACAATAGGCTTGAACAGCGAGCCCGGCGGATATTGCGCCATGATGGAACGGTCAAAAAGCGGCTTGTTTTCGTCGGTGGAAAGCTCACCGTAGGGGTTGCCCTGATTGCGGCTGATAGCCAACAGGTTGGGGTCGTAGCCTGGGGTGCTGACCATAGCCAGCACTTCCCCCGTGGCGGGCTCGATAGCCACAATGCTGCCGATTTTGTTTTGCATCAGGTACTCTCCATACTTCTGCAATTCGAGGTCGATCGTCGTGACGATATCCTGCCCAGCGATGGCTTCTTTATCCAGGCCACCCTCTTTGTAGGCCCCTACCTCCCGGCCTAGGTTGTCGCGCAGTACCACTTTAGTACCTTTCTGGCCGCGCAGCAGTTTTTCGTACGCCAGCTCCAGACCGCTCTTGCCAATGTAGTCGCGAGGAGCGTAAGCCCCTTCTCCTTTGTCAATATCTTTTTTGTCGACCTCCCGGATGTAGCCCAGTACATGCGGGGCCTGTTCGTGCGGGTAGCCGCGGGCATGGCGCAGGCGGGCGGAAAAGCCCGGGAATTCATACAGGCGTTCTTCCAGAGCGGCAAAGTCCTCCGCTGAAATGTTGGTCATGAATGGGAACGGTACGGAGGGGGAAAAACGCGGGTCCCGCCAGTCTTTGCCTACCGCCTCTTCGAAAAATGCCCGGTCTATATCCAACAGTGCGCAGAAGGCCGCAGTGTCCATGCTCTCGTCGAGCTGATTGACCGTCACCATCAAGTCATACATAGGGACGTTGTACACCAAAATACGGTTGTCCCGGTCGTAAATGGTCCCCCGCGCCGGGTAAATTGTATGCTCATCCACTGCGGTAGCATCTGCTTTTTGGCGGTACTCCGGGTCAATGACCTGTATATAAAAGGCTTTCCCCACTAGCACGACAGCGGCTAGGATGAAAATGAAGCGAATATGATATTGTCTATTGATGTATGGATCTGCCAAGGCGGTAAAGCTGTGTGTCGTTATTTATTAGGTCAACAGTATTTCTATTGCCTAGGATTAAAGATAAGGACCATGATAATAATAAAAAACATGGAAAAGAGGAAACTGTACAAGGTTTTAACGACGATATCCGCAAAAAACACAGGCGAAAAGGCGTCGATACTAAAATAGGCGAATAGGTGTATGCCGAGCATGATGGAGGCGTAGCGGAAAAACCAGGGGGCACCCAGCTGCGCTTTGGTGGGGCTGAAGTCGACGTTGTAGCCTTCCCGGGGTTCCAGTTGGCTGAGGACAAAGGCGCGCAGGTAAGCCGTAAAGACCGAAGCCGCTGCGTGCAACCCGATGGTGCCGTAGAATAAATCCACGCCCAGCCCCAACAAGAACGCGGAGATCATGACCAAGGATCGGGGCGTACGCAGCGGCAGCAGGATGATGAATAGCGGGTAAAGCAGCACATCGAAGTAGACATACCCCATCCATCCAGCGGAAATACGCTTGAGGATGAGCCCCTGCAGCAGCAGCAAGGCGACAAAGCGGAAGATATGGATACCAACGGCACTATTCATTGATTGTCTCGTCTAGTTCTTCGTGTTCTTCCCGCATCAGGTTATTGACGACGTAGACGTACCGCAGCTTGCCGAGGTCATTGCGCAGTTTCACTTGTATGGCGTAGAAATTTCGGCCGGGCGGCGGTTTCACCTCGCTTACGGTGCCGACCATGATGCCTTCGGGGAACAATTGGGAATAGCCGCTAGTGTAGACGGTATCGCCTACCTCCACCGGGGCGTGCTTGGGTATGGCTTCCAGCTGCATATATTGCGGGTCTTTGCCCGTCCAGCGCAACGTGCCAAAGTACCCATCACTGCCGACAGCAGCTTTGATGCGGGTTTGCCGGTGCAGCAGCGACATGACGCTAGCGTAGTGCTCCGATACGGCTCTTACTACCCCTACAATACCATCGGCGCTAATTACCCCCATGTTGGGCGCTACGCCGTGCTTGCGGCCCCGGTCTAGGCGGATGTAGTTGATGGTATTATTAATGGAGTTGCCAATCACATTGGCCGGGATGTAGGTATACAGTTGTTCTAGGCTGTCATTGCTTACGGTATCCTGCTGTACGGCATTGGAGAATTTGGCACTCTCTAAGGCTTGCTTCAGTTGCTGGTTTTCGCCTTGCAGCTTCAGCACCTCGTCCCGCAAATTGATGTAGTCGCCCAGTTGGTCTACCTGCCGTTCTGCACTCGAGCTCAGCAGCAAGAGGGAGTGGTCGTAAATGGCTTGTTGGCGGTAATTGTACTGCAGCAGCAATACCAAGGATAACCCTTCCAGCGCCAAGAACAGGAGGAAGTTGCCGTAAGCCGCAAAAAGCTGGTACAGGCCCCTCATGAGCAATAGGTTTTTCCTTGATTATGAAACGGCCGCCAAAATTCCCACTAGACGCTCTTGCGGTCAATCAGGAAGGAGAAGCGGTCTGTATTGTTCAGCGCAATGCCCGTGCCGCGGACTACCGCGCGCAGCGGGTCGTCCGCGATGTGGACGTCAAGTTTGGTCTTCTGGGCAACACGCTTGTCCAGGCCGCGTAGCAGGGCCCCCCCTCCAGTCAGGTAAATGCCTGTTCGATAAATATCGGAGGCAAGTTCTGGCGGGGTGGTCTCCAGTGCCTTCAGAATGGCGTCCTCTATTTTGGATATCGATTTGTCCAGCGAATGGGCGACTTCGCTGTAGGATATCTTAATCTGCTTGGGGATACCCGTCATCAAGTCCCGCCCATTAACGGGGTATTCGTCGGGCGCGTCTTCTTCCAGCTCGTGCAGGGCAGAGCCGACGTTGATTTTGATTTGTTCCGCGGTACGCTCGCCGATCAGGATGTTGTGCTGCCGCTTCATATAGCTCATAATGTCGGACGTAAACTCGTCCCCGGCGATGCGGATAGACTGATTGCACACAATACCAGACAACGCAATAACAGCAATTTCCGTAGTACCTCCCCCGATATCAATTACCATGTTGCCCACCGGCTCTTCAACATCGAGCCCGATACCCAGTGCTGCTGCCATGGGCTCGTGGATGAGGTACGTCTCTTTAGAGTCTACGTGGTCAGCGGAGTCAAATACAGCCCGTTTTTCCACCTCAGTGATGCCGGAGGGGATGCAAATCACCATTTTCAGGTGGGTGAAGAACCGGCGTTTCCGGCCGATGATATTGATCATACCCTCGATCATACTTTCCGCCGCCTGAAAGTCAGCGATCACCCCGTCTTTCAACGGGCGTACGGTCTTGATATCCTCGTGCGTCTTCTCGTGCATCTGCATCGCCTTGTTGCCTACCGCGATCGTCTCTCCGGTGCGGCGTTTTACAGCGACGATAGAAGGCTGGTCTACGACGATTTTGCCGTCCTCAATGATCAAGGTATTGGCGGTGCCAAGGTCTATGGCGAGTTCTTGGGTGAAAAAACTGAACAACTTCATTAAATCCTGTCTCCGGTTTAAAAGGTACTGCGTTACGAATGTGTTGCGCCGGGGGCGGCAGCGGCGTTGCTAATGCAAGTTTGCTGGAAGGCAGCAGTTGTGAGCCATTACAGCAAAACTCAAAGCGCAAAGCAACGCATTTTTTGCGGGATATGGAAGCGTTTGGCCATAATATAGTGCGGCGGTGCAAAATATTCTTACGGCCCCACGATCACTTCCGCCATTTCTGTTTTGTTGAAGTACCGTTGAGCGAGCTGTTGCAGCGCTTCGGGGCTGATATGGCGCACCGTTTCAGCCAGTTGCTCCAAGTAATTCATCGGCAAGCCTTCCAGCACCTGCGTACGCACCACATCGGCTACGTTGAAGGGCCCGTCGAGCAGCGTCAGGAAGTTGCCTAAGAGGTAGTTGCGAACCATCTGTAGCTCCGCCTCCCCAACGGGTTCTTGTTGTAAGCGCTCCATCTCCCAATAGATTTGTGCCAAGCTGTCCTGCACCACGTCGTGGCCCACTTCGGCACCAACCATGAACTGCCCGCCGTACTGCATCACGTCCACAGCACTATAGACATTGTAGGTGTAGCCTTTGTCCTCCCGGATATTGGCCATGAGGCGCGAGCCAAAGTAGCCGCCCAGAATGGTATTGAGTACGTACATCCCCTGATAGTCGGGGTGCTGCCGGTTGAACAAGGGGCGGCCGATACGCAGGGCGGACTGCACGGTATTGGGGCGCTTCAGGTGCAGCTCTTTCCGTTGGGCCGCTGGGGCGCTCACTTGGGCACGGGCGGGCGGGCCGTCGGGCAACGCGCGGGAGAATGCTTCGTTGACCTGTTCCATTACCGTTTTCGTCACCCGGCCGCTGAGGAAAACCGTGCAGTTTTGCCCATTGTAGAGCCGCTGGTGGTGCTCGATGAGGTCTTCCCGCTGCAGTGCGGCGTAAGTACGGGGTTGGCTGTTGTAGCCGTAGGGGTGGCTTTCGCCAAAAATCTGCGCGGTCACTTGCCGGTAGGCGACCACGTCGTTTTGGCTGAGGTCGACCGACAGGCGGCGCTGATTGCGCTGTTTGAACGCCTCAAGCTCTTTTTCCGGGAAAGCCGGCCGTTGCAGCAGGTCCGTAAGCAGACGCAGCCCAGGCGTGAAATGCTTCGATAGGGTGTAGAGCGAAAAGGTGGCATGGTCAAGCTGGAAAGGGATACTCAGGGTGCAACCGTAAAAATCGAGCGCCTCCGCTACATCAGCCGCTGAATATTGCTTGCTGCCCTCGCGGATTTGGCGGGCGGTGGTGCGGCCGGCCAGGCGCTTCTGCTCGTAGGGGCGGCCCGCACGGAAAACCAACTCTAGCTTCACCACGTCCTGCGTGCCTAGGTCTACCACGTATACCGGGATACCGTTGTCCAGTTCATAATGTTGTACCGGCGGGAGTCGCAACGACTCGATGTCGTGAATTTTTGGGGCCTTTGTTCGGTCTGGCATGAGGCTTTTATTACTTTTGAGCGTCGGCTTATCAACAAGCTGTGGAATACTCTTGCTGCGAAAATGGGTAAAATAATCTATTTTTGTGGAATTATACTAACCGTTAAACCCTTGCGGACCGACTATGAAATTTAGCGTTTCTTCTTCAGAACTGCTTAAGCGGTTGCAAATCGCCGGGGGGGCCATTGGCTCCAATCCCGTCTTGCCTATACTTGAGGACTTCCTCTTCACCATTTCCAATAACCGGCTACGCATTGCGGCTACGGACTTGGAAACTTCTATTACTACCGAAATTGAGGTGATGGCCGACGCGGATGGTTCCATTGCAGTGCCGGCAAAGATTTTGCTGGAGACGCTCAAAGCCCTGCCGCAGCAACCCATTACGTTTAACATCAACACCGAGAATTTCGGCATCGAAATCACCTCGGCCTACGGTAAGTATAAATTGGCGGGCGAGGACGGCCAGGATTTCCCTAACCTCCCGCAGCCTGAATCTGTAGACAGCCTAAAAATACCGGGCGCTGCCTTGGAGCACGGTATCTCCAAGACGATCTTCGCGGCAAGCAACGATGAGCTGCGGCCTGCGATGACGGGGGTTTACTTTCAAGTGGACTTCGACAAGCTCATACTCGTGGCCACCGATGCCCACAAGCTCGTCAAATACACCTTCAACGAAGTGTCGGGCGAGGCGTCTACTTCCTTCATCGTGCCCAAAAAAGCCCTCAACCTGCTGAAAGGGGCGCTGCCCGAAAATGAGGAAGTGACGCTGTCCTTCAACAGCGCCAACGCTTTTTTCTCCTTTGGCGATACGGAGCTGATCTGCCGCTTGATCGACGCGCGCTACCCGGATTACAATGCGGTCATCCCGGCCGACAACCCGAACTTGCTGTCGCTCAACCGTGCTGATTTCCAAAACTCCTTGAAGCGTATTGCAATTTACGCCAACAAGACGACCAATCAGGTCATCCTCAACATTCAGGAAAACAGCCTGACTGTCTCGGCGCAGGACCTCGACTTTTCCAACGAGGCGACCGAGCAACTGGCCTGCACTTACGACGGGGATTCGCTGACCATTGGCTTCAACGCCAAATTCCTGGTGGAAATGCTGGGCGTGCTGGAAGCCGACGAAGTGAAAATGGAGCTGTCTACCCCTACCCGGGCGGGCATATTGCTGCCAGCAGAGCCTACCGAAGGCGAGGAGATACTGATGCTCGTCATGCCCGTGATGCTCAGCAACTAATACGAACTATGAAGTACAGCTTGTTAACAATCTTTGTGCTCCTGCTGCTTGCGGCCTGCCAAAGCGACCCGCCCGCCGAGCAGCGATCGCCCGAAGAGGTACTGAAAGCTTATCAAGGGCTAGTCGACAAAAACAAGCTGGAAGAGGCCAAAGCCCTGAGCACGGAGGCGGGCAAGGAATGGCTAGACGAACTCGCGGAAATCATTGCCAGCGAGCAACCGGACAGCACTATTTTCCACACGGCTTTCCTGTCTACTAATTGCGAAGGCAAAGGCGACACCCTGATCTGCCAGTGCGTACTGGAGGATCAGTACGAGCGCTACACTTCGGATTATATCCTGGTACAATCAGCAGACGGGCAGTGGCTGGTCGATGCCCCGCCGGACGATTTGCAGATTGATGATGATTTGCTGGAAAATGTGCCGGACAGCGTGATCGAGGACATTCTGGAAGAAGATTTTGTACAGTAAGCTTATGACAGACGAAGGCGGTAGCAAGAAAAAGATCGGCCTGTTTTTCGGCTCCTTCAACCCGGTGCACGTCGGCCACATGATCATCGCCAATTTCATGGCTACGCAAACCGACTTGGACCAAGTGTGGATGGTTGTCTCCCCGCACAATCCCCTCAAGCCAAAGAAATCGCTGGCCCGCGACCACGACCGCCTGCATCTTGTGCGCCTGGCGATAGGCGACAACCTCCGCCTCAAGGCGTCCGATGTCGAATTTGGCCTGCCCAAGCCTTCCTACACGATCGATACCCTGCTGTACCTGCGGGAAAAGTATCCCGATAAGCAGTTCTGCCTCATCATGGGCGGAGATAACCTCGGCACCCTTCACAAATGGAAGAATTACGAACTGCTGCTGCGGGATTACCCCATCTACGTTTACCAACGGCCTACTTACGAGCTCGGTGAGTTGCAAGGCCATCCCAATGTGCACATTCAGGAAGCGCCGATGCTGCAGATCTCTGCTAGCTTTATCAGAAAGTGTTTGAAGGCGGGGCAATCCGTGCAGTACATGGTGCCGGATGCGGTGTTTCAGTATTTGGAAGAGACCGCTTTATATTGAGCAGAGCGGAAAGCAGTTGTGCCAGGCCCTTCGTTGCGGCAGGGCAACAAAAGGCCTGGCTTGATTTTATACTTCTTGGCCTTCCATCGCATCATTGAAGATAGGCAAGTAGAGCTGTCCCTTCAGGATATTGCGGGAGATGACCAGCCGCTGAATCTCGGAAGTGCCTTCGTAAATCTGCGTGATTTTCGCGTCGCGCATCAGGCGCTCCACATGGTATTCTTTTACGAATCCGTAGCCGCCGTGCACCTGTACGGCTTCTACCGTATGGCGCATGGCGACGTCAGAGGCGTAGAGCTTGGCCATAGAGCTGGCGGCGTCGAAGTCCATCCCCTGATCCTTCATCCAAGCAGAGCGGTAGACCATAAGCTTGGCGGCCTCTATTTCGGTAGCCATGTCCGCAAGCTTGAAAGCCACCGCTTGGTGCTTGCTGATGGGCTTGCCGAATGCTTCCCGCTGCTTGGAGTAATCAAGTGCCAGTTCGTAAGCGCCACCCGCAATGCCCAGGGCTTGCGCTGCAATACCGATGCGGCCGCCGGAGAGCGTCTTCATAGCGAATTTGAAGCCGAATCCATCCTCGCCCAGGCGGTTTTCCTTGGGCACTTTTACATCCGTATACATAATCGTATGGGTGTCGGAAGAGCGGATGCCCAGCTTGTCTTCTTTAGCACCGACCGCCACGCCGTCCTGATCGGTTTCTACAATCAGGCAGTTGATGCCCCGGTGCCCTTTCTCGGGGTCCGTCTGTGCCATGACGAGGTGCACCTGCGAGGTGCCGCCGTTGGTGATCCAGTTCTTGGTGCCGTTCAGCAGGTAGTAGTCGCCTTTGTCCTCGGCTGTGGTGCGTTGGCTGGTGGCGTCGCTGCCGGCTTCCGGTTCGGAAAGGCAGAAGGCGCCTATCCATTCCCCGCTGGCCAGTTTGGGGAGGTATTTAGCCTTTTGGGTTTCGGTGCCGTAGGTTTCTATGCCCCAGCACACCAGGGAATTGTTGACGGACATGATGACCGAGCAGGAATTGTCTACCTTGGAGAGTTCCTCCATAGCCAGTACGTAGGACATGTTGTCCATGCCGCCGCCCCCGTACTCCGGGGAGACCATCATGCCGAGAAAACCCAGCTCGGCCATTTTGCGGACCTGCTCTTTGGGATACGCTTGCTTGCTGTCGCGCTCTATGACGCCGGGCTTGAGTTCTTTTTGCGCAAATTCCCGTGCGGCTTCTTGCACGGCGAGTTGCTCTTCTGTGAGTTCGAAAAACATTGGTGATTTATTTAGTTTAGGGCGGACGTGAGCCCGCGGTTATTTTACGTTTTAGTGTATATTTTCAGCGGAGCGAAAATACGCTAAATTTCGCAATTTTTGAAATTCTGGGCGGCTCACTTGCCAATTGGCGGCCATAACTACAGGAGCGTGACGTTTGCGAGTATCTCCGCTTTTGCATACCTTACAGCAGTACTGATTGCTCGTTTTGGCCCCGAAGCCGATAGGCGTGCGCAGAATTCTACCCAAGTGTGTAGTGTTGTACGCCTGACTTTTTCTCTACCTTGCAAAAAAGATTTTAACGGCAAAAATCACCCGCCCGCAGGACAAGCTTTCAACGGTAATTGTTTTGCGGGGCACTTATAAAATTGAAGCGAGGCAGGCTTTTCACAAAGCCCCGTTTCGTAAATATCACCCGACTAAACATGACAGCCGTTGCTATTGTAGACCACGAACGTGCTACGCGCGAATGGGTGGCACGTATGATAGAGGCGAGTAACCACTTCTGCTTGCACAGTGTACATCGCTGTGGGGCGGATGCTATAGACAAGCTGGCCTCATCCGAAGCCCACATTGCTTTGGTGGAAGCGGACCTGCCCGATATGGTAGGTGCTAAATGTATACATGAGCTCCGGGAGAATACTTCTGGCTTAAAAGTCATTGTGTACGCGCGCACCGAGGAGGCAGAAACTATCCTGCATTGCCTTAAAGCCGGCGCGCTCGGTTACCTCACCAAAGACATTTTTCCGACTAAATTATTGCAAGCTATCCAAGACGTAGCCGCAGGAGGTGCCTATATGATGCCCTCCGTCGCCCGGAAAGTAGTGGCTTCTTTCCAGCACGAAAAGCCGCTGACTTGGCCCACGTTTTCCGAAAGGGAGCAAGAGGTGCTGGCCTTGCTGTGCAAAGGGTATAGCTACCGGGAGATCGGAGCCCAGCTGTTTGTAAGCCCGAATACGGTGCGTTTCCACCTCAAAAACATCTATCGGAAAATGAAAGTCAATTCCCGTCACGAAGCGGTTATCAAAGCTTCGCGGGTGGGGATGGTGAAATCTGACTAAAGACGAGTTTTTTATACTAATCCAAGTTTGTAAGGCTGCTGGGCCATCGTGTCCAGCGGCTTTTATTATTGTGTGGTGTGCGGCGCCGAGACCAACCCTGCCGAACAAGCAGGTTTTCGCATGATCTTACTGTTGAGAACTAGATGTACGATTAACGAGCTGCATGGCGTAAGTCCGTGCAGCTCTTTTTTTATCCGGCAAGCTTTCTTTACTTTGGGGTATGGCCAAGCAGAAGCATACCGTACGGCAGTTGCCCAAAGGCACGAATTTCATCGACTACTGCCGCCGTGCCTTCCCACTGCTGGGGAGCAAAACGGCGGTCAAAAAAGCAGTCGCGGGCCAACGGCTGCTGCGCAACGGCCGCCCCGCCCGCCTGACGGACCTCCTCCAAAAAGGCGACCGGCTGGAGCTCAAAGGCGCGGGCTTGCCCAAAGCGCGGAAATTCGATAAGGAACTGCCGGTTGTTCTACAAGACGACCATTTGATTATCGTCAACAAACCGGCGGGCATAGCCGTGAATGGCAACCGGGTGCAAACGGTGGAGAATGCCCTGGCCGGATTGCCGCCTTCCCCGGAAGCGGACGCGCTGCCCCGGCCGGTAGCGGTACACCGCATTGATTTGCCGACCAAGGGCTTGGTGTTGCTGGCCAAAACCAAGTCGGCCCTGATGGCGCTCAGCCAAGCCTTTGAAGACAACGAGGTGGACAAAGCCTATCAGGCGGTCGTGCACGGGCAGCCGCCCCCGCAGCTCACCGTAGATACGCCCATCGACGGCAAAGAGGCCATCACCAAGGTGGAAACCCTGCGTACGGTGCCTTCCCACGTCTTCGGCCATCTGTCGCTGGTAGAGCTCAAACCCATCACCGGCCGCACCCACCAACTGCGTATTCATTTGCAGCAGCAGGGGCACCTCATTGTGGGGGATAAGGCGTACGCCAAAGGGCAAAAGACCATTCTCGGCAAGGGGCTCTTCCTGTGTGCTTGCGCGTTGTCTTTTGCCCATCCTGCTACAGGAAAAGGTATCAATGTGCGCATCGACCCGCCCCGGCGCTTTGGCAAGACGTTGGATAGGGAGGAGCGGCGTAGTAGCTAGTGGCAGGATAATTAGGCTGGCCCATTAAACGCAGCCCTCTTCCAAGCATCAAACACTAAAAAAAGTATGTACTACAGCCGATTGGTAGTTTTGTTGGCCTTCTTTTTGCCCATCCTTTCCACCGCTCAAAACCAAACCATCACCTATCAGGGGCTTGCCCGTCAGTACGTGGTGCATGAGCCGGCAGCCTACGATGATCAGGCTCCCTTGCCTGTAGTATTGGTGCTGCACGGCGGCGGGGGCAGCGCGCAGGTCACCCAGAATTTCACTATGATGAATCCTGTGGCGGATGCCAACGGCTTTCTGGCGGTCTACCCGCAGGGCTATACGGAGAACAGCTCCGGCTTTGTCTGGGCGGATGGGCGGGGCACCGCAGCGGATGCAGAAGGTATAGACGATGTCGGCTTTGTCGGCCGGCTAATCGACAGCCTGCAGTTGCAGTACAAGATCGATACCACCCGGGTGTACGCTTGCGGCTTTTCCAACGGCGGCTTCATGACGCAGCGGCTGGCCTGCGAGCTGGATGGGCGCTTCGCCGCGATGGCGGGCCTGGGCTGCTCTATGGACGTCTCGCTGTTCGCTGATTGCGAGC
>JAAAOU010000206.1 GCA_009908745.1 Bacteroidota bacterium
CGCCACGCTTTCCGCTACCGTCGCGATGGAAATGTTGACAATCGCTCCTTCAAAACCAAACACCGGCGGCAGCACCGTGATAAACAGCCAAGCATAAAAGCTGTAGAAGAAGACCTGGAAAATACTGTTCAGCGCCACCAGCCCCGCCCCGTACTC
This sequence comes from Bacteroidota bacterium, assembly GCA_009908745.1. GTDB lineage: Bacteria > Bacteroidota > Bacteroidia > Chitinophagales > Saprospiraceae > Phaeodactylibacter. The sequence continues at coordinate 157 of JAAAOU010000206.1, forward strand.
CCGGCTGCCCTCCGCCAGGTCGTTCCAGACGATCACCATAGCGATGCAGCGCGCCAGGCCAATCAGGATCAACCCCGTCATATACTCCGGGTAACCGCGCAGGAACAGAATGGCCAGCACGAACATGAGTATGGGCCCGACAACCCAATTGAGGAACAAGGACAAACCCAGAATCTTCACATTGCGGAACACTTGCGGCAGCATGCGGTAGTTCACCTTCGCCAAGGGCGGGTACATCATGAGGATGAGGCCAACCGCTATTGGGATATTGGTACTGCCCCGTGAAAAAGAGTTCACAAAATCGGCGGTACCCGGCATAAAGTAGCCCAGCCCGACGCCCACCGCCATGGCCAGGAAGATCCAGAGCGTCAGGTAGCGGTCGAGGAAGGACAACTGCTTACGGGGTTGGAGGGTGCTTTGTTGGTTCATATTTAGTTCGGTTTTTGTGCAGCCAGCTGCATGGCGTACAGGATTTCCCGCCCAATCTGCCAGACGCGCTCGTCGTAACGGGCGCTTTCCTCCGGTGTGCCATCCGCCGCCTTGGGGTCGTCGTAGGTCAGCGCCAAGCGTAATGTTGCCCCCGGGATGAAGGGGCAGTTTTCGTCCGCATCTGAGCAGGTCATGATGGCGGCAAAACCCAACTTGGGATTGGCGGGGTCGTCAAAAGTTTTGGAATAGCAGCGGAGTGGTGGTTGTGCTTCCGCAAAATGGACCCGGTAGTGCGGGTTTTCTCCCCCTGGGTTCTCAATCTGAAAGCCCGCCCGCTGTAGCGCCGCCACCGCCCGTGGGTTGAAAGCCGTGGCCTCCGTGCCGCCCGAGTAGGTTTCCACGCCTGAGATACCGAAGTACGCCGCCCCGGCTGTTGCCCAAATTTGAGCAATATGGCTGCGGCGGGAATTGTGGGTGCAGATGAAGTTGAGCTTTGTTGTATCTTCTTTTTGCCGGGCGATATACTCAGCCAGCTTTTCCAGCAGGGCTTGGCGCTCCTTTGGTATTTGCGGGCTTTCCTCTAGCAGAGTTGTAGTAAAGGCATTCAGCTGCGGGAATAAAAGCATGGTTGGTATTCGTTTTTTACCACTGATTGGTGATGTATCAAATGACAAGTAGAGCTAGACTGTAAACATTGGCAGACGTCGGAGAAGTCGCATCTTTGTATCCCTTCAAAACCAAAAGTAACCGACTTCGGAGAAGTCGCATGTTATACCCAGTAAGAGCTGAATACACTTCACGCCAATCCTCGATTACCCCTCATTCCAAATCTTGCATAACACTAACAACACCCGCTGCCCGGTGCACAATCGGAACTGCTCGCCGCCAAAGGCAGCGCTTCCATGTCAATCCCGCATTTTTCTTTCGCCAAACAGTCTGTCTGCTTCGGCATCAGCACAAACTTGCCCCGTTGGAAATCCAGCCCATACCGGCCGATGGTATCGGTTTGGTACTCGATCTCCACCTCCGGGTTTTGACCGTCGAGTAGGGGAGTAGCCATGTCGATAATTCCAATAAGCTTCTCCGGGCTCAGCCGGTGCTCGTAGTCTTCGGCCACCCAGATTTGCAGGCTGGCGTGTGCCTCAGTACGCGTGGTGCCGCCGCAGTCAACAAAATGCTTAGTCGACAGCCCCATCTCGGTGATGTGGAAATGCAGCGGTACGACCTGCCCGTTGGGCTGCTGGAAGACCAGCTGATTGGTGGATTGCAGGTGGGTTTTCAATTCTGAAACGGTCATAATGGTGCGAATTTCATATGTAAAAATGTCTTTATAGCAATATTGCAATAAAGCTTCAAATAGGATCAAAGCGTAATCACAGAGCCTTAGCTGCGGGGCCTAACAGCACTGCTCGCCCGGCTCTTTACCCAACAGCCCGCCCAACATCTGCCGGATTTCCAGCCAGCGGGGGGCGTTGATGCAGTAGTTCATGCTTGAGCCTTCGATGGTGCCCTGTATGATACCGACTTTCTTCAGCTCCGCCAAGTGGCGGGAAATAGTAGGCTGGGAGAGGGGAAGCACCTCCATTAGGTCATTGCCGATACAGGCGTCAATCTCTAACAGGTGCTGCACGATGGCGATGCGCGCCGGGTGGCCCAGCACTTTGGCGACGGCGGCCAGCTCGATCTGGGCTTGCGTGTAGCCTTCGGTTTTGGTAAGGCCCATAACGGATAATTTTTGTTATATTGCAATATTGCGATATTGTTTGCAAAGATGCAAATAAATGTTGATTTTTTCTGGGCTTGGGGCAGCAAAATGTCCGTTCCATGGCTCGTCTGTCCCGGCGGTCTAGCGACCAAAAGCCTGAGGCTTCCATGCCGAGGGGATGCCAGAGTTGTGCTTCGAGGTAGTCGGAAAGTGTTTGGTGTAAAGTTGCTCCTGCTAAGCGACGCGCAACAAATAACTGTCGGCTTTCTAGGAGTGCTTTTTCCTTTATCCGGCGTCGAAGAACCGCTGCCCTTAGCCCCACTAAGAGCAGGAATGCATGACGTTTACAGTCACCATCGTGACAAACTTCGGTTCGTCTGCCCCCACTCCCGCTATCATTACTCTAAACAAGCACTCTGCCTGCATGCACAGGCCTGTCCTAGTAGAGACAACCTGCCCCTTAAAAAGCCTTGTATCTTTTAAAAACGGCCTCCTTGTTATTATTTTAAGCTGTTGTCTTAGAACATTAATACGAATGAAATCCCAAATTCCCCGTTAACCGTAGGCTGTGCTGTTAGGCGTAGGCTGTGCTGTTAGGCGTAGGCTGTGCCTACGCCATACTAAAAGTACATTCTATACAAAACTAGTCACCTTTTATACACTGCATCCAACAAGGTTGCCTAAATCAAGCCATATTCGTCTCTGTAATCCGAAGCACTGCTGTTATTGGTTTTTCAGCAAGATACGCAAAACGCGATTTTGATGGTGCTGCGCCGTAGGTAGAACCTACGCCGAACAGGGGCGTGCAGCGGGTGGTGAAGGCTGGGGGGTAGGGAAACCTGCCTTTGTATGACTGATGCCTGCCACTTCCTGCCTAAGGTGGCGGGCTGAATTTTGCTACAGTTCTGCTATAGCAATATACTCCCAAATAGGGCGCGGCTCTGCAATTGAAATAAAGATTGCGATATTGCAATAAAGCTATATCTGTATTAGATGCCGGATATTTATGGAGCGCTCCATGGCGTCAGTTTGTTGAGCTGCTGGATATAAAGTGGAAGCCCACTTCTTATAGGTTTTCGTTCACCAATACCTCTGCCTCTCCCCGCAGCACCAAAATACTATCCAAGCTCTCCCGCTGAATATTCAGCATATGCTCCGGCGTCGCTTCCGGCATTTTCTTGCCATGGGTATGATCGTGGCTGTGGTCGTGGTCATGATCGTGCGCGTGCTCATGCCCCGGCACTTCTATGCGTTCCTCCTTCCACTGTGCGTAGCGCTGCTGTAGCTGGCTCACGGATTTTACGAACGACTGCTCCTTCTCTGTCAGCGCCCGCCCCTGTACGCTGATTTGATTGTGGCGCTGTTCCAGGCTGTCTAGCAACGGGCGTAGGGCTTCCTCGGTTTGCAAAGCTTTTTCGTGCAGGGCGGCGGCCTTTTCGAGCTTAGGGTCGGTTGGCTCACCGGATGCGCAAGCGGTTAAAGTCAGGAGTAGAAAGAAAAACAGGGTATTTCTCATGGCTCGTAAGGTTCAGCGTTTTTCAAAATGTAGTTGCAGTGGTCTAGGTCGTGGACGTTCAGTTCCAGTATGCCTTTAAATGTAAGTTGCTCATCCATACGAAAACGCTGCACGGCTTCTGGTTTGAGCTGCAACTCCACGACCGTTTCCGGCCCGGCTGCCCCGCAAAAGAAGCAAGAAGACAGCGGATAGCGGGACAAAACGAAAAACATCTTCTGCTCATTGTAAGGGATGAAATAGCCCGACAGGATGACCGCTTTGCCTTCGTAGGCCTTTACCGCTTTACTGAATTTGGGTTTCATATAGTAAGCGTCCAAGTCCTTGATGTAATCGGTTTTGAATCGCACCCTTGACAGCAGCTTCCAGTCAATGTTTTCCTGGGCAGCTGCCAAAAAAGCAGTAAGGCATATCAGCAGTGTAAAGCAGTAGCGCATCCGCATGGTTTTTTTGTTCTTTTATGCAACAGCGTTGCAAATATGGGAATTGATTTCTACATTTGCAACAACGTTGCATTACGAAAACATATTGCTCATGCTAAATAAAACCCTATCCACCACAGGCTGCCTGCAAAGCGAAGACCGCGCTGAACTGCGGTCCATCCATGAATCAGAATATCAGGCAGGCCTCTGGCGGAGAGTGCTTCCGGCAACACTGATTGAAGCGTCACTCGACCTGATAAACAGCAGTTGGGAAAGCTTCCGTTTCTCAGGCCCGGCAGAAGAGCTTCCGGCACAATTGGAACAGGCTGGCATCCACCCCTTGCTCAAGGCAGAGGTGCTGAGTCAGGCAGAGTGGTTTGCGGCCTTGATGGACGATCAGCCTCTGCGGCTTTTCTTCGGAAAAGTACACAAAGACATGTGCCGCCGCTTTCACACGGATATGAACACGCTGCGGCTACTGTGCACCTATCACGGCCCCGGAACGCTATGGGTACGCCCCGATGCGATTGACCACCAGAAAGTGGCAAAGGGGACAAACGAAGCAATGGTCAAAGACCCCGATGGAGTGTTTCAGGCGGGTACCGGCGAGGTTTTGCTGATCAAAGGGGCGCTGCATGAGCAAAGCCAATACGGTGCAGCCCTCCACCGCAGCCCGGCGGTGCAGCAATCCGGGGAGTCCCGCTTACTGCTGCGTATCGACACCGGAGGGGCATTTAATTTTTCTTAAAAAAAAGAGAAAATGCAAAAACTACCTGTCACCGTTCTCAGCGGATTTCTGGGTGCGGGCAAAACGACCCTGCTCAATCATGTCCTCCACAATAAGGAAGGGCTAAAAGTAGCGGTGATCGTCAATGATATGAGCGAAGTAAACGTGGATGCCCGCCTGGTAGAGGAAGGCAATACCCTCTCCCGCACTGAGGAGAAGCTGGTGGAAATGAGCAACGGCTGCATCTGCTGCACCCTGCGGGAAGACCTGATTGAGGAGGTCGCCCAACTGGCGCAGGAAGGGCGTTTTGATTATTTGCTGATTGAAAGCACGGGGATTTCTGAGCCGCTGCCCGTTGCACAGACCTTCTTCTTTGACAGCGAAGAACTAAAGGTCAACCTGTCGGAGGTTAGTGAATTGGATACGTTGGTTACCGTGGTGGATGCTTTCAACTTCCATCGGGATTTTGGCAGTGTAGACACCATTTACTCCCGTGAGCTCAATGATGACCCGGCTGATCAGCGCACCATCGTCAATCTTTTGGTAGATCAGCTTGAGTTTGCCAACGTCATATTGCTCAACAAAACCGATTTGGTGACGGAGCAGCAGGCGCAGGAACTCGAGGCACTCATCCGCAAGTTTAATGCGGAGGCCAAAATCATCCGTACTCAACATAGTCAAGTGCCTGCTTCCGCAATTTTGAACACTGGCCTTTTTGACTACGAGCGCACCAGTCAGTCTGCCGGCTGGATCAAAGAATTGTACGAGGAACATATTCCGGAAACGGAGGAGTACGGGATCTCCTCTTTTGTCTTTCGGGAGCGCCGCCCCTTCCACCCGGAGCGTTTCTGGCAATACCTCAACCGCGACTGGCCGGCCACGGTCGTCCGGAGCAAAGGCTTGTTCTGGATCGCCTCCCGTCCGGCGGATGCTATGAACTGGAGTCAGGCCGGGGGCTCACTGCGCGCTGAAAAGGCCGGGGTATGGTGGTCGAGCATGCCCTACAGCCAACGGATCAACCACCCCGTTTTTGTAGAGAATAAGGAATTTATCGAAAGCCGCTGGGATGCAGACTGGGGCGACCGTAAAACGGAGCTGGTCCTGATTGGGCAGGACATGGAGGAGCAGCAAATCCGCTCGGCGCTCTCCGAATGCCTGCTGACGGATGAAGAGGTAAAGGATTGGGAAAGGGGGGAGGCATTTGTAGATAACTGGCCGGACTGGTAGATGATAAAGCTCATTGATTTGCAACCCTGTTGCACTTATATTCCGGGCATTCATCAAAACTTAACAAGCATGAAAATCAAGTTATTTATTGCAGCCTCCTTTCTGGTCTTCCTTTGGAGCTGCCAATCATCTGGAACAGACAATCAACAGGAACAAACAGCAACAGACTCGCTGGCCCAGGCAGCGGATACAGAGCTGCCGAGCCGAATGGCGACCACCGTTCTTGAAAACCCTTACATCCGGGTCAAGGAAATGACGCTTTCCCCCGGTGCCGACCAACCGCTGCACGAAGGCGGCCCCCGGGTGGTGTATTCGCTGACCGATTACAAAATGAGCTGGCGGGAAGGCGAAGCGGGGCCAACCGAAAAATCTTGGTCAACTGGAGATGTACACTGGCACGATGCGGGCACTCATGCCGCTGCAAATATCGGGCAAAGCCAAGCTGAGTTTTTAATAGCGATGCGGACGGATCAGGAACTGCCTGCCTGCGACGAAGCAAAAGCCCTGAGCAACGATGTGAACAAGGTAAGCCCGGACAAGGCGGAAGTCTTGTTTGAAAACGAGCAGGTTAAAGTCACTAAAGTCACGCTGGAAGCCGGGGCGGAAATCCCCGAGCACTCGGGGGCTAACCGGGTCATTTATGCCCTCAGCGACTACCGCATCGACTTCGCTTCCGACAAAGAAGGTACGGGGGAGCATAGCTTTGAGGCCGGGGAAGCCCACTGGCACGAGGCTTGTACGCACAGCCTTGCCAATACGGGCAGTACCACAGCAGAATTTTTAGTCTTCGCATTCAAAAACTAGGAGTATGGTATTCTCGCTTAGAAGAATAGATTCGGATGTAGTTGGAGCTTGGGCGAGTGGTTTATGTGCCGTTCACTGTGCGGCAACGCCCCTGCTGTTTGCAGCTCATGCCACAGCCCACGCCGGCGGGGAGCACTTGCGGGAGTCAGGTGCACTGCCCTGGTACTGGGCAGGCCTGGACTGGGCTTTTCTAGTCTTAGCTCTTGTCGCGGTTTACTTTGCTTCTAAGCGAGCTACCACCCCCTGGATAACATGGGGGATGTGGGGGGCACTTTCGGTCATTGCAGCTGTGATCATCTCGGAGACGTTTGAGCTGCATCTGGTGAGCCATACCTTTATGTACGTAGGGGCTTTTGCGCTCATTGGGCTTCATTGGTATAACCACCGACAGTGCCGAAGGTGCCGGGCAGAAGGCCGATCAGAATAAGTTGTTTATGAGAATAAGGTTATGGGGGGTATTGTTTTCGGCCGTAGTGCTTACAGCCTGCAGTTCAGAAGAAGCAGAGGCACCAAGCGACATAAATGGGGCGGAACCACCGCCTGCCCCCAAGGAACAGGAAAAACTGGAAACGATTGGCGAAGTTCGGTGGGACAGCAGTGCCTACCAGTGGAAAGATGGCCATCTGCTGCTTAGTTGGAAAACGTTGGCTAAGGTCAACTTCGAATGGACGTTCAGTAGCGAGCTGCAGGCCGAAGTGCCGATGCCGGAGTTCAGTGAAACGGTACGGGCATTGGAGGGCAAGCCGGTGCAAATCAAAGGCTACGTCATTCCCATGGGGGAAGCCAACGCCCCTTACACCATTCTTTCAGCCAACCCCTACAAGCAATGCTTCTTTTGCGGGGGTGCCGGCCCGGAAACGGTGATGGACGTATTGCTCAAAGATGGAGAAAAGCGCCATTTCAGCATGGATGAAACAACGGTCTTCCGAGGCCGGCTGCGGCTGAATAGTGATGATTTTGATTACCTAAACTATATCCTGGATGATGCGGAAGTCGTGGATTGAAAAACGCGCCGTATGTGCTCACGACGGCGTGCGGAATGTGGCCGAGCCGGTGGACTTTCAAGTAGAAATTTCGAACTAACATGAGTATTCCCGTCACCATAATCACGGGCTTTCTAGGTGCTGGAAAGACCAGCCTGCTCAATCATCTCATTGGGCAGCACCCGGATACGCGCTTTGCGATCATAGAAAATGAGTTTGGGGACATTGGAATCGACAACGATCTTGTGATACAAGACAGCAGCGGCGATGGCATCTTTGAGTTGTCCAACGGTTGCATCTGCTGCGAACTGAACGATGAGCTGCTGAGGACACTCGGCCGTCTAGTCAGATCGGGCAAAACATTTGATCATCTGCTGATTGAAACAACCGGCATGGCTGAACCGGACGGCGTAGCCGCAGCCTTTATGGCAGATGCAGCAGTACAGGAGTACTTTAGGCTCGATGCTGTAGTTTGCGTTGCGGATGCAGGCCAAATTGAAGATATGCTGGAAGAACGGGAAGAAGCCCGGCGACAGCTTGCTTTTGCGGATGTGGTGGTGCTGAACAAGCAAAGCTCCGTCAGCCCGGCTTACCTGGAAAAAGTCCAAGGCTTTTTGGCTTCATCCAACCCTTTTGCAGAAATCTACCGTGCCGATTATGGCAAAGTATCTTCTACCATAATGCAGCAAGGAGCTTACGAGTCGGAAGCCGCCCAGCAGAAATTGATACGTGCAGTACAAGAAGCGGCAACCCATAGCCATCACCATCATGATGGCCATCACCATCACCACGAGGGAGTAGAAGCCCACAGCTTCACGCTTACCAAGCCTTTGGATATGCTGAAGTTTGTCCACTGGTCGAAGTTCCTGCTCCTGATGTACGGTAAAAACATTTACCGTATCAAGGGGATACTGCATTTTCAGGCCGAACCTCAGCCGGTAATTTTCCAATCCGTCCGCACGCAGTTCGCATTCGACCGTTTAGAGGCCTGGCCAGATGGCGCAGCCCCAAACAGCCGTATCGTATTCATCGCCAACAACGTTAAGCGGCAGGTGCTGGAAAAGGGGCTTAATAGCCTGGGTGCTTCGGAAGAGAACTGAAGAGTTATCACGGCACCAATTCTCAACCAACTGCCAGAGTCTCGTACGCAAAAAACCTATTACTATGATACAAGCCTTCAACCTCAGCAAATCCTTTAACGGCCAGCCTGCCCTGCAACAGCTGAATCTGTCCGTGGCACCCGGTGAAATTTACGCCCTGTTGGGTGCCAACGGCGCCGGGAAAACCACCACGATCAACCTGTTCCTTCACTTTCTGGAGCCGGACAAGGGAGAAGCCCGAATCAACGGAAAGCCCGTAGCGGAAGATCAACAGGCAGCACGCGCCGGTATCGCCTATATACCAGAGAATATACAGCTCTACCCGCACCTGAGCGGCATAGAAAACCTGGCTTATTTCTCAGCCCTGTCCGGGCAGAAGTATACCACCGCAGCCTTGGAACAGTTCCTGGCGCAGGCCGGGCTGGAGCCGGAAGCTTTCCGCAAACACGCCCACCACTACTCCAAAGGCATGCGGCAGAAAACCGGGATAGCCATTGCGCTGGCCAAGGAAGCCAAAGCGATGCTGCTCGACGAGCCTACCTCCGGGTTGGACCCCAAAGCCAGCAATGAATTTGCCCGGCTGCTGACCCAGCTCAGCGAGCAGGGCATGGCGGTACTGATGGCTACCCACGACCTGTTCCGGGCGAAAGAGACGGCTACCCGGATTGGCATTATGCGGTCGGGCCAGCTGCTGCAGGAGTTGCAGCCCTCTGAAATTGGGCACACAGACCTGGAATCCCTTTACCTCCAACAAATGTCTTAATCATGGTGCGTTTAATTTTTAACAATGAGTTGAAGGGGAGCCTGCGCGACCGCCGGGTACAATTGCTGGCGGGTTTTACAACCTTGTTCTTGCTGCTTTCTGCCTGGTCAGGGCAGGGGGCTTACACCCATCTGGCGGATGCCCGCGCGCAGGCTGCTGCAAAAGCAGAGGCGGAGTGGGACAGCCTTGGCGCCTACAACCCCCACAGTGCTGCCCATTTTGGCACCTACGCTTACCGCCCGCTCGGGCTGCTCCGCATGTTGGATGCCGGCGTACAGCCCTTTACCGGTGATGTACTGAAGGTGGAAGGCCACGTGGCCAATGAAGCCCTCTACGCGGAAGCTTCCCGTAGCTCTTCCCTGATGCGGTTCAGTGCCTTTCAGCCCGCTTTGGTCTTGCAAGCTATTGTGCCCCTGCTTCTGATCTTTCTGGCTTTTGGCAGCATCGCCCGGGAGCGGGAAACAGGCACCCTCAAAATGCTGGTGCTTCAGGGCGCATCCTTCCGGCAATTGATGGCCGGCAAAGCCCTGGCTTACTGGATCATTAGCCTGGGTTTACTGCTGGCAACGGTATTGATCATGGCAATCCTCTACGGCGGGCAGATGGCCTGGGATACCTTCGCGCTGTTCATGCTTGGCTATGCGCTGTATTACCTGCTGGCCGCTCTGCTTTCCGTTTATGTTTCCGCAAAAGCAAGGCGGAGCAGCGGCGCATTAGCGGTATTGCTTGGCGGCTGGCTGCTTTGGGTTTTTATCTTGCCCAAATTGGCGGCACAACTGGGCCAAAGCCTTTACCCCTTGCCCAGCCGGATTGTATTTGAAGAGCAAATGCAGGAAGACCGCAAAAAAGGCCTCGATGGGCACAACCCTTCCGACGAGCGCCGCAAGGCACTGGAGGAAAAGGTGTTGGCAGAATACGAAGTAGATTCCATAGAACAATTGCCCATCAATTTTGACGGCATCGTCATGCAGGCGGATGAGGAGTATGGCAATCAGGTGTGGGACAAGCACTTCGGCGATTATTACCAGACTGTACAACAACAAAACAGGGTCATTCAGTGGGCCTCCGCTCTGGCACCCTTCCTGGCTGTGCGCAACCTGAGCATGGCACTGGCCGGCACAAGCCTGTACGACCACCTCCATTTTCAGCAGTCGGTAGAAGATTACCGGCGGGGCTGGGTCAAAGCGCTGAATGACGAACACGCTTACGGGGGCTCAAAAACCGGTGAATGGGGCTGGAAAGCAGAAGCCGCATTTTTTCAATCCATGGAGGATTATACCTACGAGCGCCCCGGGCTCAGCTGGTCGATTGCCAACCGCTGGCCAGAGATCATCGTGCTTTTGGTCTGGCTGTTGGTGGCCGTAGGCTTAGTGGCTTTTTCCCGAAACTTATCTGTATTAGACCAGAACTAAAACCCTCGGACCAATGAATATCAAAGGTATTTTGACCATGGAATGGTTGCAGCTGCGGCGTTCTCCAATGCGCTGGTCGGCTATTATCGTCTACCTCGCACTGGGGGCTTATGCCGTTTTTTCCGGCCAGCAATACGTACAAAAGTGGGCAGTTGCGGTGAAGAAAGTGGAGTCGGAAGAAAAAGAGATGGCAGAACAAGCCCTGGCGTGGTATGCAGAGGGTGTCAAGGGGCCGGAAGACCGTGCATGGGTGGATATACAACAGCCCCTCTGGGCTTCCTGGTATACCGGCAGTTACTTCTGCAAAACCCCAGCCCCTTTGGCGGTGGTGAGCCTTGGCGTTTCTGACACGCGGCCCAATTACGCCCGCATTACCCGCTTTAGCAGCCCTTTCGATACCCGCAACAAACCCGAGCTGATCAATCCGGAGCAGTTGATGGCAGGGCATTTCGACCTGGCCTTTGTGCTGGTTTTCCTCAGCCCCTTGCTGTTGCTGCTACTGAGTTTTGACACCCTGGGCTACGAGCGGGATGAAGGCATGTTGCCGCTAATACGCCTGCAAGCGGGTAGCCTGGCTGGCTGGGCAGGGCTTCGTGTAAGTTTTCAATGGGCCCTTGCATTTGCTGCGACGGTGGTTTTGTGGCTAATGGCAGCCTGGGCAGCCGGTAGCTGGGGGCTGTCGCTTTGGTTCGGCCTGCTGCTGAGTGGGTTGTACCTGCTGTTCTGGAGCGGGATAATAGTGCTTGTCCTGTCCATGCAGAAAGGGGTGTCTTTCAATGCCCTCACCCTCGCCATTTTATGGATGG
>JAAAOU010000012.1 GCA_009908745.1 Bacteroidota bacterium
TGCTTACGCCTTAGTATGGCACGTTGCGTCCCGTCGCTGCGTTGCGTCTCCGCGTGAACCCCGATGGAAATGTAAAACTGTAAAAGGCGTAATGTAGAAGTCAAAAGTGGGGCGCTGCGCCAATCTGCGGGGTGCTAGTGCTGGGCGGTGTGGCGTCGCGTCCCGTCGCTGCGTTGCGTCTCCGCGTGAACCCCGATGGAAATGTAAAACTGCAAAAGGTAAAATGTAGAAGTCAAAAGTGGGCGTTGCGAAGGACTGCACTGCGCCTGCTCAGCACGTGGCGTGACGTCGCTACTCTGCTGCGATCGCTATCGGAGCCGCATACCCCCATTTCACATCCGCTTAAACCGAAAGCTATGATTTCACGTTTGCTAATCAACGAATACATCACACATGAAAGGAGTCGTACAAATTGCCCGCCTATTCGGCATCCCGGTGCAGGTGCACTGGAGCTTCCTGCTCATCTTTGTGTGGGTGCTGATCAAAGGGTTGGGCGAGGCCTGGGACTGGTACACCATTGGCTGGATGATGGCGTTCGTGCTAGCGCTTTTTTTCTGTGTGGTGCTGCACGAATTTGGGCACGCGCTGACAGCCCGGCGGTTTGGGGTAGGCACGCGTGACATTATCCTTTCGCCCATAGGCGGGGTGGCGCGGCTGGACAAGCTGCCGGACGAACCCATGCACGAGTTCTTTGTGGCCATTGCCGGGCCGGCGGTGAATGTGGGCATCAGCCTCACGCTGGCGGCGGTGCCGTTTGCCCTGAGCCGCGACAAGTTTTACAATTTCTTTTCCAGCCTACTGTTTCCTAACAGCAATGTGTTTGCGGTGGGGCTGGACGCTTGGGACTACTTCCTCTTCGGGCTGATCGGCCTGAATATCGTGCTGGCCGTTTTCAATATGCTGCCCGCTTTCCCCATGGACGGGGGGCGGGTGCTGCGGGCCCTGCTGTCGATCCGACTAGGCCGGCTGCGGGCTACCCAACTGGCGTCCTACATCGGGCAAGCCATGGCGGTAGGCTTGGTGGCGTTTGGCGCTTGGCAACTCAGCATTATCACGGCCATCATTGGGATGTTTGTCTTTGTCATGGCGGTGAATGAATACCGTATGGTGCGCTTCGACGGCCTGCTCGACAAGTACACGGTAGCGGATGTGCTGCGCCCTCAATTCACCCCCCTCTACGCAGACGAGCCCCTGTCAAGCGCGATTGACCGTATGCAGCACGGCACGGAGCGCCACTTCCTGGTGTTCGACCACTGGCAGAACATCACAGGCACCCTGAGCGAGTACCGGCTGATGCAACTGGCCAAGGACAGCAGTGTAGACCGCTCGCAACCGCTGTCGGCGTTTGTCAAAAAACGCTTCGAAGCCCTGCTGCCTTCTGACGGGCTGCGGGAGGCTTACCCTAAAGTGCACTGGAAAGGGCAGGGCATACTGCCGGTGTACGAAGGCGGCCGGCTGGTCGGCGTGGTGGACCGCGGCGGGCTGGAGCAGTTTGTGGCGTTGAATGGCAGGGCTTCGGGCTTGGAAAAGGGGGGTGGGATGCGCTAAGCCCCCAGCGCCTCCATCGCCATATCCCAAAGGTGCTCGTAGGGCATGACTTCTACCTCTTGGGAGGTGTATACGAGCTGGGTTTCTTCTTTGGCCATATCCTCCAAATAGGTAGCGGCAGCCGCTTGTGCCGCTTTCCGGTCATAAGCAGCCGCAGGTATGCCAATCAGTGCTTTGATGAAGCAGTAGGAGCGGAAGGTGCCTTCCCCAGCTTTGAGGTGGCGGGTAGCGTACTTTTTCAGCGCAAGCATGCGGTCGTAGGCTTCTTCGTAGCGATTGAGCTGCAGCAGCATAATGGCGTGCACAATAAGTATAGGGATGTTCAAGCCGCACTTGTCTTTGGAGAAGTGGGGGATGTCGTTGAGGAACTTACTGGGGCGTAGTTTAAGGCGCTTTAGTTCGGCGGTCGGCACCTGTATCTTGCCCATAGCGCACAGGAGTTGCAGGTGGGCTTCGAGGATATTCCAGATTTCGATGTCGGTTGGGGCTAAGTGCTGGAAGCGTTTGTTTTTCTTAGCCGTATCGAAAATTTCGTAAGCTTTGGTGTACTCTTGCTTGTGTAAGTACAAGACCAAGCCTTGTTCTTTACTTTTGAACCAGTTGTGGGTGCCGCGTTGAGTCAGCCCCTCTGTTTTTTGGAAGGCTGCTTCCGCTTCATCAAAACGGCGGAGCATGGTGTAGGCCATCACAAGCATATTCAGAAAGTTAGCCTTCATGGGGGGTACCGCACTCGGCCTCCCTTCTAAAAAATGTAAGGCTGCTTTTCCTTTTTCAACAACCCTTTCCCAATCCTGCGAGCCGACGCTTTCTAGCTTGGCGATACTATGGTACATGAAGTGGAACCAAAATGCATCGCATTGGTCCAGGTCTTTTTCCAGCTCTGCCAAATAGGCACTCGCCTTCTTATTCACGGTGGGCTGCCTGGCTCTTGAAAACACATAAGGGTTGATAATCCTGTAGTAGTAGTTCTCCGCTTTTTCTATGTAAGAAAGGTCACGCAGGCATTTACTTACCAAGTCTTCGTAATACGCCCACTTTTTCTTGTCCGGCGCAACATAAGCATACTTGTGCCGCAGCATCCGGGCGAGGTCCAGTATTTCGTAGGTCAGCTCGTACTTCAATGCTGCTTTAATAGTCTTTTCGGCAATTTCTAACGAACTATGCCTAGCCCCTCTCGATGCCAGCATCCTTGCAGCTGCAGTATTTTTACGCACATTATGCGCCGCCGCCTGAGCATTGTTGAACATCGGTTTCTTCAAATCGATGAAAAAAGCGGAGTTGACCAAACGCCTGAACAACTGATTGCGAAAGTTGCGGTACTGCGTAAAAGTCCTGTCCTTATCCTCGCCAAAAAAGTAGCGGGCGGCTTCATCGTCAGTAGTGACCATGCGATTGGCAATCAATTCATAGAAGGTTTCGTAGCGGCTCCCCGAGGCTTCGCCAAAGCCTAAAACCTCAACCTGTTTCTTTTTGTGTTTGGTGATTAGCCCTATGAGCTCGGTCAGTGCTTTCATGACAGCTGGTTTACAAAGACTGCGCACAAGATTTTTTGGTACAGCGCGTACTTAGGTGACAGTGGTCAATGTATTAACACCATAAAATTAAACGTATTAATACAGCAATGCAAGCACTTGTATCAATATTTTGTCAAAATGGGGTGTTAGAAATGCATGAAAGTGTCCTTGACTGTAGTGGCTCACACAGCTAGCTTTGTGGTGTTCTTTTTTTTTAACGCTCTTTAAACCTCATACCTATGATTACTTCTACTTTGACTACGCTGCTCCTCGACAACTCTGCTGATCGGGGCCTGCTTTTCCCGGAAGAACAAGCGAACGGGACTGAAATCATTAACGACGACATACATGGGTATTAGCGCCTTTAGGCTGCTGTATCCCCAAATGGGGTGTTAGAAACCCGTGGGTTTGTCCTTGATGGGGGGACGGGGAAGGGGTAGATTTGTGGGGAAAGAGTGAGAGCTGAAATCCAAAATTTATAACTATCAAGTTTAGAGACCAATGAGATCATTACAAAAACGATTATTTCATCTTTTTATATTAACATTAATTCTGATGTCAGAAGGATGGGCACAAGAAGGCTTTTACGCGGGTGCTCCATATTCGCTAGTAGGTGAGCATACTTTGCAAACTGATTACGGAGAGGCATTTATAGACGTTTCCATTGCTAAGCTATCGGATACACCAAACTTAGACACTAACCAGACATCTGTGGTATACCATGCATTGACAGCCTACGACGTCATCTTGCTATATCATGACAAACTCGAGTTCTGTACAGCCGGCTGTAGAACAAAAAAAGCACCTGGTCCTCCGTATGTATTCGTAGATGTGTACAATGGTGCATTATCTGGGCGTGCATTTCGAAATATACCACTTCACTTAGAGGCCGAATGCACCAACTGCACTCAAGGTCAAATTGAGGAGCTGCTGCAAGATTTCATTCTTCAGTCTTTTGACATTGAACTAGAATATAGTCAAGTACCGATTTATGAGGTGTGCCAAGATGTTCCAACTTTTTTAAGGCATTACCATAGCGATAGCAGCAACTTCACATCCGGTATATCCATAATCAAACAAGAATACGATAGCACTCATTTGAATTTGATCAACGCGCGTCTGAGTACCGCCATTGACTACCTTGAGGCTCTTACAAATGTTTTAGTTGAATTTGATCCAGAGTGTGGATATTACTCAAGGGTATACTCTAAGCCTTTCAGAATTCAGATCGAAGGCACAGCAGAGGAAATACTGGCAGATTTTGCACAGAATCACTTTGTAAAAATTGAACAGATTCCTGGAATCTACTACGACGCGCTCATTATTAAGGACTCCCCTTAAGGTCAGTAAACGCAAATGTTTCAAACTTGGAAAGTTCTCTCAATAACAATAGGGTGCTTCCTCATAGGGAAAGCCCTTTCAAACTATTTAATTGCAAGACTATGGTACAAGTAAGGCATATTTTAATTTGTTTTCTTCTCACTATGTTTTTTTACGCTCATGGTCAATTACCTTGTGAAGATTGCCCTACAGTAACTGCTGAACCCTATCCTCAAAGCCACACTGAAGTAGGGCCATGCTTTGATGTAGAGTTTGAATATAACTTCACTAATACAGAAGGGATCATTCCGGCACATTGTATAGAAGGTCCTATATGTTTAAAGATCAAACTTGCGCCTCCCTGTAACGATGGAACTTCTTATTTCAATATGTCTACCCAAGAGGTCATGGTTTCGTTAGAAGGTGCTGGGTCATTTTCTGGAGAATACCAGCCCAGCTATACTGAAACTGATCTTTGTTTTCTTATAGAAGACCTGCTCTTGGATCAACCTGTCGAAGGCTATGGATTTAGCCAAGAACCAAAACTTACAGTAACGATAGGGAGCATAGAATTTGAAGCCGATATAAATATACTCCCAACCGGAAGTTACATGTTAGGTGATTTGGTAGAAACCGGGATTGTAGAAGGGCCTACGAACTATAGTTATTTTGGGCTGCGCATCTGTGAAGGTCAAAATCCCCCTACTATGGCAAGCGGGTCAACTATCGAAATAAATGGAGGGAATTGGACTTTCAATGGAAGCATAGAGGGTGGTTTATCTTCAGGTCCTCTAAGCGGATCAGTCGGTGTTGGCGCGAATTACAATTCAGGTTCTACTACCGAATCCTACTCAATTCTTGCTAGTGCCCCTTTACCCGGTATAACTGCTGAAGATTGTGAGGGACTGGATGAAAGCTGCAAGTGCTGCGGAGAATACATGGTAGGGTTTTCCGGGCTTTATAACGAGTATGAGACTATTTCATACGGATGTGACGGAGAAGCAATTGGAGAGGGGCAAGAAAATGTGCTCGTTTTAAGTGAATACCTATCTGCCGAGTACAAACTCGAAATTCAAGGTTGTCCCAGCCAGAAACCTAAACTTCAACCATCTAAAAGCTTTGGTAACGACCTAATCGCCTCCACCACCGGCACAATCACCGTAGAGGAAGAACTAGACTTCGACTTCTACACCTTGACTTGGACGGGGCCAAACGGTTTCGCAGCTACCAACGAAACAACTCTTACTAACTTGCCCTTTGGCACCTACTGCTACACCTTGACGCATTGTGGCTGTGAAGGCCCGGTAGACCAAGGCTGTGTGGCATTATGCCTCGGTGCTACTCCGGTTTCGGACTGGTACTATGAAGAGAACAAAGAGCTGTACTGCCGGAATATGAGCTGTGAGGAGGCGGGAGAGGCCGTGCAGGAGTGTGTGGATGGGGTGCCGTGTGAAGATTGGCAATATGATGATCAAGATGAAGAGTGCTTCAGAGACATCTGCTACGAGGAAGATATTTTATTTACCGAAGTAACTGAAGCATATGATATAGAATATGATTATAACGAAAGCAGCGAAAAATGCGAAGTCTCTATTTTCTGTGAAAGCGGGGAGGCCTCTATGACTATCGAAAGAGAGCCAGTGTTTAGTGATCCTTTTTTTGACGAAGATGAAAACACCTGCTTTCGCTATGTCATGTGCTTGGAGGAAGAGGTAGCTATGGAGGAAGTCGGCATAGAAGATATTGAATGGTCATATGACCAGAATGATGGTTGCATTGGCGAAGTAGAATGTGAAGAAGGCAGC
Source organism: Bacteroidota bacterium (assembly GCA_009908745.1). Taxonomy (GTDB): domain Bacteria; phylum Bacteroidota; class Bacteroidia; order Chitinophagales; family Saprospiraceae; genus Phaeodactylibacter. The sequence continues at coordinate 6,188 of JAAAOU010000012.1, forward strand.
CATAACGATGCCGAGGTAAAAGGAGGGGATGTCATCACAGAATATGAAGACTGGGAGTATGATCTGGATGAAGATTGTTTTAGAGATGTAGAGTGTTCGTTGGATGGAGATTTTGAAGATGAAATTAGAGAAGCTTCAGAGGGGGAGCAGGAAGTAGAGTGGTTTTATGATGATGATGATAACGAGTGTTTTGCGACAGTGTATTGCAATGATGAAGAGGTGGAAAATGGAGTTTCTGATGATCCATATTTTGGAGATTGGGATGAAGATGAAGCACTTTATGACCTAGAATGTATAAGAGTCGCAGAGTGCGGTGACGAGAATTTCGTTGATACTGAAGAATCAGAGGTGTATTGGGAGGTTGGAGACTGCGAATATATTAGCGGAGAAGAAGAAATGTATAAACCATGCTGGAGAGTAGTAGAATGCGACAATGAAACATTTGAGGATGAAGAGTTTTGGATACCGTGTGATGAAAATTGTGCTGGATACAACTTAAAGCAATCAGGCAATCAATCAGGTTTGAATGCGGCACCCTTCAACACTAAAATGCAGCGATGCGGGATTGAATTCGAATTCTCCACCTACTCCGATTTTCTTGATCTCAAAATAATGCCCTCAAAGCAAACACTGAGCTATACGGCAATCATCACCCACATCGGCACTGGTCGCCTTGTTAAGCAGGTAAGCGGTAAAAGCATTACAGTATTCCAACAACGAATTAGACTTCCGAGCAAGGGAGTATACGCTTTGACGCTATTGAGCGGAAAATCAAGATTGTGTAACTTTAAAATAATCCATCTATAGAACTTATTGGGCGCACTGGCACTCCTTTGAAGCTTAGATAATTGTGTCTTGAAAGCTTTGCCCATAATACAAAGCCAGTGTAGACACTCCACTTAAACGCTTTTCAAAAATGAGAAACATCCATCAAATCAAACTCCATTATTTGGTCTGCTGCTTAATAGTTTTCCAGCTGTTTTCCTGCAAAAAAGACGAACTAACCGACCCGGAGCCTTTAGAAATCAACAACATTTCTGATATAGAGATGAGGGATTCTACTGCCCTCTCTATCGAATATGATATAATAACGGCCAGTTACGTCACTCCTGCGGACCCATCTGAACGGGACCTGCTCACAGATGCAGAGAAAGTGCTCGGCACGCCTAAGTACGAGGGCCGCCATGTTGTTCAGATGGTCAACGACAATGGGGTAATTGACGCCGATATCGAGATGATGAACTTCGAGGGCATGCCCGATTACCCTAAAAAAGCGCTCTTGGGCGATGAAATCCCTTCCGCTTTTGAGACAGACCGTATTGAAGTCCGGGCTGGTCAATATCAATTCTACAATAGCAGTGGCGACAAGGTTTCCACTCAGTACCAAAGCCCGGAGGATATCGCATTTTTCAACAGTATCCTATCTGACTTCCGAGAAAAAGTAATGCTTTCTAATCAGGAAATGGATTACATGATAACGGCCCTAGAGGAAATTGGCTTTGAAGCCCAGACTAGCGCTCTTGACAGTCAAGTGGAGGTGCTAGAGTACAGTTTTGCAGATGGGCGGGCTACCAAACTGTACTTTGACAAGCAGCTGCAAGAAATCGTTGCTCGGGAACAATACGATGCCGAGGGCGAACTTCGGTTCGTCTCGGGCTTCATACACGAGCCCTCCCCTTCAGGAGAAGCACCAAAGCTAGTTAGCCACCATTACATTACTTTCTTTGACTCCCCCTTCAGTGGCGTAAAAATGGCTATCAAAAAAAGCTCTTCCATAAAAAACCTCACTATCCAAACGAACTAAACCCTTTAGCAATGTACTACACCACCAAGAAAGTATTTATCATGAAAAAAGCAGTTCTTCTTTCGAATTTGTTACTTGTACTGGCTATCAGTTTGCATGCGCAAAACAACTCACCGGAAACCAGAAACACCCTCTGGCTCGACGGTTTGTCAACAACGTCAAAAGGTTGGGATGAAACCCCCAGAGACTTGAAAAACATTTACAACTACGACTTATTTAATATCATTAGCTTAGGTGGTTTGCCTGGAAGTGTTTACCAACCAGGGCTTGGCACATTCGATGCTGCAGATGAGCTAGCGTCTCATTTAGGGGACTACGAAAACGTACTCGGCATAGGCCATGATTTTGGCGGGCTCGTCCTAAGAGGCATGGCTGACGGGACGAACAACCTTTCCGCCATCGTTCTGTGCGGCGTGCCCAACCAAGGCTCCAAAGGCATAGAAATGGCGATACAGTCTACAGGTGTCGATGGAAAATCTGACGCACAGTGGCTTATAGAAGGAGTAGAGGCTATAACAGATGGCTATGATTGCGAAGACGGATGTAACATGGTAGACTTGTTTAGTACATGGATAGATGAGCTAGAGGCCAATGAGGCTATTTTCAGCGAAATGCTGCCGGGTGATGCACCGGGCGGTGACGTCATTAACACGCTGAACCAAGAGGCAAACCTCCCTCAAATACCGCATGCCGTATTCTGGGGGTCCGTAGAAGAGTTCTCGATCACTTCCTTTCTCAACTCTATATACTTTCCTAATTCCAATGTCGATCACATTACTCAGTGTTATGTAGATAACTTAAACGCCTGGAAGGAAGAGATAAATGATGAAAGACGAGAAGAAAGATGGGATGCTGTTTTTGGTCTCTTCAATGACATCAAGGGAGGCATTCGCGACTTATCCACTGAAGGGATAAGTAACCCATGGTCTGCTATTAGCTCTTTTGCCGAAGGTACTATCGAAAGCGTAAGGACCTGGCTCAACGCCAACAATGAACATGATGCTGAAATGGAAAGAATCCTTCGATGCGAAGCAGCAAATCAACTTCTTGCGATTAACTGGCAATTAGAGTTGATGAAAGCGGAGTCAGTTGAAACGGGAACCGTACAACAAGGATGGGTCTACGATAATACCTGCGAAGACGAATGCGCAGAAACAGTTGGTTATTCAAACTGGATAGCTTTCCGCCAATGTATCGTAGATTGTGAGGACAACCAGGAGCCCATTCCCAATATGGTTACCTACTATGTTACCGAGGAAAACGATGGCCTGCTCAATGCAAACGAGCAGATGCTGGAGGGAGGAGCGTTCCCCCCTTATCACTTGTTCAACACCAACCACTTTCAAGAAACGAGCTTATACCATAAACCTGGTGAGGCTTTAGCCCCTCTGTTGCCGCAAGCATTCGAGGACCTTTTTGACGGGTCTGAAAGTGCCGCATTTTGCGTCCCAAAACAATAAAATGCAGCCCCTCGCTAACTCGGATATTACCGCCTTCGCAAACCGAACTGCTCCCTCTTCTGGGGCAGTTTGGTTCTGCCTTACCTTACTACTGTTATCAACTTTTTCTGGATGCCAAAACATCCACGACCCAAATGCTCCGTATCCCAATTGGCAAATCCCCAAAGCGCACCGCTTTTCCTTCTACCCACTGTATAGCGGTAAAGACATTTTGCTAGCTGCTCGTTGCGGGAACCGCGACTGTATCAAATCCATCAACACCTATGATGGGACCACCAATTGGGAATTTGCAGACCGTTCACTTCATGGGCTATTTTACAACGCCATTCCTTTCTTGAATGATCAGTATGTGGTATTCCCAAACGGCAAGGAGCTGCTATGCATAGATTTAAAAACAGGCCAGCTGCAATGGTCTAAACGAATGCCCTGGGATGGCGACGATCGTGTCTTTGGTGTCAAAAACAGGATATACAGGGCTTATAATTCTAACGCTAAACACAAAATGTTGATATATGAATTTGAGATTGAGACGGGAAATTCCAGGTTGCTTTTTGAACGACCGTACGAAGCCAAAGCATTAGCGATAATGCGTTCCCCTGTACCAATAAATAATGGGCAACTTTTGACAGCATTCACTTCTTTCATCCCTTCTACAAAACAGGGGAGTTCTTTATACCTATTATCAGATAGTGTAAAGGTCTATAGCCATGAATTATACCCTCCTAACAAGAATGGAATAGGTGCTACCAAAGCCCCCCTGGTTGAAGGCAATACTTCGTTCTGGATCGCTGGCCGGTTTATCATCTGCTTTGACTTGGCTCAGAAGGCAGAGTTATGGAGAACAGAGTTGCCACAAGGGCTGCTGACTTCAAGATTGGCTAAAAATAAGGATAACATTTTTGCCGCCGCTGAAGATGAGTGGCTATACGCTATAAACAAATCAAGCGGCAAAATAGCTTGGAAATGTAAAATAGCCGGCACCCCTAGCCGGGCCCATATCGTTCAAGACACGCTCTTTGTGGTGGGAGGCGCGGATAAGGCGCTTTATAAAATAAATGCACAAACGGGAACCCTCATAGGGGTTTATCGCTCCCGACTCGGCCCTCCCTTGATTGAACGAGAGGCTTCTTTTAATAGAAAAACAGCGACGATATCTGATGGCGAGTTTTGGTATACCTTTAAATTAAGCGAATGGGACAAAGTATTAGAACAGGCGAAGAAGGCGTTCTGAGGAGAAGCCCTACCATCCTGCCCTCTCCAAATCGCCTTCGCTTTCGCCACCTGATCTGCATGACCGACAGCTCCATCCACCTCTTGCTGATAGCTGGCCAGAGCGGTGAGCGTAGCATCCAACAAATCCTTATCAAAAGCTGAAAGGATGGTGCTGTGAAGCTCCGTAACCCAAAAGGCGGTTAAAATAGGGGAAAAGATGGAGGTTTTAGAATAGGGAAGGAGCGGAAAGCCTAGCATTTTTCTTTCAAAGCTCTTATATTGAGAATCGGTCAGACTGCAAATTGCTATGCCCGTATCTATTGTAGGTAGGAATGCCCTCAAGCGGTATAGGAGGTACCGCAAGATATACCCGTCTCGAAGGGCAGCTTTCCGCGCTGCCAAGCGAGATGGAGGTATTCCCATGAGTACGCACCCGGAAGAAGTCATCTATTCGGATTCTGACTTGGGAGGTGAATACGGGCTAGACGATCGAAACGTAAGGCTTTATATTTTTAGCATTCTTATAGGCGCAGTAGCTTTTGAGTACCACTTGCGAGAGGATAAAGAAGCCTTTTACGGAGCAGAGCGCGGCAAAGGAGATCAGCTGCCGCATTTCAATTCCGGGAAAGCAGACGGGCGGCAAGGAAAATTGAAGAAACACCATTATTGGAAGAAATGATAGAAGTACAACATAGCGTAGTGAATGAGGAGCAGTTTCCATACCGCACCCCGTCCAATCCGGAACTGGAGGCATACGAATGTATCCATTACCGTGCTTCGAGCATTGAGCACCAAGACTTCTTTTCATTGTTATCCTCGCTTCTTCACAAAACGCTGAAAAACTATCAACTCTACTTTGTACAAATCGAAAGCAAGCCGCAGCCCACGCGCCCCACGCGCAGCCACAAAAAGATGCTGTACCAAGCCCTTAAATCCGGGCAATTGGTCCCAGCGGAGGTTTGGGAAGAAGAGCTGGAAAACAGCAGCGGTTATTCCTTGCTGAGCGCCGTTATCCAGGGCAACAGGGACAACCTCCCGTACCTAATAGAGCAGCAGTTGCATGCCAATTTCAGATTCGGCTGCATACTCCCTAAAACGACCTCCTTTTCCCCCGCTGAGCTATTGCTTGAGCTTCCCCGCTTCTTACGCCCGGCATCCAAGCTCACGCGGGTGGACGCACCCAGGCTGCTCCAACATTTTTCTGCAAAGCAGGCCCACATTTTCCAGCTGCCGGCCGATGCCAACGACAAGTTGCAGCTCACGCTTTTTGCCCACCGGAAGGATCATCTGTTTACAGAAATCGTTTCGTCCATCGACCAAGAATACGCCCTGCCGCAAAGCAACTAACTCACCCCCGCA
>JAAAOU010000533.1 GCA_009908745.1 Bacteroidota bacterium
CCGGACGTATCTGGAGAACTATCCCAACGGAGAATTTCGGTCTTCCGCCGTAAGCCGTATCCGGAAAATCGAAGCGGCGGCTGCCCGGCAGCGGGAAGATCTGGCCTGGCAGATCGCGTTGGAAAAAAATACGAAAACAGGCTTCGAGGAATACCTTGACGAATACCCGGAGGGCCGCTATGCCGGCCAGGCCCGGGCCAAGCAGGAAGCGCTGGAAAAGCCGGCGGACGCTCAGGGAGGTATGGCTTGGGCAGTTGCAGGCAAGAAAACTATTGAACAATTGTTTGAAAAACCTGAAAGCATTCCATCAAAAGAAAGCTTCTTAGCCTAGGTCGGAAACGAATCAAATGATAATAGTCAGCGATACCTCTGTGATTACGAACCTCAAACAAATAGGTTATCTAGAAATCTTAGAAAAATTATTCAAGAGAGTTATTGTCCCCAAAAAGGTCGCTCCTCTTTTCGATTGCTATACCTTGGGGTCTACGATACAGCCCAGCTAAAGGGTGACTTATGCCACCCCATCTTTGTCCTATTTCCCATAAATTCCTCTCCAAAAGATTTTTCCATCAAACCAATGGACCGATGGCAGCACACGCGAACGGCAAGGTAGTCCGGGTGCGCGGCAGCGTGGTGGATGTGCGCTTTGAGCGGAAACTCCCGCATATCAACGACCTCCTGCGCACCGGCCAGGAAGAAGAGGTCATTCTGGAAGTGCAGTCGCTGCTCGATGAGCGGCAAGTGCGTACCATCGCGCTGACCCCCACCGAAGGCATCGCCCGCGGTATGGCAGTGGTGAATACCGGCGCGCCTTTGCAAGTGCCGGTGGGAAAAGCCATACTGTCGAGGATGTTCAATGTGTTTGGGCACCCGATCGACGGGCAGCCCGAGCCGGAGCCGGTAAGCTGGCGGTCGGTCCATCAAGCGGTGCCGCCTTTGGACAAGCGGTCTACCCAAACGGAGATTTTCGAAACGGGCATCAAGATCATTGATGTGCTCATGCCATTGGAACGGGGCGGTAAAGCCGGCCTTTTCGGCGGGGCGGGGGTAGGCAAGACCGTACTGCTCACCGAAATGATCCACAATATGGTAGGGCGGCACGAAGGCGTCAGCATTTTTTGCGGGATTGGTGAACGCTGCCGCGAAGGGGAGGAGATTTACCGCGAAATGAAAGAAGCTGGTGTCCTGCCCAACATGCTTTTTGTATTCGGGCAGATGAACCAACTGCCGGGCAACCGCTTCCGCGTGGGGCATACCGCCCTGACGATGGCCGAGTACTTCCGCGACGAAGAGCATCAGGATGTCCTGCTGCTCATCGATAATATTTTCCGCTTCGTACAGGCAGGCATGGAAGTGTCGGGCCTGCTGGGGCAAATGCCCTCCCGCCTCGGTTACCAGCCTACTATGGCTACGGAATTGTCTGGGCTGGAAGAACGCATTGCCAACACCCGCAGTGGGGCCATCACCTCCATACAAGCCGTTTATGTACCGGCCGACGACCTGACCGACCCGGCAGCCGTAAACACCTTCGCGCATCAGTCGGCTTCCATCGTGCTGTCCCGCAAGCGCGCGAGCGAAGGGCTTTACCCGGCGGTTGACCCCCTGCAGTCTAATTCCAAAATGGCAACGCCGGGCGTTATTGGCGAACGGCACTACCAACTGGCGCAGCGCATCCGGCAGACGCTGGCCCAATACGAAGAGCTTAAGGATATCATCGCCATGTTGGGGCTGGAGCAGCTATCGGCTAAAGACCGCATGGTCGTCAACCGGGCGCGCCGTTTGGAACGCTTTCTGACGCAGCCCTTTTTCACCACCGAGCAATTTTCTAACATCCCGGGCAAATCGGTCAATTTGGAAGATGCCCTGCATGGTTGCGAGCGCATCCTCGAGGATGAGTTTCAAGCATACCCGGAAAGTGCCTTGTACATGATCGGGGCTATCGAAGAGGCGGAAGAGCAAGCTGAGCAGGAACAAGCTGTTAGCATATGACGCTACTTGGCTACTCGGCTTAAACCTGACAAAGGTCATTGCATAATTGCCTTCACCGCCGTAAAAAGAAGTAGACCTATGAGTATGCAACTGAAAATCCTTCTGCCGCACCGCGTTTTTTTAACCCAAAGCGGGGTCCGGCGCATAGTAGTGGAGACCCATCAGGGGGCCTTTGGGATACTGCCTAACCGGCTAGACGGGGCAGCCGCCGTGGCCCCCGGGATTTTCACCTATGAAACCGAAGCCAAAGGGGAGCTGTACATCGCGGTCGACAAAGGGGTGCTGGTCAAAGCCGGCAGCGAAGTACTGGTGTCGGTCCGCAACGCGATCAGTGGCCGCGAGCTGGGGCAACTGCACAAAGCGGTAGAGGAAGAATTTATGCGTATCGGCGAGCACGAGAAGGAGGTCCGCTCGGTGTTGGTTAAGATGGAAACCCGCTTTATGCGGCAGTTCCAAAAGCTTAAACAGGAATAATGCGAGGATATGGACGAACCCAAGGAGTTCCACGATCAGGTCAGCGAAAAGGAGGGGCGAAAGCTGAAAGCCCAGCGCCAGAAGAAGGACAGTGTATGGCAGGGGTTTAGCGTGTTCGGTACCATCGGCTGGTCCGTAGCGGTGCCCACCGTCCTCTTCGTACTGATCGGCGTGATGCTCGACGAGCGGTACACCGGCCGGCAATCTTACACCCTCTCTATGCTGGGCGTAGGGCTGTTCCTAGGCTGTTTGAACGCTTGGTACTGGGTGGACCGAAAAATGCAGGAAATAAAGGACGAAGAATTGGAAAATAATGAACACGATGAATGAATGGCTTTGGCTATTGCCGGTTTTTGCCGGTGGCGCGGCACTCGGCATCTTCTTTTTTGGAGGGCTGTTGCTGACCGTACAAAACGGCCTGTCGGCCCGGCACCCCGCAGCCTGGTTTATCCTCAGCATGGTGCTGCGATCTGCCGTCGTCCTCACAGGCTTCTACTTCCTAGGCAGTGGCGAATTGGAGCGCTTTGTAGCCTGTCTGCTGGGGTTCATGCTGGTCCGTTTTCTTATCACCAAACGTGTGAAACGGGCCCGCAGATCTTTTGTGACGCAAGAAAGCCAACATGATTAATCCAGACGAACTCATCATTTGGGAATACGGCTTTTTCAAGCTCAACGCCACCATCCTCACCACTTGGGGGCTGATGCTCGTGCTTGTTGTAGGCTCCTGGCTCATCACCCGGCGGCTGAAACCGGGCATACAGATCTCGCGCTGGCAAAGCACCCTAGAGATTATCGTCCTGGGCATCAACAAGCAAATCAAAGAGGTAGGCATCCCTGAACCGGGCAAATACCTGCCTTTTTTAGGGACCCTGTTCCTATTCATTGCTCTGGGCAGCCTGCTCACTATTGTCCCCGGATATCTGCCGCCTACCGGCTCCTTGTCGACTACGGCAGCCCTAGCGTTGTGCGTATTCTTCGCCGTGCCGGTTTTCGGTATTGCGGAAGCAGGGCTGAAAGGGTATTTCAAGACCTATTTCCAACCCACGGTGATCATGCTGCCATTCAACATCATCGGCGAGATTTCCCGAACCATCGCCCTGGCCGTACGTCTGTTCGGCAATATGATGAGCGGGGTGATGATACTGAGTATCTTGCTTTCCATAGCGCCTTTTTTCTTTCCCGTAGTCATGAACGTGCTCGGCCTGCTTACGGGCATGGTCCAAGCCTATATTTTCAGCATCCTGGCCACCGTTTTTATCGCGGCAGCCATACAGGAAGGCCGGGAGAAGCAAGCGTTAATAACCAAAAAAACTGAAACCAATGGATAGTGCTACTATTGTCGGAATTGTTTCCCTGGCTACGGCCGGCCTCACAATGATGGTCGGCTCCATTGCCCCCGCCATAGCGGAAGGCCGGGCCGTCAGCTCCGCCTTGAGCTCTTTGGCACAGCAGCCGGATGCCTCGAATACGATCACCCGGACTTTGTTTGTCGGCCTGGCCATGATTGAGTCGACGGCTATTTACTGCTTTGTCATTGCCATGATCCTGTTGTTTGCTAACCCATTCTGGAATCACTTCATCTCATAAGCTGGCCTATGTTGATTGATTGGTTTACCGTCGTGGCGCAAATCCTGAACTTCCTCATCCTAGTGTGGCTGTTGAAGCGGTTCCTTTATAAACCGGTGTTAAAGGCGGTCAAGCAAAGGGAAGAACGGATCAACCATCAATTGCAGGAAGCGGAAGCAACCATGGAAAAAGCGGAGGAGGAACGACAGGCCTTCCGGCAAAAGAAGGAGCAATTCGAAGCAACGCGAGCGGGCAAGTTAGAGGAAGTGGCCGAGGAGGCTCGCGCATCCCGTCAACGGCTCTTGGCGGAGGCCCGGGACGAAGCTGCGGCCCTGCGGTCCCAACTGATCGAATCGGTACGCGATGAGCAGAAGGCTTTGGACCAGGAAATTTCCAAGCGGATACAGGCCGAGATTTTTGCGATTTCCCGTAAGCTGCTGCGTGACTTGGCTTCCGCCGAATTGGAAGAGCAGGTAGTGCGCACTTTCGTGAAAAGGTTGCGAGACGTCAACGGGGCAGAACGAGAGCGCCTTGCCGAAGCCCTGAGCCGCCATTCGGAGGCCGTGGTAGTCCGCAGCGCCTTTGAATTGCCGGAGGCGCAAGAGCAGGAGATGGCTTGGAGCGTCGCCGAATACTTGGATTCCCTAGAAAGGGCCTTGTCAGAAATCCTGCGGGAAGAAGCAAAGGAACCATCAAGTTTAACCCCAAAATCTGCCGCCGATGAACCATCCTGAGGACAAGCTAGAGCGCACCATTGACCACGTCTTGGGGGGTATCCGGCAGGCACGCGAGGGGTTCCGCCCCGAATTGTTGCCCCGTGAAATCGGGACGGTCAAGCATATTGCCAACGGGATTGCCCACGTGGCGGGGCTGCCGGGTGCCGGTTACGGCGAATTGCTGCGCTTCCCCGGCGGACTGTCCGGTATCGCTTTCAATATCGACGAAGACGAGATCGGGGTAGTGATGCTAGGCGATTATGCCGGCTTGCAGAGTGGGGACGAAGTAGAACGCACCGGCCGTGTGGTCGATGTGCCGGTAGGAGAGCAGTTGGTGGGGCGAGTGCTCAGCCCATTGGGCAACCCGCTCGACGGCCGCGGCCCCATTCCATCCGTAAAGCGGTACCCGATCAACCGGCCAGCCCCGGATATTCTCGATCGCGACCCGGTGGTGACCCCCTTGCAGACCGGCATAAAGGTAATCGACGCGCTTATACCCATCGGCAGGGGGCAACGGGAACTCATTTTGGGCGACCGGCAGACGGGCAAGTCGGCTATTGCCATAGACACCATCCTCAATCAGCGGGGCAAGGGCGTGATCTGCGTCTACTGCGCTATCGGCCAGCGTGCTTCCTCGGTGGCGCGGGTAATCGATACGTTGCGCCAAGAAAAGGCATTGGATTACACCGTAGTTGTCCTTACGGAAGGAGACGACCCGCCGGGGCTGATCTATATCACGCCCTATGCGGCTACCAGCATCGCCGAATATTTCATGGAAAAGGGCCGGGACGTGCTGATCGTCTACGATGACCTGACGCATCATGCCTGGGCCTACCGCGAGATATCCCTTTTGCTGCGGCGGCCGCCCAGCCGGGAAGCCTATCCGGGCGATATTTTCTACATCCACTCGCGCCTGCTGGAGCGGGCTACCCACCTCAAGCAAGAACTTGGCGGAGGCTCCCTGACTGCTCTTCCCATTATTCAAACGGAGGCACAGAACATATCCGCTTACATTCCCACCAACCTCATTTCCATCACCGACGGGCAGTTGTACCTTTCGCCCCGGTTGTTCGAATTGGGCATCTTGCCGGCCATTGGCATCGGCAAGTCGGTCTCGCGGGTAGGCGGCAAAGCCCAGCGGCCGGTCTACAAGGAAGTGGCGGGTGACCTGAAGCTGTCGTACGCTCAGTTTGAGGAATTGGAAACTTTTGCCCGCTTTGGCGCTCGGCTCGATGAGGAAACGCAGAAAACGGTCACCTACGGCCGCCGGATACGCGAATGCCTGAAGCAACCCATCCATCAGCCGGTACCGCTGTCAGAGCAGATTGGCTTGCTATTGGCGCTGACAGAGCGGTATTTTGACCGCATCCCTTTGGACAAAATGAAAGCAGCGGAGCAGGTGGTGCGCGAAGCCGCAAGGGCGCTGCCGGAAGCGCTTCGGGAGCGGCTCGTCAGCTCGGGGCGTTTTGAGCCCAAAGACCGGGAAGCTATGCTCGAGACCATAAGCCAAGCGTTGGAGCCTTTACAAAACGAACCAGCCGATGAGTGAGTCTCTGGAAAATATGCGCAAGAAGATACAGCGGACGGAAGACCTGCGCTCCATCGTGCATACGATGAAGGCGCTGGCGGCCGCCAATATTGGGCAATACGAAGAATCGGTGCGGGCTTTGGAGGATTACTACCGGACGATCACTTTGGGGTTGTCCGTTTGCCTTCGCGGTAAGAAAGCGAGTGTTACGCCGGATTTGGAAGGGGCGGCGGGCGGCGGCATGGCTGGCGTAGTCGTCTTCGGGTCAGACCAAGGGCTGGTCGGCCAATTCAACGAAAGCCTAGCCCTCTTTGTGGAGCGTGAGCTGAGCGGGCTGCCTGGGTCCCAAAAGATTTGGGCGGTAGGGGAGCGTTTGTATCACCGCTTGGAAGAGCAGGGGCTGCCGGTGGCCGGCAAATACGACGTGCCCACATCCGTACACGCTATCACGACGCTGATCGGCCAAATCCTGTTGGAAGTTCATCTGAGCCCCCTTCACTTATTCTACAACCGCCCGCGGGCCGGCGCCGCTTACGAACAGATTGCCCTGCGGCTGCTGCCCCTTGACCAAGCGTGGGTGGAACGGATGACCCATCAGCCATGGATCACCTACCGCATACCGGAAGTAATAGGGGATGCCGAACAGACGACGGGCACACTCATTCAGGAGTACCTTTTTGTCACGCTGTTTAAAGCCTGCGCCGAGTCTCTGGCCGCTGAAAATGCCAGCCGGCTGGCGGCTATGCAGCAGGCGGAAAAGAACATCGATGAGATGCTGGGGGATTTGGAGCGTTCCTACCATCTGGTCCGGCAGAACTCCATTGATGAAGAACTGTTCGACATCATTGCCGGCTTTGAGCTGCTGCAACCGAAGAAGCAGCGGTCTTAATCAATCATCAGTTTGAATCGTATCGGCAGGATAACCTGCACCCGCACGTTTCGGTCGTTCTGCTGGGCGGGTATCCATTTGGGCATGTTCTTGACAAGGCGTATGGCTTCCCTATCGCAGCCGCCGCCTATGCCGCGCAGCAGCTCCACTTCGGAGATGGAGCCGTCGGCTTCGATAATCAACTTCAGTACTACCGTACCCTGTATGTGGTTGTCCCGGGCAATTGCCGGGTAACGGATGTTGTTGGCGATGTATTGCATCAAGGCTTTGGAGCCGCCGGGGAAGGTGGCCATGTCCTCTACGTATTGGAATACTTTTCCTTCTTCCGGTTCCGGCGGCGGTTCTTGTTTTGGCGGCGGTGCTTCTTCTGGTGCTTCCTCTACTTCCTGCCCTTGGATGGGGTTGGTTGGCACTACATCTAGTTCAATGGCAGCGTCATCGTAATCTTCGAGGGTTGCTGCGCCCAAGCTGTCCCCTTCTTCCGTTTTTTTGCCGGGCTTGGCGTATTTGAGTTCCTCCTGGGTGGGCAGGGGTTCCACCTCTACTACCTCCTCATCGGGTTTGACCTTAGGCGGCAGGAATTTCTTGCTGGCGACTTTCCGTTCTTTGACAACCTTGGGCTGGCTGGGGATTTCATCGGGTTCCTGCATGGCTTCAATGGGCGGCGGCGCTTCCAGTTGGGAATAACCGACCACTTTGCGGTGCTCTACCTTGATAGCTCCTTTGCGGGCGGCGCTTTCCCTCTCATTGGCTTCTATCCACCAGTAGGCGCCGAATGCCCCTAGGATAAGCACACAGCTGATCAGGAAACCGATGGCGGTGTAGGCGGCATGCTTCCTGCGCAGTACATAAGCCCCGTAGGTCTTGTTCTTGGATTCAAAAACAAGATCGAGGTACGATTGCTCGGCGGTGGTATGTTGCTTGCTGGCCAAGGGGCAAATTTTTAATTTATCAATCGGCCGGGAGCAGTGCCCGGTCTTCCTTTGTCACTTCTGCAATGGCGTATCGTTCGATGCCGACGGCGTTGATCTCGTCGAGCAGGTCGATCAGGTTTTCATAGCGGGACGCTTCCATGGGTTTGATCAGCAAGACCAGCTCTGACATATTATTTTGGGCTTCCTCTAACACTTGGCGCACCCTTTGTTCGTCCCAGGCAAACTGATGTACCTCGGGTTGGGTGATGCCCACATACCAGTAGACTTGGTCTTCTTCTCCCAGCACGATGGATAGGGCCTGCGTTTCTTTGACCGGTTGTTCTTGCTCCACATCTTCTTCCTCGGGCAGTACCGGCATGACCAATTCCATGAGTTGGGGCTGGCTGAAGGTGGTAGCGAGCATGAAGAACGTCAGCAAGAGGAAAGCCAAGTCTACCATGGGGTTCATATCCACTTCTATGGAACCCTTTTGCTCCCGCTTGTCTCTCTTCGGTTTTTCCCGCGGCCAGTCGGCCTTTTCCTTTTGTTCTTCCATGCTCATTCTGTCGATTCGAGTTCGGTAATGAGGTTAAAGCGGTATATCTTGTTGTGCTGCAGTGTGCGGATGATGCGGTCGATGTAGGCGTAGGGCGTGTCTTTGTCGGCATTGACCGCTATGCGTACGCCCGGGTTGGCCACGCGCGTTAGGACGACCCAATCGGATAGTTCGTTGCGGGCGGTGTCGCAGGGGATGCCGGGCTGATCGACGCCTTTGCGTTGCTGTGGGTTGAGGGCTAAAAAACCGGGCAATTGTTCTACGGGGAGCCCAACGCTGGGCAGGAGGGCAAATTCGTCCTGCTCTGTGCCAGAGAAATCAATCTGATGCTGGTCCCCCATCATCTTAAGCAGCTTTTTGCGGGTGTACTTGCCATCGACGGTGAAAAATATCCGCCCTTCTTCCCCAACGGTGATGGTGGCAATGCCCCTTTCCGGCATTTTGATTTCGCTTTGCGACTGCGGTTTTTCGATCAAGATAGGCTCGGCCGCTTTAAAGGTCGTGGTCAGCATGAAGAAGCTGACGAGCAGGAAGGCCATGTCCACCATGGGGTTCATA
The DNA here is from genome assembly GCA_009908745.1 of Bacteroidota bacterium. Classification (GTDB taxonomy): domain Bacteria; phylum Bacteroidota; class Bacteroidia; order Chitinophagales; family Saprospiraceae; genus Phaeodactylibacter. Next base: position 9,191 of record JAAAOU010000533.1, read on the forward strand.
TCCGGTTTCGGCGTTTTGACGGGTATGTTGGTCTTGAACATAATCAGTGGTTAGGCGATTTTCTGGCTTTTCGAGTCGAGTATCTTCTTTTTGAAATTATTCATGATGCTGAACACCGCTTCGTCAATCGCGTAGGTGATCTTTTCAATCCGATTCGAGAAGTAGTTGAAGAATACGATGGCGACGGCAGCGGTGCTGATCCCCAAGGCTGTAGTGACGAGCGCTTGGGAAATACCACTCGCCAGCCCGATGGCATCGGGAGAACCGACGCGGGCCAGGGCGGAGAAGGCCTTGATCATCCCCGTCACCGTACCTAGCAGGCCGATAAGGGTGGAAACCGAAGCCAGGGTGGAGACGATCACCATGTTCTTATTCAGCTGCGGCAGTTCAAGCTGGGTGGCTTCTTCGAAGTCGCGCTCGATAGCGGCTAGCTTCTGGTCCTTTTCCAACTGGGGTTCGGCATGTACCAGCTGGAAGGTGTTGATGCCGTTGCGCACCACATTGGCCAGGGCCCCTTTCTGCTGATCGCAAGACTCGATGACCTGATCGTACTTTTCTTCCTCGACCAGCTGTTTGATGCGGCGCACGAACCGTTGGTTTTGCACTTTGCCGGCGGCCATGCCGATGCTGATGAAGCGCTCAATGATATAAGTCAGCAGGATAATCATGAAGCTGATCAGCAAAATGACGATGTATCCGCCTTTGTAAATCACGCCCAGGTAATTGTTGCGCAGCGGCTCGTTGGCCGGGTCGTTGCCTACAAAGTTGGCCGGGTCTCCCAAAATGTAGGCATAAATGAAGTAGGCGATCACTAAAGAAATGGGAATGGCTACAAAGGCTAGTGCATTGCTCAGGGCCTCTCCCAGCTTTTGAAACTTGGACATGTGCAGTATTTTTGAGGTGCTTAAACAGCTTTTAATACTGCTCGGAATTTACTATAGGTAGAGGAAACAGGAAATGAGAATTGTCATTTTTTAAAACAAAAAAAGCCCCGCACTGCAAACACACAGGCGGGGCTCTTTTATCGGTAAAAAGTTGGTTTAGTGCTGATGTTACTGTTGTAAACAACAGCATGTTCAGCAAAGGTCTCGGTAAGTTACCTTTTAGCAGTAGCGGTCAAACGCCAGCTTCAGGTTCTCCGCGATGATATCGGCGGAGCGGCCTTCGATGTGGTGGCGTTCCAGGAAGTGGACCAGCTGGCCGTCCTTGAACAAGGCAATAGACGGGGAAGACGGCGGGTAAGGCGCCATGTAGGAACGTGCCTTCTCCGTAGCCTCTTTGTCGACACCGGCAAAAACGGTTACCATTTTATCAGGGGTCTTCTCGTGCTCGGCAGCGAGCTTGGCGCCCGGGCGGGCATTAGCCGCAGCGCAGCCGCATACGGAGTTGACGACGACCATGGTAGTGCCTTCTTTTTGGTCGAGCACTTCACTGACGGCTTCCGGCGTGGAGAGGCCTTCGAAGCCGTAGTCCGTCAAATCTTTTGCCATCGGCGCTGTAAGTTCTGCAGGGTACATATAAACTAAATTTAAAGTGGTTGTTTTAGAATGCAAGATTCCGAACCAACCCAAAGGAGGCTCGGACGCTTGAGCGTAATTTAGTCTTAATACACTTAAGGGCAAATCTTGGTTCAATGAAAGGATTCATTTGCTGTAGGAGTAACCTCGTTGTGCTGTCCGCGTATGAGCAATGCGTTGGCGGTTCGCTGATCATCTGTCCTTGGTTGTCATTTCGTACGTGTATATAAACACCTTATTGATATGAATAAACGAACGATTCTGTCCCTACTGGTCATCGCCGCCATTGGCTCGTTTGTGCCCTCCGCCTGTACAACGGACCGACTGCCGGAACCGATGCTGTCAGAAACCTGTGCAGACACCGTACCGACCTACGAAGGCCGCATCAAGTCCATCATCGAGACCAACTGCGCCTACGCCGGTTGCCACCTAGATGGTACGGCGCCCGGAGTGTACACCTCCTACGAAGGGCTGCTGCCTAACATAGAAAGCGGCAGCTTTCGGCAGCGGGTCATCGTGGAACGGGAGGACCCTAACCGGGGCATGCCGCCCGATTACGCACCGGACGGCCAGCCCAAGGACCTCACGGAGGAGGAGCTGGAGCTGATTGAGTGCTGGCTGGACAGCGGGTACCCTGAATTGTAAACACCAAAAAAACAAGCAAAATGAGATACATTACCTTACTCCTGCTGCTGGCAGCCGGAATTCAGTACCTGCCCGCCCAAGATTACGTCTACCGCACCTTTAAAGACTCCCGTATTGTAAATACGCAATCGGTAGAGACCTTAGGCAAGCGGCGGCTGGATGTACGGATTGCCCACCGGTTTGGCGACCTGCTGGGCGACAATGGCGGCTGGGCGACCTTTTATGGATTAGAAAACGCCACGGATGTGCTGATCGGTGCCGAGTATGGCCTGACCAATGACGTTACGGTCGGTTTTTACCGCAGCAAAGGCGCGGGCAGCATGCCGGATGGGCAGGCGGGCTTGCGGCAGGTGCTGAACGGGACTTTGAAATACCGCTTTGTGCAGCAAAGCGAGGAGGGCTCGCCGGTCAGCCTGGCAGTGCTGGGCGTTACCTCCATGTCGGCGGCCGAGCGCATCGAGGGCAACCCGGATATCATCCGCAATTTCAGCAGTTTTTCGCACCGCTTTGCCTACCACGGGCAGCTGATGGTGGCGTCGCGGATATCCGACCGCCTAGCTTTGCAGCTCACCCCGGCTTACACGCACCGCAACGTCGTGCCTTTCCAGGATGAAAATGGCATCTTCTCCCTAGGCCTCGCGGCTAGAATACAGCTGACTAGGGTGTTTGG
>JAAAOU010000372.1 GCA_009908745.1 Bacteroidota bacterium
ATGGCGATAAGACCGAGGAAGATAGAACCCGGCAGGGTAATGCGGGTGGTCACGGCGTCGATAAAGTCCGCAGTGGGCTTACCCGGCTTGACACCAGGGATAAACGCATTCTGTCGCTTCAGGTATTCAGCGTACTGCTTGGGGTTGACCAAAAGGGCGGTGTACACATAAGTGAACAGTACGACAAGAATAAAGTAAATTATATTGTAGGGCGCAGAGGTGAAGTCATTCAGTGCGCGGAGTAGCGAGCTTGACGCCAGTGCGCCGCCGTCGTTGCCCGTAAAGAACTGCGCGACGGTGGAAGGCAGGAACATCAAAGCTTGTGCGAAGATGATCGGCATTACACCGGAGGCGTTTACCTTCAGAGGGATATAGTCCCGCGCACCAGCTGCTGGCATTTGGTTGGCACCGCGTCCGACCATGCGCTTGGCAAACTGTATAGGTATGCGGCGTACGCCCTGCACGATGAGTACCGTAGCCATTACGATGGCAAATAGGGCGGCCATCTCTAGTACGAATATGATCAGACCGTTGTTCTCCAGCTGCGACTGGAATTCAAAGACCAACGCTTGTGGCAGCGTGGCAATGATGCCTATGGTAATCAAGAGGGACACACCATTGCCGATTCCGCGGTCGGTGATACGCTCCCCCAGCCACATGGCAAAGATCGTGCCCGTTGAAAGTATAATGATGTTGGCTCCCCAGAAAAGCCCCGGGGACAGGGTGGGGTCAACGGCGCCAAGGCTGTTGATGTAAGTCAGATAACCGCCGCCTTGTACCAAAGTGATCGCCACGGTCAGCAGGCGTGTAATCTGATTGAGCTTTTTGCGGCCGGACTCCCCTTCTTTCTGCTGCAGGCGCTGGAAATAAGGCACTGCAAACCCTAACAGCTGTATGATAATGGAAGCTGTGATATAAGGCATGATGCCCAGTGCGAATATAGCGGCGTTGTTGAAAGCGCCGCCGGTAAAGACGTTGATCAAGCCCAGCAGGTCATCGGGCGTGCTGTTGTTCTGCGTCGCTGCTTCCAATACAGAAGGAATAACCCCCGGCAGTACGATATAGGAACCGAAACGGAAAACCATGAGCATGCCCAGCGTAAACAGAATGCGGTTTCTGAGCTCTTTGATTTTCCAGATGTTCTGTAAAGTAGTGATTAACTTTTTCATCTGCTAAAGTTTGATACCTTTCCTCCTCTTTGAGCGTGGCTGAATGTTCATGGCACGCTGCTCGGAAAATTCCTCTTTAATGTAGTGCACCGCCGAGGTGCGACTGTTCTTATTCCACTACGGTAGCTGTGCCCCCTGCGTTTTCGATAGCTTGCTTGGCAGAAGCGGAGAAGGCGTGTGCCTGTACGTCCAGCTTTTTGTCCAACTCGCCACCACCGAGGATTTTGACCAGCTCGTGCTTCTTAATAATTTTGTGCTCTACCAGAGTCGCCGGGTCGATCTTTTCGGCCTTCAGTTGCTCGGCTATACTGCCCAAGCGGTCGAGGTTGACCGTACGGTAAGACTTGCGGTTCGGGCTCTTGAAGCCAATTTTGGGCAGGCGCATTTGGATGGGCATTTGTCCACCCTCGAAACCGCGCTTGCTTTTGTAGCCAGAGCGTGACTTGGCACCTTTGTGACCGCGTGTAGAGGTACGGCCACGACCTGAACCCACACCACGAGCGAGGCGCTTGCGCTTTTTGACAGCTCCTTTTGCAGGTTTTAAGCTCTGTAATTCCATTATCAATAACTTTTTATAAGTGACTGCAAAGATACCCGGCTAAGCCGGCTTTGCAAACTTTTTGCGCTGAATAAGTTAGGCGCTTTTCTCCACTTTGACCAAGTGGCTGATCTTGGCAATCATGCCGTTGATTTGCGGGGTTTCATCCACCTCTACCGTCTGGCGGATTTTGTTCAACCCCAGCGCTGCCATCGTCCGCTTTTGCTTCTCGGAACGGTCAATGACACTTTTGACCTGAGTGATCTTGATCTTGCCCATTGTACTTTATTTGTAAAGCCGCAGACCTGCCGCCTGCCAGCTTTCGTTATCCGTTAAACAGTTTATCCATGGAAATATTGCGCTGTTTGGCAACTGCCATAGGACTGCGCAGCTTCGTAAGGGCGTCGATAGTCGCTTTTACCACGTTGTGCGGATTGGGTGACCCCATTGACTTGGCCAGTACGTTTTGCACGCCAGCGATCTCCAGCACGGCACGCATAGCGCCGCCGGCAATCACGCCGGTACCATCGGCAGCCGGCTTGATGAACACCTTGCCAGCACCGTACTTCCCTTTCTGTTCGTGCGGGATTGTACCGTTGTGCATCGGGATTTTGATAAGGTTCTTTTTGGCGTCATCCACGGCTTTCGCAATAGACTCGGACACGTCACGGGCTTTCCCCAAGCCATGCCCTACGGTGCCATTGCCATCGCCTACTACAACGATAGCGGCAAAGCTGAATGTACGTCCACCCTTGGTCACCTTAGCCACGCGGTTAAGGTTAACGAGTTTCTCTTTCAGTTCTGTTTCAGCAGGCTTTACCCTGTTTGAGCTTTTCTTAGCCATTATTTCTCGGTTGTAGTGTTTTAGAATTTCAAGCCACCTTCGCGTGCAGCTTCAGCCAGTGCCTTTATACGGCCGTGGTAGATATACCCGCCGCGGTCAAAAACGATGGACTCAAGCCCGGCGTCCTTCGCGCGCTCGGCGAGCAACTTGCCCACTGCGGCCGCTTGCTCTGACTTGGTCCCATCATTGGCTACGGCTTCCTCCAATGAGTTGGCAGAAACTACCGTATGGCCAGCGAGGTCGTCAATCAGTTGAGCATAGATAAAGCGGTTGCTCCGATAGATATTCAAGCGCGGACGCTGTGCCGTGCCTTGGATTTTGTTGCGGATGCGCCAGTGGATACGTTTCCGACGCTTTTGCTTTGAAAATTGCATGTTGGTTCACTGTTTTTGTTTTAGTGTAGCGGCTGATGCCGAAACCCAAAACCCATTGTGATGTATGTAAGACGCCCACCAAGGCGTATCACTCGAATATTAGCCAGCAGCTTTGCCAGCTTTGCGGCGCAGTTGTTCATCCGCGAATTTGATCCCCTTGCCTTTGTAGGGCTCCGGCTTGCGGAAAGAACGAATCTTGGCAGCGATCTGCCCCAGCAGCTGCTTGTCAGCAGACTCTAGGCGGACCTGCGGGTTCTTACCCTTTTCCATTTTGGTCTCCACCTTTACTTCGTCTGGCAAGGCAAACATGACAGGGTGAGAATAGCCGATCGTCAACTCTAACAGTTGCCCGGTGTTGGAAGCCCGGTAACCCACGCCAACGAGCTCCAGCTCCTTAACGAAGCCTTCCGTTACGCCTTCAACCATATTGTATAGCAGCGCGCGGTACAGCCCGTGCATAGCGCGGTGGCGCTTCTGCTCAGTAGGGCGCTCGATGTTGACCTCGCCGTCCTCCACTTTGATTGTGAGGTCAGGGTCAACTTGCTGCGTCAGCTCTCCTTTGGGGCCTTTCACAGTCACCAGGTTGGTGTCGGAAACTTTCATTTCGACGCCATTCGGCAATGTGATCGGCGCTTTTCCTATCCTTGACATTTTGAATCTGTTTTGGAGCTTTCGAAATCTTAATTAGTAAACGTAGCAGAGGAGTTCCCCGCCCAAGTTCTGTTCCCTAGCCTGCTTGTCGGTCATCAAGCCATGAGAAGTAGATACGATGCACACCCCGAGGCCGTTAATGATACGCGGCACTTCGTCTGCTTTCGCATACTTGCGCAAGCCCGGGCGGCTAATGCGGCCCAACTCGCGGATGATCGGCTGCTTATTCCTCGGGTCGTATTTCAGTGCAATACGAATCAAGTCTTGACCTTTTTCTATCTCCTCAAATTTGTACTTCAGGATGAACCCCTGATTGTAGAGGATCTCGGTCATACTTTTCTTCAGCTTGGACGCAGGGATATCCACTATCCGGTGCCCCGCTTGTTGGGCATTGCGGATTCTCGTCAGATAATCTGCTATTGGATCTGTAACTGCCATTTTATCCTAGTTATTAGGGACGTCAAAGACTATAAGCCTGAAGACGTACCATGATTGACTTTAGAAAACGGTGAATTTACCAGCTCGCTTTCGTTACGCCCGGAATCTTGCCCTCCAGCGCTAGCTGGCGGAATTTAACCCGGCACAGGCCGAACTGACGCATGTAGCCTTTAGGGCGCCCGGTCAGCTTACAGCGGTTGTGCAGGCGGATCGGGTTGGAGTTGCGGGGCAGCTTGTCCAGCTCTTCCCAGCGGCCTTCCTCCTTTAGCTTTTTGCGCAGTGCCGCGTACTTGGCGACCATGCGTTCTCTTTTGCGTTCGCGAGCGATGATTGATTTCTTAGCCATTATAAAGAAATTGCTATGATTTAATGAATACTTGGTGCGGAAGGGCGAAAGGGTTTGGATCAGCTTGGCTTCATGGCTCGTTGCCAATTCCGCCTTGCTGCACTTCGCGCTTCCTCTGCTAGCTGCGCTGATTCTTGAACGGCATGCCCATCTGCTTCAACAGCGCCAGTGCTTCGGCGTCCGTTTTGGCTGTCGTCACAAACGTGATGTCCATACCGGTAATCTTGCTGACCTTGTCGAGAATGATCTCCGGGAAGATGATCTGCTCCGTGATGCCCATGGAATAGTTGCCACGGCCGTCGAAGCTCTTATCGTTGATGCCCCGGAAGTCACGCACACGAGGTAGCGCAACACTAATGAGCCGGTCCATGAATTCGTACATGCGCACATCGCGCAGCGTCACGCGGCAGCCAATCGGCATACCTTCGCGCAGCTTAAAGTTAGACACCGACTTCTTCGCTTTGGTAGGCACGGCTTTCTGCCCGGCGATAATGGACATTTCTTCCAGTGCGTTGTCTACCAGCTTTTTATCTTGAGTAGCATCCCCTACGCCTTGGTTAAGGTTGATCTTAACCAGGCGGGGCACCTCCATGACCGAGCTGTACTGGAACTGCTCCATCAATGCCGGTGCGACCTCGTCGTGATACTTCTTTTTCAGTCTAGGTATATAGCTCATTACTTAATGATTTCGCCTGATTTTTTAGAATAACGTACCGATTCTTCCCCTTCTTTCTTACGGCCGACCCGGGTAGGCTCACCGGATTTGGGGTCTACCAACATCAGGTTGGAGATGTGGACCGGGGCGGGCACTTCGCTGATCCCCCCGGGGTTGTCCTGTGTGGGGCGAATGTGCTTTTTCACCATGTTGGTGTCTTCAATAATCACCCGCTGCTTTTCGGGGAACACTTCCAGGACTTCCCGGACGCGCTCACGGTCTTTGTAGGCTCCCGCGATTACCACAACGCGATCTCCTTTCTTGATTTTCAGCTTCGGGCTGAACCGCTTGCCTTGTTTCTTATTCTTTTGCATGGTATTCTCCACTTATGATCGCTTCAAAAAATGTTGTTACAGCACTTCCGGTGCCAGTGAGACGATACGCATGTAGTCGCGCTCACGCAGTTCACGGGCTACCGGCCCGAAAATACGAGTCCCCCGGGGCTCATCGGTTGCGCTAAGCAACACGACGGCGTTGTCGTCAAAACGGATGTAGGAACCATCGCGGCGGCGGATTTCCTTCTTAGTGCGCACAACCACAGCTTTTGAAACGCTGCCTTTCTTGATATTGCCGCTAGGTGAGGATTCCTTGACGCTCACCACGATTTGATCACCGATGGAGGCATAGCGCCGCTTAGAACCGCCTAGCACACGGATGCAAAGCACCTCGCGGGCCCCGCTGTTGTCGGCTACTCTCAGCCTACTCTCTTGTTGGATCATCGTTCTAAGATTTAAAAATTGTTCTTGCCTGAGGTAAAAGCATCAATGGTATCGCTCCAGCGCTCAGGCACTCAATAGCATTATTTTGCCCGTTCGAGCACTTCCACCAATCTCCAGCGCTTACGCTTGCTCAGCGGGCGGGTCTCCATGATGCGTACCCGGTCCCCGATGTTGCAATCGTTGGCTTCGTCGTGTACGACGAATTTTTTGGATTTCTTGACGTACTTGCCGTAGATGGGGTGCCGCAAACGCTTCTCTACGGAAACCGTGATGGTCTTATCCATCTTGTTGCTCGTCACCAACCCGACGCGGGCTTTTCTGAGATTTCTTTCTTCCATTTTATGCTGTGGTTTGAACCCTAGTCTGCAAATTATTTTTCACGACGCCGCCTAGCGCGGATTTTGGAGCGGTGGCCCAAGCCGGTTTCCGCTTCCTCCTTGGCTAATTCCCGGCGGCGGATTTCCGTCTTGAGGCGAGCAATATCCCGGCGTACCTCACGGAGCACCAGCGGGTTGTCCAAGCCGCGGATGGCGTGGTCAAACTTCAGCTTTTGGTACTGTGCTTCGGTGCTTTCCAACTCGCTGTGCAAGTCTGTGTCGGAATAATCCTGAAGCTCCAAGAATTTTTTTGATGCCATGATATCTATCAGTTGAAATAGGTCTTAAAAATTATCCGGCGTAGTCGTAACGGACCAAGAACTTGGTACGCACGGGAAGCTTCTGAGCAGCGAGGCGCAGGGCTTCGCGTGCAACGTCTTCTGATACGCCATCCAGTTCGAATAGCATGCGACCTGGCTTAATCTCCGCGACGTAGTGGTCCAAGGCACCTTTGCCTTTACCCATACGTACCTCGAGCGGCTTAGAGGTGATCGGCTTGTCCGGGAAAATGCGGATCCAGACTTTTCCTTCCCTCTTCATGAAGCGGGTCAAAGCGATACGAGCCGCCTCGATTTGGCGGTTGGTAATACGCCCTCCGTCCATTGACTTTAGACCGAAAGAGCCAAAGTCGATATTCGTACCCCGCTGCGCAAGGCCCTTATTGCGGCCTTTCTGCTGCTTGCGGTACTTCGTTCTTTTAGGCTGTAGCATTGTACAATAAAGTTTATGCGTCTATAAAAAAGCCGTACAGCGCCTCGCGCTCGAAAAAAGCTGGGCAAAGGTACAGCGTTTTTTTCAGATTTACTAACGGCGGCGCTGATTTCTTCCGCCTCGTCGGCCACCCCGGCGATCGCCTCGGCGGTCCCCTTTCTTGCCACCCCGGTCTTGCACGCCGGCGTGCGGCGACAGGTCCGCTTTGCCAAGGATCTCCCCTTTGCAAATCCACACCTTAATGCCGATTTTTCCGTATACGGTCATCGCCTCTTTCAGTGCGAAGTCGATATCTGCGCGGAAAGTGTGCAGCGGCGTACGGCCTTGCTTGTACTCTTCACGGCGAGACATGTCAGCACCGTTCAGGCGGCCGGAAATACGTACTTTGACACCCTCGGCACCGGCACGCATTGTGGATTGAATCGCCATTTTGATCGCCCGGCGGTAGTTGATCCGTGCTTCCAGCTGCTTGGCAATGGACTCTGCTACGATATTAGCATCTAGCTCCGGCTTGCGGATCTCGATGATGTTGATCTGCACGTCTTTGCCCGTCAGCTTTTTCAGTTCTTCGCGAATACGGTCTACCTCAGCGCCACCTTTACCGATGATGATACCCGGACGGGAAGTGTGGATGGTCACCGTGATACGCTTCAGCGTACGCTCGATGATGATGCGGGCAATGCCGCCTTTGGCCACACGAGCCTGCAAATAAGTACGGATGTTCTCATCTTCGACCACCTTGTCAGCGTAGTCATTACCACCGTACCAGTTGGACTCCCACCCCCGGATGATGCCGAGGCGATTACCTATAGGATTTGTCTTCTGCCCCATATCTATGGTATTACAATTTTTATTTAAGCTTATTCTTCGACTGCCGTCTCGTCCTCCATCTCTTCTACCTCTACAGCGTCGCTGTCTTCGATTTCTTCATCGTCCGGCAGCGGGATGCGGTTCTCCACGATGATCGTCACGTGGTTCGTGCGCTTGCGGATGCGGTGCGCGCGGCCGTGGGGAGCCGGTCGGAAACGCTTCAGCATGCTGCCATCGTCCGAGAAGATTGTCTTGATGTAAAGGTCGTAGTCATCCGCACTCTCCATGCCACCGAGCTTATCTTCCCAGTTGGCAATAGCGGATAACAGGGCCTTCTCCAGCCAAGACGCTGCTTCCTTCTTAGTGAAGCGAAGGATGTCAAGCGCTTCCTCTACATCTTTATTGCGAATCAAGTCGACGACCAGGCGCATCTTGCGCGCTGACATCGGGACGTTCTTGAGTTTAGCTACTGCTTCCATTGTTTTGCATTTTTCGCCGGGCTCCTGCGAGCCCAAAGATTACATCATCTTACGGTTTCCAGTGTGGCCTTTGAACGTTCGCGTTGGCGCAAACTCACCTAACTTGTGACCGACCATGTTTTCCGTCACGAAAACAGGGACAAAAGTCTTGCCGTTGTGCACGGCTATCGTTTCGCCTACCATGTCAGGGTAGATCATAGAAGCACGAGACCAAGTCTTGATAACCGTCTTCTTCTTGGATTCTTTCGCACGGTCTACCTTGTCCATCAACTTGTGGAAAACGTAAGGTCCTTTTTTTATTGATCTTGCCATTGTCTGTTGTATTTGAACAGCGCTTCGGAGCCGGACGGGTTGCCTCGCCCTACCCTACTAGCGCTTCTTCCGTTTGCGTTTGGTAATGATCAGCTTGTTAGAATGCTTTTTCGGCTTGCGTGTCAGCTCACCTTTGGCTTTCTGGCCGTTGCGGGAACGCGGGTGCCCACCAGAAGCGCGGCCTTCGCCACCTCCCATTGGGTGATCAATCGGGTTCATCGCCACACCGCGCGTACGAGGACGGCGGCCTTTCCAGCGCTTGCGGCCAGCCTTACCCATGATGACCAGACTATGGTCAGGGTTGGAGGTGGTGCCTATCGTCGCTTTGCAAGCGGAAAGGATACGGCGGACTTCGCCAGAGGGCATCTTGACCACCGCGTACTTGCCTTCACGGCCCATCAGCGTACAATATGTGCCGGCTGCGCGGCCGATCGCGGCTCCGTGGCCAGGCTGCATTTCAATAGCGTGGATGGTGGAGCCGAGCGGAATGTCTTTCAGGAACATCGCGTTGCCCGTCACCGGGGTAGCACTAGCACCAGACATAATCTCCGCACCGACCTTCAGGCCGTTGGGGGCGATGATGTAGCGCTTCTCCCCGTCAGCATACTCTACCAGAGCAATGTAGGCGCTGCGGTTCGGGTCGTACTCTATAGTCTTGACAGTAGCAGCTACGCCATCCTTGTCTCGCTTAAAGTCGACGACGCGGTAACGGCGCTTGTGCCCGCCGCCACGGTAGCGGACCGTCATCCGGCCTTGGTTGTTACGGCCGCCTTTGCTCCTCATTGGAGCCAACAAGCTTTTCTCAGGCTTGTCCGTCGTAATCTCAGTGTGGGTATTACTGAGCAAGTAACGGGAGCCCGGGCTTACCGGTTTGTGTTTTTTGACTGGCATTTTTTTCTGTTTTTCGTCCTGGAGATACGTGCTGGCTGCGCAATTTCAGTTTGCAAGCCCTTGGCCGGGTGAACAGATGAACCCGCGTTGCTCAAGATGCTTTGCAAATGCGCTGCCTAAAGCTTTGCCCCCAGGCTATATGATTAAATATCGCCGTAGAAGTCGATTTCTTCGCCTTCTGTCAGGGTCACTACTGCTTTCTTGTAAGCAGACTTGCGCCCCATGATGATGCCGGAGCGGGTAGAGCGGTTCTTCGCCTTCGCTGGCATGATCATCGTATTGACAGACTCTACGGTGACCTGGTACATATCCTCGACTGCCTTTTTGATCTCAATCTTATTGACATCATTGGCTACGAGGAAGCTGTACCGGTTTTGTTCTTCTGACAACAGTTCCGCCTTTTCGGTAATCAGCGGCTTGATTAATATCGTCTTTGCCATGGTTCCTAAGAATTATGGAAAAGCGCCCTACGCAGGCGTCTCTTTCACAGGGTTAGCAAATGCTTGGGTGATCTTGTCCACCGCGCTCTCGGAAAGCAGGACCACGCCAGCTTTCATCACCTGGTAAGTGTTCAGCTCATCAGCCGTGACCACCGCTACTTTTGGCAAATTGCGGCTGGAGAGGAAAACTTCCTTCTCCTGTTCGCCGGTTACCAGCAGCGGTTTGCGGTCAGCCACTTGCAGGGCGTTGAGGATGTTCAAGAACTCACGGGTCTTCGGCGTCTCGAAGGAAAAGTCTTCTACGACCATCAGTTGTTCTGCGGCTGTTTTGGCGGACAGGGCAGATTTGCGGGCGAGTTGCTTCTCTTTCTTGTTCAGGCGCACCGTGTACTTGCGGGGGCGGGGGCCAAAAATGCGGCCGCCACCACGGAACAAGGGGTTCTTGATGTCACCGAAACGAGCGGTGCCGGTACCCTTTTGGCGTTTGATCTTCTTGGTGGAACCTTTTACTTCTCCGCGCTCTTTGGTCTTGTGCGTGCCCTGCCGCTGATGGGCGAGGTACTGCTTAACCGCCAAGTACACGGAATGTTCGTTGGGCTCAATCCCGAAGATGTCATCCGAGAGCTCAATGTCCCGGCCGGTCGTTTGACCTTGAATATTTAAAACGTCGACTTTCATTGCTTTGTGTGTTTGTGTAAGCCCGTCTGCGGAGGCCGTCTTTGCAGCTGTTGCAGTAGCTTACCGACGCACGAATGAATTACTTTTCAATAATGACGGGGGAACCTTTGTGCCCGGGGATCGCTCCTTTGATAAGGATGAGATTCTTTTCCGGGAAAACTTTCAGCACACGCAGGTTTTGTATCTTCACGCGTTTGCCGCCGGTACGGCCGCCCATACGCATGCCCTTGATCACCTTAGAAGGGAACGAAGCAGCGCCGATAGAACCGGGTGCACGCTGTCGGTTGTGCTGCCCGTGGGTCGCATCATTGACGCCGGAAAAGCCGTGGCGTTTTACCACACCTTGGAATCCTTTGCCTTTTGATGTGCCTACTGCGCTTACAAGGTCGCCCTCGCCGAAAATTTCATCCACCTTTATGACATCACCGATTGCTTTCTCTACGATGTTGAAATCGCGGAACTCAACCACTTCTTTCTTAGGACCAGTTTTGGCTTTTTCGTAGTGCCCTTGGAGTGCTTTGGAAGTGCTTTTGACCTTAGCGTCACCAAAGCCTACTTGCAATGCGTTGTAGCCGTCAGTGTCTTCTGTTTTGACCTGCGTTACAACACAAGGACCGGCTTCAATGACCGTGCATGCTACGTTGCGACCTTGGTCGTCAAAGATGCTGGTCATTCCTATTTTCTTACCAATTATACCGTTCATCAGCACATGGTTTTATGCCACAGTATTAGACCCGAGGGCCGAAGCTGGCGCGTGATGGCAAGCTTTCGATCGGGAAGAACTAAGCGGACCGGCTTTGCGGTCATAAGCCCGCGCTAATACTGGCTGTTAATGTTCTTATTACGTAAGTTTAACCTGAATGTCAACCCCACTCGGCAGTTCCAGCTTGGACAGGGCATCTACTGTCTTCTGGGTAGGAGTGTAAATTTCAATGAGGCGTTTGTGGGTGCGTAACTGGAACTGCTCACGAGCTTTCTTATTGACGTGCGGCGAACGGAGCACGGTAAAGATTTTTCTCTTCGTGGGCAGCGGAATCGGTCCAGTAACTACAGCGCCACTGTTCCTCACCGTTTTTACGATCTTCTCAGTAGACTTGTCCACGAGGTTGTGATCGTAGGAACGGAGCTTGATTCTGATCTTTTGATTCATGCCTGTAATTAAGCTAAGTAATGAATATTGTTACCAAGCGACGTGAAGCCCGGCACTTCAGCCAGGCTAACACGCGCTATTCTCTCTTATTTGCTTAGGCGTTGACTTCGCCCTTTGAGGATTCGATGATCTCCTTGGCGATACCCGAAGGCGCTTCTGCATAGTGGGAGAACTCCATCGTAGAGTTAGCCCGGCCCGAGGTGATCGTCCGCAGGGAGGTCACATAACCAAACATTTCGGCCAGCGGCACATCCGCTTTGATGGAGACCGCCCCTCCGGCGCGCGGGTCTTGGCCTTTCGGCAAACCCCGGCGGCGGTTCAAGTCGCCAATCACCGTACCGACGAATTCTTCCGGCGTAACGATCTCCAGCT
>JAAAOU010000435.1 GCA_009908745.1 Bacteroidota bacterium
CACTTTATAAATGATGGAGAAAGCATACCTTTGAGCCTATATCGGTTACTGCTTATGAAACCCACTGCCCTAATCCTTGCTCTTTACCTCCTGCTCGGCAGCCTCATGCCCGGAGCAGACTATGGGCAATGGGGCAAATGGGCGGATGCACTAGAACACTATCAACTGCATCAGCAACTTGCCGCCGAACAAGGGCAAGAACTTTCCTTCCACGAATTTCTGCTCGAGCACTTCTGGAATGCCAACAGCCACGACCACGGCGACGGCGGGCAGAGCCATCAAGACTTACCGCTAAAACACCTGCATTCTTTCGACCATATCGTACTGCAGTTTTTCAAGCCTTCCATACAGCTTCCGCCCGTGTTGGCCAAGCAAGTCATTCCCTTTGCATTGACTCGCGTCAGTGCCCTGCATATCGATTTGGTGTTTCGCCCTCCTATCAGATAGATCATCTCCTTTCTTCTGCGCTGACCATTTAGCGCTGTATTCCATTTGTGCGATTCAAAAAACACATCATGATACGATCTATCATCGCTTTTTCCGTGCGGAACAAGCTACTCATCCTGCTGTTGGTGGCCGGGCTGATCGGAACAGGGCTCTACAATCTGGCCCGTTTGCCTATTGACGCCGTGCCTGACATCACCAACAACCAAGTGCAAGTCGTAACAGTCTCCGGCTCCCTGGCCCCACAGGAGGTGGAGCAGTTCATTACCTACCCCGTCGAGGTGGCTTGCGCCAACATCCCCGGCGTCTCCGAAATCCGATCCATCTCCCGCTTTGGGCTGTCGGTCGTCACCGTTGTCTTTGACCCCGGCGTACCTATGCTCGACGCCCGGCAGTATGTCAAAGAGCAAATCAGCGTAGCCGAGCAAGAAATCCCGCCCGGCCTCGGCAAACCCGACCTCATGCCCATCACCACCGGCCTGGGCGAAATCTACCAGTACGTACTGCAGGTGGAGGAAGGCTACGAGCATCGCTATGACCCCATGAAGCTGCGCACCATTCAGGACTGGATCGTCAAACGGCAGCTGGCAGGCATACAGGGCATCATCGAGGTCAGCAGCTTCGGCGGCTACCTCAAACAATACGAAGTCGCCCTCGACCCCGTCTTGCTGCAGAGTTACGACATTGCGGTACACGAAGTCTTCGGCGCGCTGGAGCGCAACAACCAAAACAGCGGCGGCAGCTACATCGAGAAAGCCACGAACGCCTACTACATCCGCACCGAAGGCTTGGTGGAAAGCATGGCGGATATCGAGCAGATTGTCGTCGCCAACCGCAACAATATCCCCGTCTTGGTAAAAGACATCGCTACGGTGCAGCTGGGCAGCCCCAAACGCTTCGGGGCCATGACGATGGACGGCAAGGGGGAAGCCGTCGGTGGCATCACACTGATGTTCAAAGGCGCCAATTCCTCCGATGCTATACAAAACGTCCACGAGCGCATCGCGGAAGTCAAAAAATCACTGCCGGAGGGCGTCGTGCTCTACCCCTACCTCGACCGTTCCGACTTGGTGGCCAAAACCACGGCTACCGTCAAGAGCAATTTGCTGGAAGGGGGCCTGATCGTCATCCTGGTGCTGCTCCTGCTGCTGGGCAATTTCCGGGCGGCGCTCATCGTCGCTTCCGTAATCCCGCTGGCCATGCTGTTCGCCATTATTATGATGAAGCAGTTCGGCATCTCCGCCAACCTAATGAGCCTGGGCGCTATTGACTTCGGTATCGTCATCGACGGGGCGGTGATCGTGGTGGAAGGGGTGCTGCACGCTATGTTTGCCCTATTTGTGGGCAAGACCCTGACGCAAGCGCAGATGGACGAACTCATTATCGACGAATCGTCCAAGCTCTTCCGGTCTGCCGTATTCGGGGTGTTCATTATCCTCACGGTCTTCATCCCTATTATGACGCTGACGGGCATCGAAGGTAAAATGTTCCGCCCCATGGCCATCACCTTCAGTTTTGCCGTGCTCGGGGCCTTAATACTCTCCCTCACCTACATCCCGATGATGACCGCTTGGGTGATGCCCAAGACCATCAAAGACCGCCGTACCATCTCCGACCGTATTGTGGATTTTCTCCGGCGGTTGTACAAGCCGTCCCTCGAAACCGCGCTCAAGTTACCCGCTCTTGTACTGGCGGCCACCCTCGCCCTTTTGGTAGGGGCCATTCTTATTTTCCGCTCCCTCGGGGCCGAGTTCCTGCCTACCCTGGAAGAAGGCGACCTGGCCATGCAGATGACCATACAACCCGGCAGTGCACTACAGGAAAGCATTGCTACCGCCACTAAAGCGGAAACGATTTTGCTGGAGCACTTCCCGGAAATCGAACACGTAGTCTCTAAAATTGGCACCGCCGAAGTCCCCACTGACCCTATGGCCATTGAGGACGCCGACATTATGATCATCCTCAAGCCCCGGGAGGAATGGACCTCTGCCAATGACCGGGAGGGGCTTGTCGCCAAAATGAAGGAAAAGCTGTCCGTCATCGCCGGCGCTTCCTTTGAGTTCACCCAACCCATACAGCTACGCTTCAACGAACTGCTGACCGGCGCCAAGACAGATATCGCGGTGAAAATCTTCGGAGAAAACACCGACGAGCTCAAGCGGCTGGGGGACCGCGCTGCCGACATCATCGAGCAGATCCCCGGCGCTGCGGATGTCCGTGCGGAACAAACCGACGGCCTGCCCCAGCTTAAAGTGGAGTTCGACCGGCAGAAGATTGCCGAATACGGCCTAGACATTGAGCAGCTCAACACCCTGGTGCGTACAGCTTACGCCGGAGAGACCGCCGGCATCATCTACGAAAACGAGCGCAAATTCGACCTCGTCCTGCGTCTGCAACAGGCAGACCGGCAGACGCTGGACCTGTCGCGCCTTTTCGTCCACCTGCCCGATGGCCGTTCGCTGCCGATGCAAGAAGTAGCACGCGTACACTACACCGAAGGGCCGATGCAAGTCTCCCGCGAAGGGACGCGCCGCCGTATCAACGTGGGGGTCAATGTCCGAGACAGGGATGTAGCCAGCTTGGTTGCTGATATTGAAGCGGCGATAGGCCAGCAACTGCAACTGCCTCCCGGCTACTTCATCCGTTACGGCGGTCAATTTGAGAACTTGCAGGCCGCCCAATCGCGGTTGGCCGTAGCGGTGCCCGCTGCCCTCGCGCTTATCTTCGTCTTACTCTACTTCGCCTTCGGGAAAATCAAATACGCCCTTATGATTTTCACGGCGGTGCCTATTGCGGCAGTCGGTGGCATAGTGGGCCTCTGGGTACGCGGCATGCCCTTCAGTATTTCAGCGGGCGTGGGTTTTATCGCCCTGTTCGGCGTAGCGGTACTCAATGGTATTGTGCTGATCAGCTACTTCAACCGCCTCCGCTACGAAGACGGCCTTACGGACATACGGGAAGTCGTCATCCGCGGCGGGCTGGCCCGGATGCGGCCGGTGATCATGACCGCTACCGTAGCAGCCTTGGGCTTTTTGCCTATGGCACTTTCCACTTCCAACGGCGCTGAGGTGCAAAAGCCATTGGCCACGGTGGTGATCGGCGGGTTGATCAGCGCCACCTTGATTACCCTGCTCGTGCTGCCGGTACTTTATTACTTGACGAACCGGAAACGCCCTTCAGCAAAGGCTTTGACCGTACTGTTGCCCCTCTTGGCCGTCAGCCTGCCTGCCATGGCACAGCAGCCGCTTACGCTGGAGTATGCACTTGATCAGGCAATGGCCAAGCAACCCACGCTGCAAAACGGGCAAATCAGCCTGCAGCAAGCCGAACTGGGTATCAAAGCGGCAAAGACCATCCCCGCCACCGAGTTTTTCGGCGGTTACGGGCAGTACAACACCCCGCAATGGGACTACCAATTTTCCATCACCCAGCCCTTCAACCCCATCGGCCTCAATAAGAAGCAGGCCGAAGCCGCCCGCGCCCGGCTTGCCCTAGCCGGCAGCGAGCAAGCCCTGCTAGAGCACCAAGTGGAGCTACGGGTTAAGCAGGCTTGGCAACAGTGGCTGCTTGCGCAAAAACAATTGAGCTTACGCCAACAGCAAACGGCACTCTTTGAAGCGCTGGCCGAACGGGCAGACTTGCAACTCCGCAGCGGGGAAGCCAACCGCCTGGAACATACGCTGGCCTTACAGAAACTGACCCAAGCCCGCAACGCGGAGCAACAAGCAGCCCGCAACGAGCGGGCCGCCTTCCAGCAATTGCGGCAATTGTCCTTCAGCCCCGGCGCAACCCGCCCGGGCGATAGCTTGTACCGGCTGCCGTTGCAACTGCAGGACAGCGCGGCGGCACTACAGACTTTCTTGCAGCCTTTGCGGCAACAGCAGCAGCTCTCCGAGCGCGAAGCGGAAGTGGCCCAACAGCAGCTCCAGCCCGGGTGGTCTATCGGGTATTTCCAGCAGAGCATTCAACCCGAATGGGTGCTGCAAGGTGTGCAGATCGGCATTTCCGCCCCGATATTCCAACGGCATCAGCGGGCCCGTATCGAGCAAGCCCAACTGGAAACCCGCAAAGCCACCAATCAGCTGCAAGCTCAACAAGAGCTGCTCCGTCAAGAGCGCGCGCTGGCCCGCCAACAACTGGCACAGCTGCGGCGGCAGCTCGATACAGAGGGCGACGAACTGCGAACACAGGCGACCCAATTGCGGCAGCTCGCCACCCAGCAACTCCGGGCGGGGGAAGCGGACTACTTCCAGTACGCCCAAAGCCTGCAGGCTGCGCTCGACAATGAGCTGCAACAAGCCGAACTCGTGCACCGCTTCAACCAAGCCGCACTCTACTTCCAATTCTTAAACCGATAAGCCTTTACATCATGAAATATTCCATCTTTTTCTTGCTTTCCCTATTGGCCTTCTCCGCTTGCCAAAACGAAGCCGACCCCACGGAGGAAGCGGCACAGGCAGAGACGGCAACCTCCACTACCATTTCCCTGACCCCTGACCAAATGCAGCAGGCCAACGTAGAGCTGGGGCAACCCCAAGAGCGCGCCATCGGCAGCTACATTTCCTGCTCCGGCCAAATAGATGTGCCACCGGCAGGACGGCACGCTATACACAGCCCGGTCATGGGCTTTGTAGGGAACATCAAACACCTGCCCGGCCAGTACGTCGAGCGCGGCACCCCGCTGACCAGCATCCACCACCCCGATTTGATACGCCTGCAGCGGGATTTCTTGGAGACCGCCGCCCGCCTCCCTTTCCTCGAGAAAGACAAAGCTCGTAAAGCCGAATTGGCCGAGTCCGACGCGGCTTCGCAAAAAGCCTTCGAGACGATAGCTTCCGAGCTGGCCGTGGCCCAATCCCGGCTCAGCGGCCTGCGCGCCGAACTGGAGCTGATCGGCATAGACGTAGACGAGCTGGAGCAAAGCCAAACCCTGCAAAAGCGGATTTACCTCTACGCTCCAGTCAGCGGTTACCTTGCAGCTATTCCCGCCCAACCGGGCCAGCTCGTACAGCCGGATGCCCCGCTTTTCCGTATGATCGACCGGAGCCACTTGCACCTAGAGCTGGAAGTTTACGCCAAAGACCTGCCTAAAGTGAAGAAAGGCCAGCCCGTGCGCATACAACAAGCGGGAAGCGAGCAGGAAATGCGCGGCCAGGTCCATCTCATTGGCCAATCGGTAGATTTGGAGCGCAAGACCGCCCGCGTGCATGTGCACTTCGACGAGCCTCCTACCCAGTTGGCTGTGGGTACTTTCCTCTTCGCCCACATACAAGTGGATAGCCGACAGACTACCGTAGTGCCCGCTTCGGCTATCGTGCGCAGCGGGGAAAGCGCCTACGTATTTCAGCAAACCGATAAGGGGTTTGAGCGGGTGCCCGTTCAGCTCGGCCAGCAGGAAGGCGAATACTACGAGCTGAAGGACAGCGATATGCCGCTGAAAGGGCCTATCGCCCTCAAGGGGGCTTACTACATCAATGGCACGGAGTAACCCGTTTTCGGCATATCGCTTTGGTTCTTTATCTTGCGCAGCAAAAAGAGCTATGGCCCGAAGAAAACCACTGCCCAACCGCGCCGAGCGCCGGCGTGCCGAACGCCGGCGCAAGCGCACCCTGATTGCGATTGTCGCTTTGATTGCCTTGCCTGTGGTAGCAGGCTTGATCTATATGTCTTTACCCAAATCCCAAGACGTGAATACTGGCCCGAAATTTACCAAGCAAGGCGAATTGCAGCTCCTCGATGGGGAAACCGGCGAGCAAATCCGGCAGATCGACATCGAAATCAAACAGAACGACCAAGAGCGGGCCGAGGGTATGATGTGGCGCCGCTCCATGGAGGAGGACCAAGGGATGCTGTTTATCATGGACCGCAACGAGCCGCAGTCCTTTTGGATGCGCAATACGTACATCCCGCTGGACATCATGTTCATCGGTGAGGACAAGCGTATCGTCAATATCCGCAAGAACGCACAACCACAGTCCTTGTCTCCGCAGCCCAGCAAGGGCAATGCCAAATACGTTTTGGAAGTCGTCGGCGGCTTTGCGGATAAACATGGGGTGGAAGCCGGTGACCGCATTGCGTTTACGCGGGATTGACCCGCCTTCAGTTGCTACAAAATCTAAGTTTGCAAGCCCCAGCTTTAGCAGACTAATTAATCACTAAATTGATGTTTAGCGTCCGATTGCTTGCCTAAGTCGGAGGTCTTCCGTATATTAAGTGGTCGGTTTCCATTTCAAGCTAAACCCTTCTGCCTATGCGATGGCTATTTCTACTCCTGTTGTCCCTGCTATGCAACTTCTTGCCCAACTTATCCGCGCAAACGCCCGAGTGGTCAAATCCTGCGAATACGCTTCGCCCACTGCTGAATAACGGTGGCGCTGCCAGCAAAACGGATGCTACGGCGACCCGCAGCTCCAACCCTCCTTGCACCTACGACCTCAACTTGTTATACCCACTACCAGACAGCCTGCGGCACAACCAGCGGTATCAAGTCTGCTTTGAGGTTACTTCGTTCCAAGGGGCCACCGCATCTGATGCCTTGCACGCTTTGGAAATCAACCTAGGGGACGACTGGGACTGGCTGCCTGATTTCGAGCTTACCCAAACCCCCGGTTACGGCTGTACCGAAGAGGGCGAATGGCTTTGGTACCACTACTGGCACAGCTGCATCGATTACTCCCGGCATGGCCCGGCTATTGCCTTTGATCCCTTTTCAGGTGATGAACCGTGTGGATATCCGGACTTTTTTCCGACATATTACAACAACGGCCCGCCAGGCAACAACCGAGGGGACGTAGGCTTTCCATGTCCCACGAGCTACAACTCCTTTTACAATTCCTTTTGCTTTACCTTCAAGACCCCCCTCTGTAGTAATAGCCCCGACGAAATCATCCTCAGCATCCTGCCTAAGTCGGATGGGGTATCGGGCAATAACTTCTACGGCGGTTGCGAAGGACCAGCTACCACTTTCACCTTTCCCATGGTCACCTGCTGCCCTGTGGAAAACGGGTACGTAAGAAATACTATAGCAGCCTGCAATGGCGATTCTACGGGTCGCATTAGATTCGCTTTCCTCGGGGTGGATTATCAGAATGATGTGGAGGTGATCCTGTATGAGAATGCAACCGGGGAAGTCGTATATGAAAGCGAATATATTAGCGCGAATTGGAATTATATATCCGACTTACCCGCCGGTCAATACACCCTGGAAGCCAGTGCTGAAGGGTGTACGACCTCGTACAGCGTGGAGATTGAGGATGCTGGCGTAGCCTTGGATACCGACTATGAAGTAGGCTGCGGCCTCGGCGGTCTGGGCCAGCTTACGCTGCTGGATACAACATTCGACCCACAAGGTTTGGAATGGTGGCGGGATGGCGAAATGATAGCGGCGGATACTACAGCCATTTCCCCGCAACTGGCCGGCAACTACAGCCTAAGTTACCGCTCGGGATCGTGCCTGTCTACTTCGGATACTATTTTTGTAGACACCTTCCCTGTACCCGAGGTAGCAATACAGCAGCAGGACCTTACATTTTGCGCGCAGCAGGATAGCCTGCTCCTCAGCGCCGAGGCGGACAGTACCGTCAACTGGCAATGGGTGAGTGACTGCTGCATCCTCCCTGTAGGGCAAGGGGACAGTATCTGGGTTGACCTGGACAACTATCCCTCCTACAATAAAATCGTAGCATTTGTAGAAGGCGCTTATGACTGTATCTACACGGATACCGTGGCGCTGTTTTCAATCGGCGAAATCGCCACCCCCTCCCTCGACAGCAATTATTGCGAGGGGGATACGCTGCAACTCACGGCACAGGGGGACGGCAGCTACTTGTGGAGCACCGGAGACACTACGGCCACTCTAGAAGTGGTTGTAGCAGGCACCTCTACCTACAGCTTGACGGTAACCGATAGCACGGGTTGTACAGGTATTGATAGCATACAGGTCGCTTCGCCATTTACACAAAACACCGCTCTTACTGCCTCCGACGATCAAGTTTGCCCAGGCTCAGCGGCAACTCTGACCGGTACAGGAGCGACGGCCTATGCATGGAGCACCGGAGCTACTACGCCAAGTATAACTGTAAATGTGCCGCCGGGCGGTGCTACCTACAGCCTTACGTTTTCCGATGGTACTTGCAGTGTGACGAAAAGCATCACCGTGGGTACTTTCGATAGCATACCCGACCCGCAAATCAGCTGTAGCCCCGACTACAGCCGCCTCCTGTTTGAATGGGAACCTACCCCCGGATTGACGTATGAGGTGGAAGTTGATGGCCCCGCGCCAACGGAGTCCGGTGTGGATTTTGTCCGTTTTGAAAACTTGGCGCCGCTCACGGATATTGGCCTCACCCTGACCGTTACAGACACCAATACCGGCTGCACCCAAACTTTTGAAGCCCAGTGCCAATCCCTCTCCTGCCCAGAAGATTGGAACATACAGCCTATCGATACCATCTGCCTCGACGAAACTACTGTGCCCTTCCCGCTAGCTGTGAATCCGCCAGTAGACAGTGCACTGTCCGTATTCACGAAATGGTCGGGCAACGGGGTGATCGACACCGAAGGCTCCTTCAAGCCTGCCGCGGCCGGTCCGGGCATACATCCCATAATATTCACCTTCGAACAAGGCAGCTGCTTTTACGCCGACACCGCTTACGCTACGGTGCATCAACCGCTACCGCCTGCCTACATCCAATGCACCGCCGGCACAAACGATATTACAGTCTCCTGGCCCCAACTTCCTCAGGATACCCTTTACGAACTGGAAGTACTCAGCGGCCAAACCGGCGAGCAGCTCGCAGATACCGCTTACTTTTTCAGTGGGTTGGCCCCACAGGAGGAAGTAGAGCTGGAAATCACCGCTTACGGCCTGCCGCCTTGCGGGTTGCACACGGTCCGCAAAACGTGCCGGACCGTCAGTTGCGAGCCGGAAGTGCTCGATGCCTCGCCCGATGCTGTGATTTGCGCCGGCGGCAATGCTGACCTTTCTGTAGCAGAGCTGGAGGGGGCGGCCTACAATTGGTCTCCCACGGACGAGCTAAGCTGCACCGACTGCCACAACCCTACTGCCCGCCCCGAATCGACCACTACCTACACCGTAGAGGTGACGGACAGTTTAGGGTGTATCTACAGCCAAGACATTACGGTATGGGTAGAAGAGCTACCACCCGCCGTGCTGCCGGAGCAGGTAGAATTTTGCCCAGGCCAAGCCTTCGCGCTT
This sequence comes from Bacteroidota bacterium, assembly GCA_009908745.1. Classification (GTDB taxonomy): domain Bacteria; phylum Bacteroidota; class Bacteroidia; order Chitinophagales; family Saprospiraceae; genus Phaeodactylibacter. The sequence continues at coordinate 9,662 of JAAAOU010000435.1, forward strand.
TGCTTGCCGCCCGTCAACTCCTACCTATGGTTCAGCCCTATTGGCTCTATTACCTCCGGTGAATGCCTGAACCTTCCCAACCCAAGTAGCGCTTTTACGGGTAATTATACCGTATTGGTGGAGCTGCCCAGTGGGTGCCGTTTTCAGGAGCGATTCCGGCTGACCGCAGCTTCCGGGGGGGACTGCAGCAGCATGGCATTAGCCCCCTCTCCTACCGCAGCGAACGTCCGCTTGTTCCCTAACCCCACTACGGAAACACTGCATATACGCAGCCGCCACGACATAGAAAATGTCAGCCTGTTTAATTTGCAAGGGCAAGCCGTACTGGAAAAACAAGTAGGGGCAACGGATATAGATTTGGAGGTCTCCACCTTGCCGAGCGGTATGTACGTCGTGCGTATAAAAACAGTAGAAGGGCTGTACATAAGGCGGGCTGTTCGAGAATGATTTGAGAAAAGTCAATTCCTATGACTGACTTTTCTCATCCCCATTCCCGGCGAAAAATCGCTGTTTTGAATTAGCCTCCGAGACCAAAGCATCAGAGGCAAAGATCGTTCACCGCAAAATAAGCGACTATGAAACCGGCCTTTCTTTTTTCCACCTCGTCCTTCCTTTTAGTATCTGCGGAGCAGGACATCGCGGAAGCAGAAGCAGCTCCGCCCTCTGGCGAACAGCCCACCGCTAACGAGCAGCCCTTTGAGTTGCCCGGCAGCAGCGAGCGGGAACTGCGTGGGCAAGCTGCGTTAGGGGCTTCGCTTGTAGGCTTGCTGGCCTTCACCCTAGGCTTCCTCGCCGTCGGCTGGATACTTTCTTTTGTGGGCTTCATTGCCGCCAGCCTGGTCTTGATGGACCACAGCCGCGGACGTTACTGGCCAGCCCATCTAGCGCTTTGCCTCAGCCTGATTTTTGTCGTAGGGCTACTGGCTTTTGCGCTGATCTACGGCTAGCAGCCACCTTATACTCCTAATCGTCAAAAGCACCAATTTCATGAAAACCATAAACACCATCCTTTTTCCGACCGACTTCTCCGATACAGCGCAGAATGCTTTCCGCTACTGTATCAAACTGGCGGATATTTACGAGGCGGACATCCAACTGCTGCACGTTATCTACCCAGAGTACGAAGCGTTGGACCTGCCGGTGATGGCCGCGCAAGCTACCAAGGAAAAAGCAGAGGCTGCCAAGAGTATTAGCAAGCAATTTGTAGAGTTGGCCCTCACGCAGCTGCAAACCGCTGACCAACTGCGCAACGTACCCGTCATCCACTCGGAAGTGGAGATTGGCACGCCTTCCAACATCATTGCCGATATCGCCAAACGGGAAGAAGCAGACCTTATCGTCATGGGCACCAAGGGCGAACACAATGCCTTGGAACGCATGTGGGGCAGTGTGACTACAGCAGTCATTGAACGCGCGCCCTGCCACGTCTGGGTGGTACCGGAGCACGCTGCTTACGCCGAGATCGACATCGCCGCGTTTGCCACCGACCTCAACGAGGCGGACCCCTATCACATCTGGGAGTATGGCAAATTGCTGGAGCCTTTCCACCCTATCATCCACTGCGTGCACGTCGATGGGGAACACAGCGTGGAACACACGATAGACTTCGCCAGCTTGGGCAGCTTCTTCGAGCACCATGCGCCGGCTTTGCAGATCAACTTCCATACTTTGGAAGGCGAAGCGGTAAGTGATGCCCTGGAAACGTTTGCCGAAAACTACGAAATCGACATTTTGGCCATGTATGCCCCGCAGCACAACTGGTTCAGCCGCTTATTCCAACGCAGCGAGACCCAAGCCATGGCATTCAAAACCAAAGTGCCACTACTGCTGCTCAAGCACTAATCACTAACCTCCGCCTGCCCTCACTCAGCGCAGGCCAATAAAATCTAAAATCCGTATGGGAGAATTACTTGTCAAACCCGCCCACGTCAACCGAAAGACGTACATGCGCCATCTGCTGCGCGACGTAGAAGCACTAGATGAAATGATACTGGCCCACGCCTTCGAAAAAGGCCGGCAGCGCATCGGTGCCGAACAGGAGCTGAATATGGTGGACGAGTCCGCGCAACCGGACTCCAGGGCTTATAAACTGCTGGACGAACTGCCCGATGAATTCACCTATGAAATCGGCTGCTTCAACCTAGAGGCTAACCTCGACCCTTACGACCTTAACGGGCAAGCCTTCCAGCGGACCGAGCATCAGTTGAGGCAACTCCTCAGCACTTTGTACGAGGTGGGAGAACGGCATCAGATGCGCCCTATCCTTACCGGTATACTCCCTACCATCCACCCCTGCCACCTGACCGAGGAGCACCGGGTGCCACTCGACCGCTTTGATGTGCTCAACG
>JAAAOU010000505.1 GCA_009908745.1 Bacteroidota bacterium
ACGGCGATAAGAAAGACAACTTCTGGGAAATGGGGGATACCGGCCCCTGCGGGCCTTGCTCCGAAATTCACATCGACCTGCGTTCTGAGGAAGACAAGGCGGCGAAACCGGGCGCAGAATTGGTGAATATGGACCACCCCGAGGTCATCGAGATCTGGAATAACGTATTCATCCAATTCAATCGCAAGGCCGATGGCTCCCTCGAGAAGTTGCCCGCTACCCACGTAGATACAGGCATGGGCTTCGAGCGCTTGTGTATGGTGCTGCAGGGCAAGACCGCCACTTACGACACGGATGTGTTTACGCCCCTTATCCATAAAATTGAGGAACTGACGGGCAAGAAGTACGCAGGCAGCTACGCTGACGACGCCAAAGTGGACATGGCGATGCGTGTATTGTCTGACCACTTGCGCGCTGTAGCTTTTACTATCGCCGACGGGCAGCTGCCCAGCAATACGGGGGCGGGCTATGTGATCCGCCGGATTTTGCGCCGGGCCGTCCGTTACTATTACTCTTTCCTAGAGGTGGACCAACCCCTGTTGCACCGGCTGATTCCGGTATTGACGCGTGAAATGGGCGAGTTTTTCCCGGAGATCAAGCAGCAGGAAGGCCAGATCACGAAAATCATCGAAGCTGAGGAGCGTACCTTCCTCAATACTTTGGAGAAAGGCCTGAGCCGCTTCAGTGAGCTGGAGGTGAAGAAGGGCGTAGTGTCGGGCAAAGATGCGTTTGAGCTTTACGATACTTTTGGCTTCCCCATTGACCTGACCCGCCTTATGGCCAGCGAGCGGGGTTGGAAAGTAGACGAAAAAGGCTTTGAAGCCGCTCTGCAAGAACAAAAAGACCGCGCCCGCGCCGACGCTTTCAAAAAAGTTGGCGACTGGCATATTGTCAAAGAAGGGGAAGAGGTGGAATTCGTCGGCTACGATGAGCTGTCGGTAGAAGGCGCACAGGTGCTCAAATACCGCACTGTAGACCTCAAAAAAGGCAAAAAGCAGTTTCAGGTCGTCCTCAACCGTACGCCATTCTACGCGGAAAGCGGCGGCCAGGCAGGCGATACGGGGTTGCTCTACTTTGGAGAAGAAAAGGTGCCGGTGCTCGACACGCAGAAGGAAAACGATCTGATCGTCCATATCGTCAAGCAGTTTCCGGATAAACTGGATACTAGGGTACGAGCCGAAGTCAATGCGGGCAAGCGCCAAGCCACTGCCAGCAACCACTCGGCGGTCCACTTGATGCACGCTGCCCTGCACCGTATACTCGGTGAACACGCCCTGCAAAAGGGGCAGGACGTAGACGACAAGCGGCTGCGCTTTGATTTTTCGCACTTCCAACGGGTTACCGACGAAGAATTGCAGCAGGTGGAAGATATGGTGAATGCCAAAATCCGGGAGAACATCGCCAAAGAGGAGGAGCGTTCTGTACCCATCGAGGAAGCCAAAGCTTCGGGAGCCCTTATGCTCTTTGGGGAGAAATACGGAGAGGACGTGCGTGTTATATCGTTTGACCGCGATTTCTCCCGGGAATTATGCGGCGGTACGCATGTCGCAGCAACCGGCGAGATCGGGCAGTTCAAAATCCTTTCCGAAAATGCAGTAGCAGCCGGCATCCGGCGTATAGAGGGCGTCACCGCCGACCGGGCGCAAGACTACCTGAACAAAGAACTTAAAGCCCTAAACGAGGTGCGCTTGCTGCTCAAGAACCCGCAGGATGTCGTCAAAAATGTATCCGCCCTGCAAGAGGAGAATAAATCGCTTAAAAAAGAGCTGGAACGTTTGCGTGCCGAACAAGCTAGTGCGCTGAAAGGCCAGCTGAAGGAGAAAGTGGAGCACATTGACGGCATCAACTTCCTGAGCGAGCAGCTCCCGCTTGATGACAGCAACGCCATCAAAACATTGGCTTACCAATTAGAAGAGGAAATCGGTGACGCGCTCATCGTGTTTGGTGCGGAGATCAAAGGCAAACCGCAGCTCACCATGGTCATCAGCAAATCCCTGACCAAAAACCGGGATTTGCACGCGGGCAACATCATTCGTGAGTTGGCCAAGGAGATCAAAGGCGGCGGCGGCGGCCAGCCTTTCTTCGCTTCAGCGGGGGGGAAGGATGCCGCCGGGCTCGGTAGGGCATTGGCGAAAGCCAGAGCAATATTGGGATAGACCAGAACATGTTCTTACCAAAAGGAAAAGGTATGCTTGATATTTGCCAGGCTTACCTTTTTATCTCGTTATTGACAACCTCAAGTAGCTAAGAGACTACACAAAGGCATATTTTTCTTCTACCCTTTCAACCCGCGGCCCTGCTTTTGAATTTTACCTTCCTTTTCCAGCTGCTTCATGAGCCGGTCCAAGATACCGTTGATAAAGTCTTTGCTTTTGTCTGTGCTGTAAAGCTTGGACACCTCTACGAATTCATTGAGGGTCACCTTGGTCGGGATAGAGGGGAAAGAGAGCAACTCCGAGACGGCCATTTTCAGCAGGATCATATCGATAGTGGCCACCCGGTCTGCATCCCAGTTCCGCAGGGTAGGCTCAATGACTTCTAGCAGTTCATCGTCGTCTTCCACAACGGAACGCAGCAACTTCTCCCCGAAATCATTAACGGTATCAGGCTGCGGGCGGTGGTCTTCGTAGAAATGCGCGGTTGCGGGGAGCGCCTTAATGGTTTTCTTTACGGCGCCCACCACGAGCGACTCGTCGTCTACCCAGTTGGGAAAATGGTCCTCCAGAAAGTCATTGTAAGGCTCGTGGTTGACCAGATGCTTGAACAGCAGCAGCAGGATATCACGGTGTTCCTCTTGCTGATGCGTGCTTTTGCGGCTGTATTGCTGGTACTCTTCAGTTTTGGCGAAGTCTTGGTAGAAAACGCGGATGTTATCCAGTTCTACGCTGGCAGGCATTTTACGCTGGCGCAGCATACGTTGGTAGTCTTCGTGCTGTACGAGCGAGGTGGTCAGCTCATTTTCACTCAGAGAGGCAGTAAATTGCTTGTCAGATTCTGAAGGGAGCAGTTTCGCCATTTTCTTGGCTTTGTCCTGCTTGGCGTACTCAGCGACGCGGACGAGGCTGTACAGCGTAAACAGATAGAGGTCATAAGACTTTTTGACGTTGTCCATGTAACGGCGGACAATGTCCTCCAAGCCCAATTTCTTGTCCTGATTCATGGAATACAGTACCTGCATTACCTTGATCCGGACATTCCTTCTACTTAGCATATTTCAAATGTTCCCTTGTAATCTAGAAGATGCAAATATACACGCCAGCATCAGTATTCCCAACTTTTAGCTAGGTTATAGAAAATGGGGGGTAAGGGAGCAGCAATACTCCCCCGTTTGTCACAAATTAGGGTTCTTATTGCCTTCGATCCGCTCGACCATCCCTCCATAAATCATTTTTTGTGCCCCTGAGCGTAGCACGAAATCGTGTGGAAACCCAAGTTCGATACGGCTGGCTTCGTCGAGCCGTTGCAGGCTGTCCTCGGGTATAGCAACATCCACCGCCCCGAGATTGTCCTCCAGTTGCGAAAGCTTGCGGGCACCGATGATAGGAAAGGCGCCTTGGTGCAGTATCCATGCGAGCGAGAGCTTGGCCGGGCTGATCTCCAGCTTTTTCGCCTCTTTCAATACGGTATCCACAATACTGAAGTTGCGCTCGTTGAAGCGGTAGGTATCGGCGCCTTCCATACGGCCGCCGCTCCCTTTGCCCCGGTCTTTTTGGTATTTGCCAGTAAGCAGGCCAGCCCCCAGCGGAGACCAGGCCACGGTACCCAGTCCCAGTTCATTCGCCATAGGCAGCAACTCGCGCTCGGGGCTGCGTTCGGTGAGGTTGTACTCTAGCTGGGAACCGATAAACGGGCTCCAGTCTTTCAGCTCGGCCAAGGTGTTGGCACGGGCAGTAACCCAGGCGGGCGCGTCAGAAATACCGACGTATAACACTTTGCCCTGCCGCACGAGATCGTCCAATGCCCGCATCATCTCTTCTACCGGCGTGAGAAAATCATAGGCATGCACCCATAGCAAGTCAATGTAGTCCGTTTTCAAGCGCTTGAGGCTAGCCTCCACCGATTGGACCAGGTTTTTGCGGTGGTTGCCCGAGCGGTTGGGGTCTTTGGTTGTATTGCTCAGCGTGTATTTGGTGGCGAGTACGATATCGCGTTCGGCTTGGATAAAGTCGCCCAGCATTTCCTCGCTAGAGCCTTCGGTGTAAACATCCGCGGTGTCGATGAAATTGCCGCCAGCTTTTAGAAAGGCATCGAAAATGGCTTTGCTGGTTTCGCGCTTAGAACCCCAGCCCCAGTCTTCGCCAAAAGTCATGGTGCCTAGGCACAACGGCGACACGCGCAGGCCCGAGCGGCCGAAAAGATGGTATTTCATATCGTTGTTTGGAAGTTGGAACAGCGATCAGCGGCTATGGTTTGACACAAGGCCTAAAGTTCGGGCACAAAAATGACCGCGCTGCCTTCCAGTTCCGCAGTAGGTGAATCGGTATACTGTTTGAACAGCCGGCAGCGAAACGAGACCCGAATCTGATAACCCGCCTGCCCGTCTACATCTACCGCAGGTGATACCTCTTCTATCGTGAAGAGGCCCTCATCATTGCTCATCGAATTGGTGACATAGCCCCGGTCATCGTCCTCCATAAAACCAGGCGTGTTTTTGAAATAGCCGATCTCGACCTGCCCCGGCAGCCTGCCAAAGTCGAGCGTGCCCCCAACTTGCAGCATACTGTCGAGCTTCACGGAGGCGAAATTGGTGCCAGGAGATGGGCTATCGTCGGGCAAGAAAAAGCAGAAGCCCAGCCCTTCGTAGCTCACGCTGCCGTAGGTGAAGCCGTACTCGTTTTGAAATTGCTCCAATTGCACCTCGGTAACCGGCCCATCTTCCAGCATCGTACTGCTATCGTGGAAAACGGAATATACCTCGACCGTGCCGTTAGATTGGGCAACCAAGGTTTCATTTATGCCAGCCGGCGTATCGGGGTCCAAGTCTACAAACTGCTGTAACGTACGATCTTCGTCTTCGCCTTCAAAAAGCAGGCTAGCATCCAGAAAGTAGAATTGTTGGCTTACGGCCCCCGCTTCATCTTCGAAGGCACCGCTAGCAAACTCCGCCTCGCAGGACAGCACAGCTACCGCAATAAAAAGCAACCAGACACTTTTCTTTACCATCTCCATTTGATACTCAATTGTACGCTACTGTTCAAATAATCATCCTCTTCCATGAAGAAAGCGTCGTTAGTCAGGTCGTAAAGCCCTTGTACATAACGCAGGTCGACAGAAAGCGCCGGATGCAGCTGGTAATCTACTCCGAGGATCAGGCCCGCATCCCAACGAAGTACATTGGGAGAACGGTTGGCCTGCGCACTGCTTTCCGCCGTGTACGCCAAGTCAGCCGCAGCCCTACTTTCATTATTGGAGCTTCTGAAGGCGTTGCGGATGTGTACCAACTGCCCTCCGCCCAACAATTGCCACTTGGGGTGGACTTGATAGAGGGCCGTTAAAGGCAGCTCCACGAAATGCAGCCGGGTGATACTTATACTTTGTTGGCTAGACTGCGCCACGGTTGGATAAAAAGCAGTCTGCTCCTTCGACGCATCAAGCGCCAGCCCCTGGCCGAAATTGTCGGACCGTAGCTTGTATTGAGGCTCTAGTTGCAACGCCCACCGGCCGGAAAGCCGGTAACGGGCGAACAGGCCAATCAAGCCCGTCGTCTGTCGCGGCTGCGCGTCCAACCCCGCTTTTAGCCCGAAGTGCCAACCGCTCTTTTTTACCGGGGCAGCGGGGGCTGCTGCCAGCTCAGATGGTAGTTCGGGAAGTGGGCTAGGGGGCAAGGCTGGCAAGGTCGTTAGCGCGGTGGCGGAACGCAACCGTAGTGGCGGTTCCGTAAACTGTATATTTTGCTTTTTTGGGGGAAGGGGGCTTAGCGGCACGGTTGCCGTGAGGGAAGGCGTAGCCTCCTGAGCTTGCTTTATAACTGTGGGGGCAGCCGTGCGCTTTTGTACGGAAGAGTTTACAGGAGGAGCAGCAGGGGGCTTAGCTTCGCCTCGCTTGTTTGCCGATTTCCCTAGCGTGGCTATGGGCCGCGTGCCGGTTGCTGCTTGGCGTGGCTTGGGCTTCAGCGGGATAGGTAATGCAGACAAACGGGCTGCTGCTCCTTCGGCTGCCGGCTGGCTGGGCCAGTATTGAGCCCCCAAGTAAGTACCAATCAGCAAAAGGCCAGCGAGGAATAACCACCAAATACCCCGGCGTTTGCGGTCTTCTTCCACCGGTTGCGGCTGTGGCACCGGCTGCTTGCCGTCCAGTATATCCGCCATCTGCTCCCAGCTTGAGGGGGGCAGTTCAAACTCATGCTGTTCGAGCTGCTCACGTAGGCGTCGGTATGGTGAATGTTGCTCCTTCATGATTGCTCCTTTTTGATCATTTTCTGCAAGCGTTTTTTAGCTTCTGACAGATGCCACTTAGAGGTGCCGTCGCTGATGCCCAACTCGGCGGCAATTTCTTTGTGGGTATATCCTTCCAGTACATACAGGGAGAATACCATCCGGCTGGCAGGGGGCAATGCTTGGACGTTCTCCAGTAAGTCTTCCACTGCCAAATGCTGCAACGCCAGATTGTCGATAGGGACATCGCGTTCCACCTCATAGTCTATGCGTTTGCGGTAAGTGGCTTGGCTGCGCACCCAGTCGATGCAAGTGTACATAATCACCTTGGCGATCCAGCCTTTGAGGGCACCTCGCCCTTCGTACTGGCTGATGTTCTGAAAAGCTTTGTAAAAGCCCGCATTCAACATTTCCATAGCTTCATCCCGGCAGCTGGCGTAGCGCATGCATACCCCCATCATGTAGCCAGCGTACCTGTCGTACAAGTACCGCTGTGCTAAACGGTCCTCCTGCAAGCACCCCTGCAAAAGCACTTCGTCTGGGCTGTCGGGTCGGCACGTCTGAGCTGCGGGCATATATAGTAAAGCGTTTAGAATCATAAACCTCGCCTTAGCAAAAGTAAGTGTGCTTCAATAGTACCAATATAGTCGAGTACGGAAACGGAAGGGTTGGGGCAAAAGCCAAAAATTATGCTTCCCGAGGGTTTTCGCCGCTTTCTGAAGGCCGCTCTCGCTCCTCTTCTGCTTTGTTTTGCTTCGGGTACTCCAAGCGCACATCCCGGTAGTGGCGCTTGAGCCAAGTCGCTAGCCCGTCCAGGCCGGGGAACAGCACCCGCTCATTGATATTAGACTGATCCAGCTTGTCGCGGATTTCCCACTTCAGGCTAGCGGGTATGATGATCTTGAAGTATCGTACCTCCCGTTCTGGCAACCACTTGCTGATCAGTGTATTGGGGTTGGACATCATGGAAAATACGGCGTACTGGTTGACGATGCGGTCGTCAATGGAGGGCGGCTCAAAAAACAGGGCGAAATCCTCTCTTTTTAACTGCCCCAACTCCGGCAAACTGCGCACCGCCCGCTCCAGCATCTCCGCCGTGAAAATATGCGAGCCTTCCCGTTCGATGATCAAGGAAAGTTGGTCGGGCAGATAGCGTTTGGAGTCAACGTAGTTTACGGCCCAGATGGCACCGTCTTGGTCGTAGCGGGTAAAGTCGGCTGTGGTGAAATGCAAAGCCACATAGGGCGAGTAGGTCCAGTCGAGCAGGCGGGTAGGCAGGCCGTGGTGCTGGGCGAGCGCCAGCCAGTTCCAAATCGACTTGTACTCCGATTTGATCTGCTTGTGGGAATACTTCCGGAAATTGCGAAGCAAGTGCTTCTCCAAGTGCGACTCACCGAGCCGGTTTAACGTGGAGCTGAGCTCATAGTCCTTGTTTTCCAACCCTCGATACACATAGCTGGAGCGGTAGCGCTGCAGTTGGTCGTTCCAAGAGTCGTGATACAAGGCTTCTTGCAATTCTTGCCAGCTGTGTACGGTGATGGTCTGTCCTTTCATGGTGTAAAGGTACGGATTATTGGCGCGCCGTGCAGGGAAATGTCATGCCGCAAATGGTGTTTTGCCGCCGGAGATGTACGCTCGGGAGCCATGAACCGCGTCGCCTCCGCAGTAGGGGAGGGGGCGATGGCGATAAAATTTGTACACGAGTACCTGGCAGAGGTATAAAACAGATTACTCCTCAATATCCCGCAGCTTACGCCGGGTCACAAAGTTGTGGTTAAAGCGCCAATCCTTATCCTGCAGGGCCGCCGGGTCTTTACCGTAGATGTAGGCCTCGCAGTTTCGCGTACATCGGAAACCCGTTTTGTCCACCGCGATAGGGGCGACCACTTCGTTAAGCTCCGGCATCATATCGAACAATTCAGTGGGTAAGTCCGGCAAGATGAAATCCACCGTGTCCCTATCATTACTAGGGCCCCAAACGTGCCAGCTCGGGATGGGCATGCCTTCGCCCAAGCTGTAGTAATAGGAAACCGCATAGTAGTCGCCCTCTTCCTCTGCTGCTGCAAACGTAAACCCTTTACTTTCCAAACTGCTGAACTCTTCTACGAAGCGGAAGGACGGAAGCCTGTCTGGCAATTCATCGTAAGTCCCAAAGTAGGCACTGCCTTCTTCCTCCAGGGCGGTAAGCCGGAGCTGCAGTGAATCAAAGCGCTCACCCACTGGCCAAGCGTAGCGTACGATACCGCTTTTGCTGGAAGGCGGGCGCGGCTGGAAAAACAAATAATAAGGCACCCCGTCCTGCATGCCAGTGATCTGCCCCTCCCAGCGGCCCGCGTAGGGCATCTCCAGGCGGCGGTAGGCTACAGAGTCCCCTAGTTGCTGTACCGGCACGGCGAAACGGTTGTCCCCCTCCATGCTATTCATGTAGTAGCGGTACTTGTCTTCGTCCGGCAATTGTATCAATGCCAGTATGCCGCTGCCCTCCCGCAGCAAGCCGCCGATCTCGAGATTGGTGCCCGACATGGAATAGGCCGTGCGTTTGCCCAAGGGGCCGAGCAGTTTGACATCTTGAGCCCCACGAATCCCTTCCACGGAGAGGTTGACCGTCTCAAACGCCGGGCGGGTCGCCGGCTGCTTGTTGGGCAGCCGAACACGCGCACCATCTTTCAATCGAGTGTAAGTCGTATTGGAAAAGCTGAACAAGCCATCCCGGTCTTCTTCACTGACCAACGTCAAAGCAAGTTCCTCCCCCCGCCGCCGCATGACAGAAAACACATGGGCACTGTCCGTTTCCAGCTTGTGCTGAAAAGTGAAATAACGCAGTACGCCGTACTGGTTGCTCACCATGAGCGCTTTCAAACCCTCCTGCTCTAGCACGGCACGGTCTACGGTAATTTGCAGCGGCTGGCATAATACAGTGCCGATGGGTAAGCAGACCAGTAAAACGATGCAGAGGTGACGATAACAAAATGGCTTGTTCATAGGCGGCTATTTTGTGGCGGTATCCTTCAAAATGGCAGGGCCGAAAATGAAAAACGGCATCTCCGCTTCCATGGGGAAGGTATAATTTTTGTAAAACTTCCCAGCCAGCTTTTTCATCCGCTTTTCCTCGCGTTCGTCCAGGTCTTGAAAGCGGTAAAAAAAGTAGTCCAGCTCGCCTTTTTCATTGAAATAAAGACGCAGGAAGGTCCGCTTGGGTTCCCCCCACTCGAAACGCTTGTCATTGAAATATGCCGTCATGTCGGTCAACATCGTTTTGTAGGTCTGCATCAGGGAGTCCTGCATGCCTGGGAAAGCACAGGTGTCCTGTTTGCCGCGCCGGTAGGCGGAGAGGTAGGATTGGTCCAGCTCGTTAAAGGAAAACCCAGCTTCCTTCGCCGCTTGGAATGACATCACCGCCTTCTGGGCAGCGCCTACTTGGCTCGTGAATGCCAAAATCAGGATAGCGAATAAATATCGATTCATGCTCATGATGTAATGATTTTGAAGGCTAATATAAAAACGTTTGGCTGAGTTGCCGGCCTGTTGCCTCAATATTAGTATGCCTTTAACGGTCCGGGGCAAAACGAACATGCACCGACGGCTTCCCGTTCAACCGGCAAAGTGCCCCAGATACAAAAACTCAAATGACAGACAATGAACCATCGCACGATCATCCTTACTCTCATCAGCCTCTGCTTTAGCGGACTGTCTTACGCACAGTCAGTTACCGCTGCAGGCAACTTTATGATGGGGGGCACACTAGGCTTTTCCACCGCTAGCTCCAGCGTCGAGGTCCAAAACAGCGGCACCTCAATCTCCAACGAAGGCACGCGGGCTACACAGTTCAATATTTCCCCCCGGATTGGCTACTTTGTGAGTGACAACTTTGCCATCGGTATCGGCATGGATTATACCCTCAATGAAATCGAAGAGCCCGTCGACCTTTCCGACCCTAATACAGAATACGAATCGGAATACGACAGTGACCTGCTTTTCGGGCCTTTCGCCCGCTACTACTTGCCAGTGGGCGTAGACAAAGCCTTCTTCCTGCAAGCCAACTTTGGCTTCGGCAGTTCGGAAGATCAAATAAGGATTGGCGAAGACCCGCAGACCGTTTCTAATGACGTACTGGCAGCTAGTATTGGACCAGGCTTCACCATATACAGTACGGACGCTATTGGTATTGAGGCGCTCCTAAAATACAACTGGGCACGAAGCAACGCCCAATACAACTTTCAAGGAGAGAACAATGAGACAACGACTTACACCAACCAATTGGATTTTTCCATTGGCTTCCAAGTGTATTTCAACCGCTTGCAGCGCTCGGCCGTCGACAAAGGTTCTGGTACTGCCCCTGTCGACGAAGACGAGTTCTACTAATCTGACAATCACTTTTTAAACCTAAATTTTGACCATTATGCAAACCTATGATTTTTGGAGTTTGCTAATTTTCAGTCTGCTACTCTTCGGCACCGCAGCCTGTGGCGACACGAGCGACAGTAACATGGAGAATGCCCAAGAAGAGTTGGAAGACGCTGGCAATGAAGTTGCCGATGCTTTCCGCTCGGACCAAAAAGAGATCAAGGCTGAATTGCAACAGGCTCAGCAAGACGTCAACGAAGAGATCGAAAAGCTCGAGCGCAATATGGAAGGTGCCTCCGATGAAGCAAAAGCCGACATGCAAGAAGAACTCGCTGAAATGAAACAGTGGAGCAACGAGCTTGATCAGAAAATGAAAGCCATCGGGCAAACCACCAAGGAAGGCTGGGAAAACTTCAAGACGAATGTCAGTCAAACTGTAAACGAAATTGACCGTGAGCTTAGCGAAAGCAATGATGAATAGCCTCTCACGAATGATATCCTTTTTTTGAACCTAAAATAAATCCAAATGACAGCTCTAGAGAACAAGACCAAAGGAAACTGGAAAAATATCCGAGGAAAGCTTAAAGCCAAGTATGGCGAATTGACAGATAACGACCTGGCCTACACAGAAGGCCAGGAAGATCAATTGATCGGTCGCCTGCAAAAGCGCCTCGGTCAGTCTCAGGATGAACTTAAACGTACTATAGATAAGCTGTAACCGCAATCGGGCAGACTAGCTTATGAGAAGCCACAGTAAGGGAATACTTGCTGTGGCTTCTCTGAGTTTATGAGGCAGTGCGAGCCATGCTATTGTATATACTATAAGGTGTACACCGGATGGCGCAAAAAAAATTATCCCCTGCCGGCCGGCCCCAGCGCCAAACGGGCGTCTGCCCGGCAGCATTTTCCAAGGCTTGTCCGTCCGCGTGGTATCCGCGCTGCCAAATTGTGGCCAAGATATAGCGGTGCAGTGCGGGCAGAAAAATCGCCCGGGGCCTTGCACGGGAGCGGGGCGGCCCCTATATTTGCACCCGCTTCGGCAGAGAAGCCGCCCTTCCGGGGGAAAGTTGAAAAGAATGCGAAAAAGGTTTGGCGGTTTGGAAAAGCCGTTTTATCTTTGCAGCCGCTTTGGAAGAAAAGCAGCCGTGCAAGCAGGCAGGCAACCCCCTAACAAGGTGCTTACGCGCCTCCCGGGGAAAATAAAAATGCCGGAAAGCTTGCACAGGAAAAAAGCGGCGCGTATCTTTGCATTCCGCTTCGCAAGAAAAAGCGGGCTGCCCGTTGG
>JAAAOU010000301.1 GCA_009908745.1 Bacteroidota bacterium
TCGAACAGCGAGAGCTGGGCTTGCAACTGCAAGAATTGGAATTGGAACAACGGGCGCTGGAACTGGACAAGAGGGAAGAAGAGCTGGAACAACTGGAACAGCAAGCCAAGTCCGCCGCTTACATCAAGCAACTGCAGCAAACCCAGGTCGAACGCCGGAAGCTGGCCGATGCCAAACGTGCACTCGAGCAACAGGAGATGGCCCTGGAGAAACAGTCACAGGAATTGGAGTTGCAACTACAGCTCAAGCAGCCGCTGCTACAGCAAAAACTGTTGGAAAAACAGCAAGAAATGCAGCAACTCTCCGCTACTTTCGAGGCTCGGCTGATGCAATTGGAGCAGCAAATGGAGCTGAAGCGCGCCAAGATGGAAGTGAAAATGGAGAAAGCCAGCGCCCAGTATGAGCAGCTGATGCAGAGAAGGGAAGCGATGAAGGAAGAGGGCGAACGGATGCGCGAACGGCAGCAACGTTCCGAAGGGGGGCAGTAAAGCCTTAGTGCTTGTTGGGACTTCACACTTCGGGCTGCTCTTGCCAAATTTTATCCTGCACTTCGTTATTCTTCAGTCGCTTAGCTTAGGCTAGGCTCCTTCATCATGCCTCGTTCAGAATAAAATTTGTCGGCGTTCGCTCCAAAAGCGAATTCCCAACAAGCACTTATTTTTTGCCCTTCTTCTGCACCGCTGGCGGGGGCCGTTTGATGTAGCCTTCATCAAAGGTATTCATGGCCAAGCGCAGCAGGTCATAGAATTCATCGGCTGTGCCATCCACGGAGCGGCGCACCCAAAAGCGGATGGCCATAATCCGTACGAGAAAATCCTGCCCGCCCCGAATATCGCCCAACTCATCCAAGAAGAAATTATTGATGGCGTAGGGGTTGCCGCCGCCTTTCTTCGCATTCCGCTGCAGCAGGTTGTTGAATCCCTCTGTCAGGCGAGGGCGGTTCTGGACAAACTGGTAGTTGTCATAGAAAACACGCAGCAGGCCGCGGAACTCTTTATCGTAAAAGCCCTCCAATTGGTTGGCCATCCATTTATTTTGGGCCGCAGATTGCAGGTAGGATTCCAGCTTGCGCAAAAAAGCCGGGTTATAGCGTCCAAAACGCTCACCCGCTTGAAAGTTGATGGTTCCGTTCCGGTGCGGGCCGCTGAGAAATACGGGTTCGCCGATCAGCTGTTCCAGCACCTGAGGGTTAAAAGCAGACTTGAGCACGGCGTAGCGGCCGCGGACGCCTTCTTCGGGCAGGTAGGTGTAGACTTGGTCGTAAGAAGCGTTCATGACTCTATCCTCCCGGGCGGACCAGATAGCGGGGATGTCGCTGAGCCGTGATTCGAACAGCCCTAACGGCTTACCTTCTGCTGGGCAGCCATCCTTACTGTTGACGGCAGGCTCAAAGGGGCACCGGTCTTGCGGGTTGTCAATGCCATCTTCATCCGAATCGTCCTCGCTGAGCAAGGGGGCAATTACGTTGGCCAGTGCTTTTTCCTCTACGGCGAGGATAGCGTTGACATAGGCCTCCGCCAGCTTTTGCAGGAAAGCGGGCTGGGCAAGCAGGGCGGCGTCAACGCGGTTGTTGAGCACGCCGTTCTCTATCCGCACCCCTATGGCATCAATTCGCTTCAGCAATTCTGCTTCCTGGCCGGCAGCATACCCAAAGTCGCGGTAGCGCAATCCGGTTTGCCGTATGATGGATTCTAGCAAAACACCCCCCAGATTGGCGCTCTGAGGGCTACTGCGCTGTGGCAAAGCTTTCACCCCACGGGCGGCTTGTGCTGCCCAGGGAGCAGTGGCAGGGGAAGGGGTTGCCCGGCTGAAGTGGAGCGACAGTACGATTTTAGGCCGGCGGCTCGATTGCCTGTTGATGCGGTTGATACGTTCTCTTACGGAGATATCCTTGTTTTCCGGCACGACCTCAAACACCGCGACCCCCGCCCGTTGAAGGCGGGCCTTGATACGACGCGCCAGCTCCCGGCTAAGTTGGGCCTCCGTGAGTTGCGTTTTGCCATCGTCGAATACTGGAGAACGGTTGCCTGAGCTACTGCCGCCGTACGGATTGTCCAGGCACCATAGGTAACGGCTGTTGTACTTTTCCTTTTCACCATCAGTATCGGCCACCGGTTGCTCGTCCGGCTCATCCGCTATCGGTTTGAGCACAAAGGACTGTACCTTGCCCGCTCGCAGGTCTTGAAGCGGGACGAAATACTCACGGGGCTCAAAGCCCGACTTGCTGACTTTGACGCTCAGGCCCCGGCTGCCTAAGGCCCCCAGATAAGGAACCAGTACCTCCACTTCGCCGTTTTTGTCGCTGTGCCCTTGGAAGGCTTTGCCGGAAGGGGTTTGTACCAGCGCCTCCGCAATCTGCTCGCCGTTAGACAGGTTCTCGATGGAAGCCTTCAAGGTAAGGAACCGTTTGGCCGGGTCTTCGTTAAGCGTCATACGGACCTCGATCGGTCGGGCTGCTGACAAGTCCACAATACGGCTTATGGTATCGTAGCCCTCGCGCGCAAAGTAGAGACTATCGGCAGCGGCTCTGCCGGCGCGGGGGATATCCAACCGGAACTGCCCTTCGCCATTGGTTTTTGTAGTAAAAGTATCGAGCCTCACTTCCACATCGCTGATGCCTTTCGCGCCGGAAGCATCCGCCACACGGCCTGTCAGTATGTAAAACTGCTCCTCGCAAGCCTGCAGCACACTGTCCTCGCCGAGTAATTTGGGCAGGTAACCGGGGATGCCGTTGGCTACGACTTGGTAGGCGTAGGGGCTTTCGCCAAATACCTGCACGATTTCGTTTGGGGACAGGGTTTTGAGGTACCAATCGCTATCCAGTTCCACATCGGCTTCGTTCGCGTTGTAATCTGCTGAAATGGCCGCCGCTTTGGCGCTGTCGATAGGCTGGGCACGCAGCACCGTTTGCCGGGTCACGACTTGGCAGCTCGCTTCCATGCCGGGCGCCCCCGCGCACCAGTCCCGCACGCGTTGGCCAGACCGGAGGAATACGGTGTCAATTTGCAGTGCCGCGCCAAAATAAGCACAGGCTTGGGCGTGCAGCGCGGAGTCCGCATCCGTAGACTCGGCTTCCAATGCAAGCCGTACCCCTTGGTTGTAGAGGGCCACGGCGAGATTGGTCCGGATTTCGGCAGCGAGCCCCGTGCTGTCAGGAAAAGGGCGCAACGTAAGCGAGAAGCGGTCGTCGATTACACTAAGCTGGCCCCATTCCCGCTGTAGCGATTCTCCATTCTGGGGAAGATACCATTGCAAGAAGTTCTCGCCTACACGGTAATCGCGGTCGAAGGCATAAACCCCCTCGCCCTGTAACAGCGCTAAAGTGCGTGCTACTTGAGGCATTGGCATTGTTTCTGCCAAGGCGTTGGCGCGCACTTCCTGCATGGTCTTTGCTTCCAGATAGAGGCCCCAAGCTTGCTGGTCTGTCAGGCAAAGGAAAGCACTTTGGTCCTCGTTTTCCACTTCGACCATAGGCCCATCGCAGCCCAGATTGAGCGGCCAGGGCATACTCATGATGCCGGTCACGAAAAGCAAGGCGGGCACAAACCACCGCAGCTCGCTCCATAGATTCTCAAAACCCAAAGCCGGCATGCCTTGGCGGTAGAGCCGCTGCTGCCAAGATTCCGGTAGCCACGCGGCTAGCCCTTTCTGTTGCTGATCGAGTTGTCGTTCCACCACAAGGTCGATATCGTTGCCCATGTCCATCAACTGAGAGACTTCCTCGGCTAGTTGCTGCTTGCGGGCGCCGCTGCTTACGGTCAGGTATTCATTCATCGCCGCATGCATACGGTAGTCCTCATAGGCGGAGCTGTCCTGCGGCGGTGCATGCTCACCCAATACCGTGACCAGTTCTTTCCGGATATCGCGGAGTAGTGCCGGGTCTTCTTGCTCCAGCCATTCTGTTAGTTGAACCCGGGCGTAGTCGGGTATTTCCCCTTGCACAAACCAGGGGAGCCGGCAAAGTTGCTGAATATTATCCAGCGTCAGCAGCCGGTTTTTCCCACGGCTGAGGTAGCGGCCCCAGTACAGCGTCAGGTGCCAGTGCAGGGTAGGCAGCACGGCACAAGCGGCCATCCAACGCATCATTACGGGCGAATAGTGCTGCTGCAGTGTCGCGATCAAAGACCCCTGCAGCTCGATAGGCGGATGGAGGAGGGGGGCTAGCCGCTGCCGCCAGCTTTCTGCGGTGGGCGTTTCGTCCACTTCGTAGGCTTCCAGCAAAATTTCCAGGCTTTCCAGCTGTAGGGGCAGGAGGTGGAACAACTGGCCTAAGCGCCGTTCCCGCCGCCCCCATTGGGCCACTGCTTTGGGCGTGAACAGCGCCCGCTCTTTCCAGCCTTTGAGCACTTCTGCCCAGTCGACCAATTTGCCGGTCATCTTGTGGATAAACGCGTGGCCACTGCCGATAACAAACAGGCGGGCTTGCCCATAGCGTTGTTGCAAAGCCGTCAGCGATATGCCCTCGGGGTACTGCTCGTTGTAGCATTGGCGCGGGTCGCCGTCGTAGTAAAAGCGTTCGATCAGCACCTCGTTGGCCCGGAATTTTCGGAAGATGTGGTTGAACAGCTGGCTGCGGTGGTTGCGGCGTGATTGTTGGTCGATGAGCAGCAGGTACTCCGGGGGGCGCGTCTGCCGTCGGTATTTAAAGTCAACCATGCCCCCTTTCTCGATCGTAGCGCCAATCGTGCTGGGCAGGTCAAGTTCGTACAGCTCGCTGCGGGTGCGGGTCCGCATGCGGTTCAGCAAGCGCAGGAAGGTGGGGCTGAGTTCAATATCATCCACGCCTTCCATACGGATGTGCCAAGCGTAGGGCGGCTTGTCGTTGCCAGGGTGGACTTGGGCCGCCTGCCGCCTGCGAAAACGGTACAACAAAAGTGTAATCAGCAACCCGTAGCCCAGTATAAAGCCCCCCAGCTTGAGCCAGTTTTTATAGCGGGCCAGTTGCTGCTGCAGCCAACTCGGCGGGTCTACGCTGTAGGCGAATAAGTCGTGCTGGTAGGGCAAGGAGCGAGCGGTCCAGCGGGCCAGTTCGGGCGTGGCTGCTGTATCGTTGTTCACGGGCGGGGGCGCGGGACGGCCAGTGGTGTCTACCGCTGTACTGTCTGGAGTTTCCTTTACCTGCTGCACGATAGGGGTGAAATGGACCCGGAGCTCGCCGGCCGGCCCACTGAACTCGATGAGCAGCGAGTCCCGCCCGTTGATGCTATCCTGCGCGATGTAGCTCAGGCAGCCGGGCGGGTCTACTAAGAAAGTGCCGTACTTATCCTTCCCCCCATAGAGCACGTCGAAGCTTTCTGCTCTCCCGATGTACTCGCCGATAATAGAATCGGCGATGCACACTTCCACCTTTTCGCCCCCCTGTACAATGAAAGGCCGCAACAAAGGCGAGCTGCTTTCCTCCCAGTAACGCAGCCCCAAAACGATAAGCGGCGGTATGAACAGCGCCAAGACCAAGAAGACAACAAGTGCCCGTAGCCATCGTGTGTTGGCATCCTCGGTGGCTTGGCCTGTAGCTGCTTCTACTCTAGTGTCCTCCAGGCTATCGAAATACCGTTGCGTGCGGCGCAAGCTTTGCTCAAACAAACGGTAGAATTGCTCCTGCTGCTGCGGGCTGCGCGCGAAGAGCGGCGACAGCATATACTTCAGCTCTTGCACGGGCGTTTCTTCCGGCAGTTGGCTCACTAGCTCCTGTACACGCAAATACTGGCCCGTGCCGATGGGGTACCCCTCGGCTTCCAGGCTTTGCGACAGCTCAGCCAGCAGGCGGTATGTGAAGGCCCGCTGCATATCAGGCGTCTACAAATTGGTGCAATTGCTTCAGGTCATCTTTGTTTTTGGCCAGTACGCTGTAGGACAGCTTGAGTTGCTCGCGCTCTTCGGCTGTCAGGCTAGATATATCTTCCAGTTTTTCTGCGGGAAAGCCCATGCGGTGCAGCAGGGAAGCCCACTGAATCAACTCGGCGGTCGCAGGGTTTTTCTTCATCTTGACTTGGGTGCGCGCCCGCAGCAGCTCAAAATGGCTGATGAGCGCTTCCAGCCGCTTTTGGCCGTCTGCCCCTTCGTAGCCTTCTACTTTTACTTGCAAAATACGCAGCAGTTCCGCCGCGGTAGGGAATTCGATGTGGTAATAGGCGACCCGGCGCAGGAACGCTTCTGGCAAATTCTTTTCGGAGTTGGAGGTCATGATGATCACCGGCCGGTTGTCCCCGCTGGTTTGGTAGGTCTTTTCTATTTCCGGCACTTCGAATTGCAGGCGCTCCAAGGCTGCTAGTACATCGTTGGGCAGGTCGCGGGGGGCTTTGTCGATTTCGTCGATCAGTACCACCCGCCGCTCTTCACTGCGGATAGCGGCCCCTAACGCCCGGTAGCGGATGTATTTACGCTCGACTTCTTCCGCCCCCAGTGCTTCGTTCTGTGTTTGGCTATACTGGAAGTGGCCCAAGGCGTCGTAGCGGTAGAACAAGTCCTTTGCTGTAGAGGTCGTCTGTGCGTTGAACACCAAGACGTCCCCCATAGAGAAATAGTGGGCAATGTGGTAGGCCAGTTGGGTTTTGCCCGTGCCGGGTTCGCCTGTCAGCAGGAGAGGCAGCCCAAGGTTGAGGGCTACATTCACCGCGCTTACCAGGCCCGGGGCAGGGATATAAAGGGCCGGGTCATTCATGCGCTGGTTCAGTTCGATGGGCGGCAGCTCGCGCTGGCCTTCTGCGCCGTAGAGGTGGAAGCTCATAGCTTATTCATTTGCAATTTGGTAAACGAGGGCTTGCAGCTCCTCAATGTCTTTCATGTTAAACCGTTGCTCTTGCTCAAACAACCGCTGGTCCTCGTCCCGCAGGCTGGCCACCAAAGCGTCGATAACGGCCTGTACTTGGTTGGGGTTGCGTTCGCCAAGGTCCATCAGCCAGGCCCGCAGGTCGCCGTCTTCCACGGGCTGAAGGGGGGTTAGCAGGCTCGCTTGGTTTTGGTCGGTAATTTGCTGTGCCGCCTCGAGGATACGCTGCTGGGAGGTGCTCAATTTGCCTAGGTGCTGGCCTTCGATGTAGATCACAAAAAAGAATAAAAAGGTCGGCACTTTTTCGTGGGGGCTGCGGAAGGTCTCCATCATCCACTTTAGATAGTCTGGGATGAAGTCGGCCCATTTGCGTTCGTGGATTTCGAACACTACACTCACGTAATCATAAGGGAGGTTGGGCACCCCGGTTTCGATAAAAGCGTCAAAGGACTGCGTGTCCGCAAAGCGGAAGCGTTCCTGTACATACTCCTTGAAGCGTTGTTGGCTCTTGCGGGTATTGCGGCCGAGCGGCAAATCCTGTATGCGGAGCCGGCCGGTTTCCTCATGGGCGATGTAATGGATGGAATCGGTATGGTTGTTGAGTTCTTCTTTGAGCACCTCGTAGACCAGCCTTTCGGCAAAGCTGGGCGGCATTTGCGTGGGGCAGCCGCTGATGAAGTAATACTGAAAATGTTCCTGTTCTTTCTGGTCAAAGGCGGCCCAGAATTTGTCCATGACCTCGCGGCGGTCGCAGTTGACTAAGTGGAGCAGCTCGATTTCCTCTGATTCGTCGATCTGTAATTGCCGAACCGCTTGGCTGATACCTCCTTCGCTGTTGCTGCTGGCCAAGCCCGTGGCTCGGCCAAGTTTGCTTTTCAAGTCGCTGATTTGTGCTTCCAACTGCGCGATCTCCTCCTTGACCGCAAATTTGGCGTTCGCATCCACCGTACGGGCCTGCTCCTCCTTCATGAAGTTGAGCTTGCGCACCAGCAGCTCGAGCTGGGCTTCAAAGCCTTTGATCTCTTCCACACGGTATTGCATCTTTACAGGTGCTGGGTTTTGGTTTTCCTCAAATTTAGTAAAAATAAGATAGGAAGTTGAAAACTAGTGAGCTGGGTAAGCTGGTGGTTGGAAAGTTGGAAGGTTGAAAAGTTGAAAAGTTGAAAAGTTCGAAGGTTGAAAAGTTGGAAAGTTGAGAAGTTGAAAAGTTCAAAAGTTGAAAAGTTAGCGGGCCGGATAGCCAATCCCGAAGGACTCCTTCCCTTTGGTCATCCGTCATCAGGGTAAACCCTTCAACCTTTAAGCTGGTTGTTGAAAAGTTCGAAGGTTCAAAAGTTGAAAAGTTAGCGGGCCGGATAGCCAACCCCGAAGGATTCCTTCCCTTTGGTCATCCGTCATCAGGGTAAACCCTTCAACCTTTCAACCTTTCCCCCTTCCCATTTCCGACTTCCGACTTCCCCCTTCCGACTTCCCCCTTCCCATTTCCCATTTCCGACTTCCCCCTTCCCCCTTCCCATCTCCAAATTACGTATCTTCCCCGCCCACAAACTTTAGCTATGAAACCACACTACTTCTTCCTCGCCCTACTGCTACTGCCGCTTCTACTAACGGCACAAGCCGACTATTTCCAACAAGAGGTCAACTACGACATTAAAGTCCAGTTGGATGACGAGCGGCACGAGCTGCACGGCCACATCACCATAGATTACCACAACAACGCGCCCGAAGCACTCGACACGCTCTACTTCCACCTTTGGCCCAACGCCTACCGCAACACCCAGACCGCCTACGCCCAACAGGCTTTGCGCATGGGAAACACGGATTTTTACTACGCCCCGGAAACGGAGCGAGGGGGGATAGACTCTTTGGCTTTTCAACTCGATGGGCAGGCTGTGGAATGGGCCTACCATCCGGAGCATATCGACATCGCCTATATCCTGCTGCCGGCGCCTATTCCGAGCGGGGGGCAGGTACAGCTCACCACGCCCTTCCGGGTAGATATTCCGTACTGCTTTTCCCGCCTGGGGCATGTCGGGCAAGCATACCAGATTACCCAGTGGTACCCCAAGCCAGCGGTGTACGACCAAGCCGGCTGGCACCCCATGCCCTACTTGGATATGGGCGAATTCTACTCCGAGTTCGGCCGCTTCGAGGTGGAGATCACCTTGCCCAAAAATTACCGGGTAGCTGCGAGTGGCCAGTTGGAGACGGCCTCGGAGCGGGCCTTTTTGGAGGAAATCGCCGCTGGGGAGAAGGCGTATACAGACACGCTTGATTTCCCGCCATCCGCTGCGGAGCTGAAGACTATTCGCTATACGGCCGATGAGGTGCACGATTTCGCTTGGTTTGCAGACAAGCGTTTCGAAGTACGTAGGGATACCTTACAACTTGATGGCGGCCGTACTGTAGAAACTTGGGCTTTTTTCACGGACGTGGAGCGCGATCTATGGTTGAACGCCACCGACTACATCAAGCGCTCCGTGCGCTTCTACTCCGACCTTGTCGGCCCCTACCCTTATCCGCAGGCCACGGCGGTGCAGACCGTGCTGGAGGCAGGAGGGGGGATGGAGTATCCCATGATCACCAATATTGGGGAGGCGGGTGATGCGCGCGCCTTGGACCAAGTCATCACGCATGAGGTGGGCCACAATTGGTTTTACGGCATACTGGGTTCCAATGAGCGCACCCACCCTTGGATGGATGAGGGGCTAAATTCTTACTACGAAGAACGCTATATGCGCCAATTTTACGATAGTGATGCAGTCTTGCCGCCTTTTCTGATGGTAGATACCAGTATAAGCTTGAACGATGTCGGCTATTTATACCAAGCACGGCGCCGGCTGGACCAAGCGCCGGATACCCACTCCGACCACTTTGCCCCCATCAACTACTTTATCGGGGCCTACAGCAAGCCGGCGGAGGCCTTGCATCTATTGGCCAGCTACTGGGGGGAGGCGAGGTTTGATGCCGCCATGCAGGCGTACTACCGGGATTGGCAATTCAAGCACCCTCAGCCAGCCGACTTCCGCCGGGTGTTGGAAGAGACAGGTGGAGAACCGCTGGGCTGGCTGTTCGAAGGCTTGCTGTATTCCAACGGCAAAACGGACTACAGTATCCGTAAAGTGCGGCAAGACGGCGGCCGCTTGGAGGTTAAGCTGCGCAACCGGGGCCGCATCACTAGCCCGGTGCCCCTAGGCATTAAGAGGGGAGAAGGGCTTGACACTTTGCTGTGGCTGCCGGGGTTTGAAGGGGAGGAAACCGTACACCTTTCGGCAAATGGCGCGACGGGCCTGCAGATTGATCCGGAGGGGGTGACGCTGGAGTTGTACCGCAGCAACGATGACTATAAACTGACGGGCTTGCTGCCAAAGTGGGACTGGCCAGGCTTCAAGCTGCTGGGAGCCGTGCAGGGGAACCGCCGCACAGCCCTGTTTGCACTGCCGCTAGTGGCCTGGAACAACTACGACAAGACCTTGCCGGGGCTGTTGCTGTACAATCATTCGGTACCCGAGCAGCGCTTTGAGTTTGAACTGGCACCCATGATTGGCACCGCTACCGGCCGCTTGTCAGGCTTAGGCAATATGCACGTCAACCTTTATCCGGGCGATGGGGGTTTCATCCACCGCTTACGGCTGGGGGTCAGCGGGCGGCGTTTTGCTTACCGGCGGGTGGATCGTTTTGACCAAGACTTGGGGTTTGAACGGGTACAGCCCTATTTGCGCTTTGATTTTGCAACGCCGCACCGCAAGCGTTTGCGCAAGCAGTTGCTGCTACGGGCCCTGTGGATAGGGGAGGAGGAACTCGACTTTCCCAATACCCCCTTAGACCCTGTAGTCATTACCCGCACGACCTTTTTGCAACGGGCGGAATTTACCTGGGCCAATGAGCGGGTCGTCAGCCCTTACACTTGGACTGTCGCCTTGGAGCACCAATCTTTTGACGATGTGTTTGGGGAAGCCCAGCAGTATGTCAAAGCGTCTGTGGAGTGGGAGGCGGCTTTCAATTACACCGAAAAGCAAGCGGTGCACCTGCGGTTATTCGGCGGCTACTTTTTGTACAACACGGCGCGGGAGTCGAATCGCTTCCTACCCGCCGCGTTTAACCTCATTTCGCAGGGCTTCAACGATTACCGCTACGACGATCTGTACTTCGGGCGCTCCGAAGGCAGCGGCGCTTGGGCACGGCAAATCAGCATGCGGGACGGGGGATTCAAAAACATCATCGGCTCGGGCTTTCCGCTGGGGCGCAGCAACGACTATATACTGTCGGCAAATTTTTGGGTAGACCTGCCCAAGAACGCGCTGTTTGGCATACCGGTCAAGCCTTATCTGGACCTCGGCTACTTCAGTGACGCCCGGCCTATCGCTGGCGACCCGGTGTTTGGCGATCAGTTCCTTTGGAGCGGCGGGCTGATGCTATCGGCTTTCAACAACGCTGTGGGGGTCTACTTCCCCTTGCTGAGCTCCCTCAACCTGTCGGACCGGCAGGCAGAGTTGGGCAATTTTTGGCAGCGGATATCTTTTCAGCTAGACTTGAATGCCTTTCACCCTTGGGAGCAGCTGGACCGCTTGCGCTTTTAATTGTCGAAAAGATCAAATTATTATTACTTTTGGGCAAGCAATATTTACAGCGTATGAACAATCTACGCCGCTTGCTCGAACGGCTGCGGGAGTGGCTCTTCGGCCAGCCCCAACCGGCTAATTTAAAACTTCGGATATTCGAACAAAACGTCTACACCATGGTCAACAACATCTGCTTGTCTACTGATATGAAAACGCTCTACCTCATCGATGACGGGCGGGCCATCAGCTTCCCGCTCG
Organism: Bacteroidota bacterium; assembly: GCA_009908745.1. Lineage (GTDB taxonomy): Bacteria > Bacteroidota > Bacteroidia > Chitinophagales > Saprospiraceae > Phaeodactylibacter. The sequence continues at coordinate 11,590 of JAAAOU010000301.1, forward strand.
ATCAGCGCAGCGGTATTCTCATCGGCACCTTGCGGGGGCAGCTTACCGCAGCCACTGCTTTCGAACTCCCGAAAACTATGGAGGCCGATGCTGAGATGACAACTAGCCCCGGGTCAACCACGCTGGTCATGAGCGCTACAAAAGACAAAGAGCTGGTACGCTTATCGACCCGCAAAACGGCGTGGAGCGCGGTTTTCCACCCTGGCCGCATGCAGCTGTCGCTTGTGGGCGCTACGGAGGTAGAAATCAGGCAGGCTGACGAAGAGCCGGTGGACTACAAGGCAGACATCGTCTCCTTCAATTTAAAGGAAAACACCCTGAATATCCGCCGAGTCGGCGAGACGATGCTCGTCCGCTGCTTGCCCAATCAGATTGAAAAAGAATAAGGCCACTTACTGCCAAGTTT
>JAAAOU010000455.1 GCA_009908745.1 Bacteroidota bacterium
CCATCGCCAAGGAGTATGCCTTGACACGCCCTTCCGCCAGCATGCTGTTGATCACGTAGCGTTGCCGGGGGATGAGTGCCATGAACTCCTCGTCGAAAGAAGCGGGCAAATCGAATTCTACCATGAATGTCTTTTTCATCTTTTTTCGTTTTCGCTCACCCTATTAATGCGTTTTGTCGGGCAGTTGTTGTGTGGAGGTCGTTAATAAAGGATTAAGGTTGATCCTGTGGAAAACTCTCCCAGCTATTCCTTCCACACCCCAACCGAAACCCGTACTTTAGTTGTTACTAAAAAAAGCACGCAAGCAACCAAACCGAAACCGATCAACCATGCCAGAGTTCGTACACCTCCACTGCCACACCCAGTATTCCTTGCTCGACGGGGCTTCCGAAATCGGGGCGATGATGGACAAAGCCGCCCAGGACGGGCAAAAGGGCGTAGCGCTGACCGACCACGGCAATATGTTCGGCGCTTTCAAGTTTGTGGCGGAGGCCGAAAAACGCGACCTCAAGCCCATCATCGGCTGCGAATTTTACCTGGTTGAAGACCGCCATGTCAAATCCTTTTCCCGCGCCAAGGGCGAAAAAGACCGCCGTTACCACCAGCTCATGCTGGCCAAAAACCAGAAAGGTTACGAAAACCTGAGCAAGCTCTGCTCCCTCGGCTTCATCGAAGGGGCCTACAGCAAGTTCCCCCGCATTGACAAAGAGCTCGTGGCCAAGTACAACGAGGGGCTCATCGTCACCTCCTGCTGCATCGGCGCCATCATCCCGCAACTCTTCTTGCAGGGCAAAGACGAGGAAGCAGAGAAAGAACTCAAATGGTGGCTCGACATCTTCGGCGAGGATTACTACATCGAGCTACAGCGCCACCGCGGGCTAGATAATATCGACATTGGCAAGGACAGCCACGGCAACCCTATTTATTCCGACCTCAGCCAGGAAGACGTCAACCAGAAGCTGCTCAAGCTGGCTCAAAAGCACAACGTCAAGGTCATCTGCACCAACGATTCCCACTACGTGGAGGAGGACGACTGGATGCCGCACGATATCCTGCTCTGCATCAACACCGGCAGCCTGCTGGAAGAGGCGAAGCGATTCAAATTCCCCAGCTCCGACTTTTACTTCAAGACGCAGCAGCAGATGGGCGATCTGTTCCAGGACCAGCCGGCTTCCTTGGACAATACTATGGAAATTTACGACAAGGTGGAAAAACTGACCCTTGCCCGGGACATCCTCTTGCCCGCTTTCCCCATGCCCCCACAGTTTAAAACACAGGATGAGTACCTCCGCCACTTGACCTACGAAGGCGCAAAGAAACGCTACGGCACCATCACGCCAAAGATCAAAGAGCGCCTCGACTTTGAACTGTCCGTCATCGAGCAGTCGGGCTACCCTGGCTACTTCCTCATTGTGCAGGACTTCACCACCACCGCCCGCGAGATGGGCGTGTCGGTCGGGCCGGGGCGGGGCTCCGCTGCCGGGTCTGCCGTGGCGTTCTGCATCGGTATTACCAACGTAGACCCCATCAAGTACGATCTGCTGTTTGAGCGATTCCTCAACCCAGAGCGGGTTTCTATGCCGGATATTGATATCGACTTTGACGACGAGGGGCGGCAGAAGGTGATCGACTACGTGATCGAGAAATACGGCCAAAACCAGGTGGCACAAATCGTCACTTACGGCACCATGGCCGCAAAATCCAGCCTGCGCGATGTCGGCCGGGTCATGGATGTGCCGCTTTCTGAAGTAGACCGCGTTGCCAAAACCTTCCCCAACCACCTCAAGGCCTCCCTGAATAAAGTGCTGGCCGACGGAGGCGTAGACGAAAAGCTCAGAGGGGCGCTGAACTCGGAGGAGTTGGACAAAGCCAATCAATTCCGGCAGCTGGCCGAGGGCGACGATCAGATCGGCAAGATGATCCAAACTGCGCAAAAGCTTGAAGGCTCGGTGCGCAATACGGGTATCCACGCCTGCGGGGTCGTCATTACGCCCGACGAAATCACCAAGTACGTGCCGGTGAAAGCGGATGCAGAAACGGGCATGCTGGTCTCCCAGTTTGACAACAGCGTAGCCGAAGACGCCGGCCTGCTCAAGATGGACTTCCTCGGGCTCAAAACGCTCACCATCATCAAGAAGGCCGTGGAGATGGTGGAGCGCAACCACGGCATCAAATTGGATATGGACGAGGTGCCGCTCGACGACCAGAAGACCTACGAGCTGTTCCAGCGCGGCGAGACCATCGGCATTTTCCAGTACGAAAGTGCGGGCATGCAGAAGTACATGAAAGAGCTCGTCCCCACCGCCTTTGAGGACCTCATCGCCATGAACGCCCTCTACCGGCCTGGCCCATTGGAATACATCCCCAACTTCATCGCCCGCAAGCACGGCAGGGAGCCGGTGACCTACGACTTGCCGGCTATGGAGGAATACCTGGAGGAGACCTACGGGATCAACGTCTACCAGGAGCAGATCATGTTGCTTTCGCAAAAATTGGCGGGGTTCACCAAAGGCGAAGCCGACATGCTCCGTAAGGGGATGGGCAAAAAGAAAAAGAAGCTCATCGACATGCTCCACCCCAAGTTCATCGAGGGCGGGGCGGAGCGCGGCCATCCGAAGGACAAACTGGAAAAGATTTGGAAAGACTGGGAGGCCTTTGCGTCCTACGCCTTTAACAAATCCCACTCCACCTGCTACGCTTTTGTGGCTTATCAGACGGCTTACCTGAAGGCCCACTACCCAGCGGAGTTCATGGCCAGCGTGTTGACCAACAACAAGAGCGACATCAGCAAGGTCACCTTCTTCTTGCAGGAGTGCAAGCGCATGGGCCTGGAGGTATTGGGCCCCAGCGTCAATGAATCCGTAGCTGACTTTTCGGTGGATAAAAGCGGGCACATCCGCTTTGGGCTGACGGCGCTCAAGGGCGTGGGCGAAGGCCCGGTGGAAGCCATTTTAGAAGAACGGGAAGCCAACGGCAAGTTCGAGAGCATCTTTGATATGATGCGCCGCCTCAACCTGCGTTCTGTCAACAAGAAGGTCATGGAAAGCCTAGCGCTCGGCGGGGGCTTCGACTGCTTTGAAGGTACCCACCGAGCACAGTACTTTTCCCCTTCCGATAAGTTTGAGAGCCTGCTGGAACATGCCCTACGCTACGGCAACGCCTACCAAGCCCAGAAAGCACAGGCGGTCAATTCCCTCTTTGGCGATACGGACGAGGTGATGATCCCCGAGCCGCCCATGCCCGAGTGCGAGCCTTGGCCGCTCATCGAACAACTCAACAATGAAAAGGGCGTAACCGGTATTTTTATCAGCGGCCACCCGCTTGATGACTACAAGGTAGAAGTAGAGCACTTCGTCAGCTGCTCCCTGGACGAAGTAGAGGATATGCAAAACCGCCCCTCCCTGAATGTCGCCGGCCTAGTCACGATGGCCAAGCACCTCATCAGCAAAAATGGCAATGGCTGGGGGGTCTTTGAGCTGCAAGACTACAAAGGCAGCCTGGAGTTCAAGCTCTTCGGCGAGGACTATCAGAAATTCAAGCACCTGCTTGAAGTCGGCAAAGCCCTCTTCCTCAGCGTCGGCTGGCAGAAAAGCTGGCGCGGCGACGGCCTGGAGATGAAGGTCAAAGAGGTGAAACTGCTCGACGGCATCGCGGAGCACCGCACCGAAGCCATCACGCTGAAAGTGCACGTGGAAGGCCTGACCCCCGACTTTATCGATGCCATCGACCAAGCCTGCGAAGCGCACAAGGGGCCCCACGGCCTCCGCATGGAAATCATCGACCGGAATAAGCGACTCAAACTGTTGATGAAGTCTAAAGACCGAAAGGTAAACGCGACGAATGGCTTTATCTCGGCGCTGGAGAAAATGGGGGTGGATTATGTGTTGAATTGAGGGGGTGGAAAATGATTTAGGCTGATTGTCACGATGCTTCGGTCAAAGCAATGACACATAGGTAAGAAAAAAGCAGATAAATTATTGCTTTTTCTTTTGAAAAACTGTAGCTTTATGACTGTATAAAGACTTGAAGCGCCTCTTTTACCTCTTTTACCTCTTTTACCTCTTTTACCTCTTTGGTGCTTTAAGACATCTCCTACAAGCGTAAAAAAGGCTAATGCTCAAAGCATTTGGTGATGCTCCTTTGTTAGCATTAGCCTTATCATTAATATCTAAACCGTTAAATTATGAATTTTAAGCGAAACTTTCTAAAATCAGGGACTATTCTGCTCTTATGCCTTGTCTGTTCTGCGAGCGTGCACCTGAGTGCTCAAAAAAACGCAAACACAGTTTTCTACGAAGGGCAAGTGGTAGATTACTGCTCGGGAGAGCCATTAGAAGGTGTAGAAGTCCGCTTCTGGGGTAACTCTCAAGGAGAAACTCCGGGGGCATACACTACAACAACAGATGCTAACGGCGAATATGCCAGCCTTTTATTTGGCTATGACACCTGGATTGTGACGGTAAGCGAACCTAGCGGGCCTACTACTCCGGGACAGTATTATTTTACTTCTAGTCAGGGGAATCAATCTAATCTTGACTTTGAGCTTTTACCGGGAGACTGGGAAGTGGAGATCAATGGTGATCCAATATCGCCGTTAAACACTAGCTTCAGCCCCTTAGTTATTTGTAAAGGCCAAGAAAGTTGTATTGACATCAATAGTGAATTCAAAGAAAGGTATGGAAGCAATGAGAATATCGTTTATTGCTTTCGGGGGCGTGCTTATCGTACCGACTTGGCAGGGCAGAAGCTCGAATTATTAGCGGAATCCCCGTGTATTACTGTAGGGGATCAAGAAGGGGAAGAAACGCCCCCTTGCGGCAGCGGTGTCGACCTCAGTCAGGCTCTAGGGCAAATTGAGGAAATCCCGGGTGAAGGCCTGCTGCTTTTAATCGAAGTGGAACAATTTTGCTGCAACGAAGAATGCCAGCCTGCACCCGAGTCTTTTACCAATACGCAGGAGTTTTTTGTCAGGCTGCAGGAGGAGTTGGATTTTGATTTTGAAATCAGTGCTAGCTCGCAGGTGGAAACGGCAAATGTCAATACACCAGGAAATACCGATTTAAATGACCTTGTCGTGCCTAGATCAGAAACACTCCCCGGAACAACTGTCGGAGCCAGCTCATTTGGTGTTATAATCACCGATGATACCGAAAGGGAGAAAATCGATGGCTTTCGGGTTATTATCGAGGAAGTCAACTGTAATGATGGAACTCCGGTGATTACACTATACGATGAAGAGTTTGAAGAGCAAGACTTCCCAAGTGGTCCGCTACTGTTTACTTCTGAGCTGGTTGGCCCTCCCGGACAAGAAATACTAGGTTACTTTCCATTAAATTCCGGGCTATCGGGAGAAAGTGCGACCGATGGTAAATGCTATAAATTAACCGTAATTGCGGAATCTGAATGCGGCCCTTTGGAGCAGTTTAGCTACTTTAATATACTTCAAGGTTGTCCATTCTGCCTACAGGATGGAGGAGGGCAAACAGCAAATATAGAAGCGGACCATAGTCTTCAGGTAGAAGCCTTTCCGCTGCCTGCCACCTCGACACTGAATGTACAGGCCAGCCAGATAGAAGAGGGCCCAATAGAGCTTTCATTATTGAGTAGTACCGGGCAAGTGCTGCAAAATATGAAGGATGCCCAAGCGTCAAAAGGCTTCAACCATTATGAGATCGATGTATCGACTTGTCCTCCGGGATTATACTTGCTCTCTATTTCCAATAGTCAGCAGCGGATTACCCGTAAGATCATCGTAGAATGATAAAACCTGACGGGCTGCAGGTAGCTAAGGTTACTTGCAGCCCGACTTAATTTAATTCTACCAGCTTAGCTATGAAAAAGCTTTTGTACTGCTTACTCTTTCTAATACCGACAGGAGCGCATACCCAACAAAACCTGGTCATTAACCCGGGCTTTGAAGAATACGAAAATTGTCCTACAGAAGCCGATTTTTTCACGGGGTACTTATTAGATTGGATTTTTTACTTTGGCAGCCCGGAATACCTGAACGAGTGTGGATACACCGACTTAGGGGCATTCCCAAGAACCGGGGATGGGTTTACGGCGGCCTACCTTTACAAAATCGTTACCAATACTTTTTCGGCTCATGATTATTTACACGGTCAGCTATCAGAACCCCTAGAAAAAGACAGTTTTTATTACGCTGAATTTCATATCCTACCCGCCCCACGTCATGGCTATATCAACAAATACGAAATGATCGTGACCCCTGAACCTATCGACTCCACATTGCCCTTTGACGGCGTACTTAACATGGAGCCGACCATTGAATACGTAGGGGACATCATCACCGATACCACGCAGTATACCAAAATCTCAGGCTGTTTCACGGCACAGGGGGGCGAGCGCTACATTACCCTCGGCAATTTCAATGCCGACCAAGAGACCGATTTTATTTGGGACCCCAATACTGCTATTGAGAAATCCAATTATTCCTACTTTGACGATGTTGGGGTGTTTAAGTTCAGCTTCGAGCACCTGCTCAATTTTGATACCACGATATGCTCGGGGAGCTGCATCAACATCGCCAACCGTATAGGCGGGGACTACAACTGGCAGTTTGCCGGCGCTTTGCCAAGTACTTCTCAGGAGGTAGCGCCCGAGCAAATCTGTTATGATGAGCCCGGCGTATTCGACATAGAGGTAGTCATGGCCCACTGTGCCGGGCAAGACACCCTGCTGCTGGAAGGAGCCGTGACCGTGGTGCCGCAGCCTACGCTTACCGCTGATACTTTGCAGCAACTACAGCTTACTACGGGCACCACCGTACAACTGGAGGCTTGCGCCGAGGGCGACACCTACCAATGGGAACCCAGCCAGGGGCTGAGCTGCACCGATTGCCCCAACCCCCTGGCTACACCGCAGGAAGATATAACGTATACGGTGCAAGTCTGGAACGCCGGGCAGTGCGCCCAAAGCTGCACCTACGAAGTAGAAGTCTTCGAGCAGCCGGACCCGCGGTTTGCTTTATCTCAGGATACCCTCTGCGTCGGCCAATGTGCGGTAGTGGAGTACACCGGCACCAACTCAGCCATTGGGCTAGCTTTTTGGTCGTTTGAATCAGCAATCCCAGCCCAGGCTAACGGGCTGGAGCCGCAGGAGGTTTGTTTTGACGAGCCTGGCCAATACGAAATCAGCCTGCAGGTAGGCACTGCACTTGATACCCTCACAGCTGTAGACACCATCGTGGTCTTGCCTCAGCCGGAAGCTTCCACTACTGCTCCAGTATCCTACCGCTTGCAGTTTGGAGAGCGTCTGCGCTTGTCGCCCTGCGCCGATGGGGAATTCTACGCCTGGCAGTCCAACTACCCGCTTTCCTGCCGCGATTGCCCCAACCCGGAGCTGGAGGCGGCCGGCAATGACACCTTGCAGCTCTTGGTGAGCAATGGAGGCAATTGTGCTGTAACATGCAGCTATTTTGTGGAAGTCGAAGTGCCGGACAATATCTATTTGCCCACGGCTTTTTCCCCTAACGATGATGGGCGCAATGATTTTTTTGAGCCGCTGGGGCCTTATCATGAAACCCTGCGGCTGGAAGTATACGACCGCTGGGGCGGCTTGCGCTACAAGGGCTCGGGAAGCGATGCCCGCTGGGATGGGCGGTCGAAGGGCAAAGCTGCCCCCACGGGCTTGTACACCTACCTCTTACTGTACCGGGATACCCGTACTGGGGAAGTGAATGAAACCTCGGGCGGGGTAATGTTATTGAGGTAGCAGCAGCAATATCCTTCCTACTATTTATCGCTCATTCTCGTGAACCAGATTCCTATTGCCTTGTTTTGATAGTAAAGCTATTATCCGTGCAAGCACTCATTTAATGGTGCGTTGCCAGATGGTTTTCAGGCTCACTAGCTGCTCTAAAATATAAATGCTATGGAAAATCAGCTGCTTCAGCCTTGGCGAACGACCGCCATCATCAGTAATGATACTCAACTGAAGCAGCCCCTTTCCGTGGATTAGCCTGAACCTCCTGAAAGGGATATAGTTGTACAGCAATGATACGATTTCTTGCTGCTAGAAAAGGAGGAATAATGAAAAGCTGATCGTACAGGGTTAGTGCAAAGTATTAGCATTGCCTTGTCAGCAGCGCGGCAGAGCAGCAACCGAAATTAGGCAGTAGAGTTTTCATACTAAATATTTTCAGGAGGAATGCAGTTAGCTGTGTTCCTCTTTTTCGTAGTCGCCTGAACAAACTATTCCGGCGGGGGAAAGTTTATCTTTGTAAAACTACCGTCATGTTGAGCCGCCTATTCTTTCTGCTGTGCTGCTCCGCCGTCGTGCTGAGTTGTCAGAGCCCGCCCTCTAATGAAGACCCAAAAAAACAAGCCGACCCTGAAGCACTCAAAACACAAAACGAATCTCCGGCTACTTCTGCTGTGATGCCCCTCTCAAAAAAATGGCCACAGGCCGATTCCACCCTCGCTGGCCTTCCCATTTATACCACCTTCGACGAAATCGCCCCCCTCTTTGAACAAGATAATGACACCACTTACGTTATCAACTTCTGGGCAACTTGGTGTAAGCCCTGCGTGAAAGAACTGCCCTACTTCGAGGCGCTGAATACCAGTTTGCAGGGGCAAAAAGCTAAAGTCATCTTGGTCAGCTTAGACTTTCCCAAGAAGGTGAAATCTTCATTGATCCCCTTTGTGGAAAAGCATCAGTTGCAGTCTGAGGTGCTCGTACTGCTCGATGGCAAGTACAACGACTGGATCGACCGGGTAGACCCAAAGTGGACAGGTGCTATACCTGCCACTTTGATCTACAAAGGACAACACCGCCGCTTCATTGGCGAGGCGGTGGAGGATACAAACGAACTTCAAGCGGCCGTGGAAGAGATCGCCCGCCGTTAATTTTTTATCACTACAAAAACTGAAAACCATGAGACACCTGATTTTGCTGAATGCCCTATTGCTGTTTTTTGCTTTGAGCAGCTGCTCTGACTCGGCTAGCCAAGCTGGCGAAAACGAGCAAGCGGACACCGAGGAAGCCGCCAAAGAAGAAAAAGCAGCGCCTAAGGCTGTTGCCCAACCTGCCGACGGGGTGGCGGTAGGCGAAAAAGCCCCGGCTTTTGAACTCAAAAACGTGGACGGCGAGAGGTATGCCCTCGACAATATCAAGGACGCCAACGGCGAAAAGCCAGAAGGTTACATCGTCATCTTCACCTGCAATACCTGCCCCTACGCCGTGGCCAGCGAGCAGCGCATCATCGACCTGCACAACAAGTACGCGCCGCAGGGCTACCCGGTGGTGGCTATTCAGCCGAACGACCCCGCCGCGCAACCCGGCGACAGCTTCGAAAAAATGCAGGAGCGCGCCAAGGAGATGGGCTACCCCTTCCTGTACCTCTTCGATGAAGGGCAAAACGTCTATCCGGCTTACGGCGCTACGCGTACGCCAGAAGTCTTTCTGCTCGATGCCGATAAAGTGGTCCGTTACCACGGTGCCATAGACGACAGTGTGCGTGACCCGGAAGCAGTAGAAGAGAAGTTCTTGGAAAAGGCTATAGAAACGCTTAAAAAAGGCGAGGCGCCGTCCCCCGCTGTGACCAAGGCGGTGGGCTGCACGATCAAGACCGTTTAGCCTCAGCTCATCTTACTCCCGGACAGTGCATACGCTACGGCTCGTCCAGTAATCGCCGGCGGAACTGTTCGGGAGTATAGTTGAAAGAAAAGCTACGGGAAAGTAGGCAATAAAAAAGGCACTGCTGGCAGTTCGATTCCATCCTTCACGTTTTCCTGAAAACATAGACGAAATAAAGGTAAGGGGGCTACCAAGCAGTACCTTCCAACTTTGCTAACAAGAACTCTATGAAAACCAGTACTTCAGATCGTAATAGGTTATAGCACAACATCTAAGCGTCGCAGGCTATACTATGATGGAGTTTGGGTTAGTCATCAAAGCTGAAGCACCAAGTTTGCAGCAGGCACTAGAGAAGCAAATTCGTTTTTGAATATTTGTTCACTGTCTGATACAAATATACGGTACGGTAAGGTGAGGATTGTGCCAAGTTGGTGAGGCAATCGTGCCAAAGCCTATAAATAGCCGGATGGCAAGCGGCCAAACCGCTTTTTGTACTGCTGGGAGAAATAGCGTGTATCTTTAAAGCCGACCTCGTACGCCACCCTTTTTACATTAGAAAAGCGCTTCTGTTCCAACAATTGGCGGGCTTGTTGAAAGCGTACTTCCAGCGTGTATTGGTTGGGCGTAAGGCCTGTATTAGCCTTTACGGCGCGGTAGAACTGCCGGCGGCTCATGTGCATTTCTTCCGCCAAGTCATCCATCGTAAAATTGGTATTGCTAATATGGGACAAGGTTTTTGCTTCGAGCTGCTGTAGCCATTCTTCACCAGCATCCTGTCTGTCTTCCGAGACAAAGTTTGCATTTTCCTCTTTGGCAAGCTGGCCGGCGGCTTTGGCATTGCTGAGGTCGGCTTCTTCTTTTGAAGCCGCCGTACGGATGCGGTAATTCTTAAGCAGGCTGTCCACCCGGGCGAGCAACTCCTCCTCCTGAAAAGGCTTGAGCAAGTAGTCGTCCACGCCAATACGCAGCGCTTTCAGCCGGCTTTCCTGCTGTGCCAAAGCGGTTAGCATGATGACCGGCAGCCGTTTCAACTGTTCGTCTGCCTTCACCCGTTGTAGAAGGGTGAAACCATCCATTGCCGGCATCATCACATCCGAAAGAATCAAGTCTACCGCATCCGGGCCATTGTCCTGCAGCCAATGCAGTGCCTCCTGCCCGTTGGCTGCACCTTGCACACTGTGGTAAGGCGCCAGGACGTGTGCGATATAGCGTTGCAATTCGATATTATCTTCTACGACTAAGATGCGGCCCCGCTGTTTCTTATCTTCGGTGGGGGACTGCTGCAGGGTGATAGGCTGACTGCCTTCTGCTGCCCCCGGCTGTACTTCTTGCGTACTTACCTCTGCTTCTGCCGGCGCCTGCATCTCGCGGTAGGGCAGGAGCAGGGTGAAGGTGCTGCCTGTCCCCAGTGTACTTCGGGCTTCAATATCCCCGCCCAAGGCATTTGCCAGCTCTTTGCAAAACGCCAGGCCAATGCCAGTGCCCCCTTCGAGCGGTGTTTGGGTATGTTTAGACTGGTAAAAGCGCTCAAAAATATGCGCCAAGTCCTTCGGTGGTATTCCCCGGCCGCTATCGGATACCTCTATAGCGAGGCTTTCCCCCCTGCGCTCTGACAATAGCTCTACCGAGCCGTCGGGGGGTGTAAATTTAATGGCGTTGGAGAGCAAATTACCCACAATTTTGCAGAGTTTATCCTCGTCGGCCGCCAAAGACAGGCCTGCTGGCAGGCGGTCTTCATACTTCAGTGCTATACCTTGCTGATAGGCATAAGACTCGAATAGACCGATCTGCCGCCGCAGCACGTCGGGTACCTGTACCGCTTCTTCCGTTACTTCCAGCTGCCCGGCGTCAAGTTTGGACAAATCGAGTATCTCGTTGACACGCCGGAGCAGCTGCTCGCCGTTGGCTTTGATCATGTCTAGGAAGGACTGTTCGGATGAATCCGGTGGCAGGCGTTTGGCTAAGCTGCTGGCTGGGCCGAGCATCAGCGTGAGGGGCGTACGCAATTCATGGGAAATATTGGCAAATAGGCGGGACTTGGCGATATCTAGCTCTTTCAGCTCAGCGGCTTGCTGCTCGATGATGGCATTCTGACGGGCGAGCTTGGCCCTTGCTTTACGTTGTGTGATGTACGCAGCTATAACGATGAGCACCAATAGAAGAAGGCCGGCTAGCAACACCATCAGAAAGCGCTGCCGGGATTTTTGGCGGGCGATTTCCAGGGCCTGCTGCTCATTCTGGAACTTGGCTTCAAAACGCATCAACTGTTGACGGTCGCTGCGGTTGGCAATCATCGTATCGAGTTGGTAAAAGGCTTTGTAGTGCTGCAAGGCCTCTGCAGGCCGCCCCAAGGCTTCGTACACCTGCGCCAGCCCACTCTC
>JAAAOU010000283.1 GCA_009908745.1 Bacteroidota bacterium
ATGTTGTCAGACTATATCTTGCCCTAATCAGGAAACTCTATCGAGCAATTGAAACTAAAGGGACAAATCGCAACTGCGCCCAACGTTACAATATTAATCCCTACACATTCAAATACCGCATCAGCCCCTCGTACCGCTCTTTCAGGCCCTCGACGTAAGTGCTTTCATTGAAGGTCGCTTTTACTTCGTAGTCGAAGCGGTTGAGCGTGGCGATGATGGACTGTACGTTTTGCTGGTTGAGTTTGAGGGTGACGTCAAGGCGGGTGGAATCGACATTAGACGTGATGAAGGAGCTCAGTATCACCGCCCCCTCTGATTCGACGATGCGCGCCATTTCCGAAAGGTGGTAGTCCCGTTTGTCCATTTCCAGTACGATGATGCTGCCCGTCTCGGAAAAAGAAGCCGTGCGGGCGAAGTACTGTATCATATCTTCCATCGTGACGACTCCGATGTAGTTATTTTCTTGGTCGACGACCGGGATGAGGGTAAGCCGGTATTCGGCAATCAGGCGGAGAATTTCGTAAACATGATCGTCGTACTGTACATAAGGGCGGTTTGTGGACAAGCGGTAGGACCCAACAGCTTCCTGCGTATCGTGGTCGAGAATGTCGTCTTCTGAGAGCAATCCCAGCAGCTGTTGATTATTGACGATGGGCAAATGCCGCACGACAAACTCATTCATCATGCTTAGCGACTCTTCCCCCGTGTCAGAGGTCCGCAGGGGGATAATCATGTCAGATATTAGGTATTCCGCGTTCATGTCTGGGATATTACTTTATTGCTTAACGTGCATGCTGCCCCACTGTTGATGAATATTCTGTTAAAAAAGTCGCCTGCTTGTCAGGATTACCCCAGCAGCTTCTTCTTTTGGTGGCTAAACTCCTCTTCCGTCAGCAACCCTTTCTCCCGCAGGTCGCCCAGCTTCTTCAGCTGTTCGAGGATGTGGGAATGATCCTCCACTGCTTCTTCTTCCTGTGTAGCAGATGCTGCTTCTTCCGGTTTCGCTTCCTCGCCGGCCGGCTTTTCCAAGCGGAACCCATTGGCCTCAAAGGCATCGTACTCGTCCTGTATACGCACAAAGGCAAGTTTGTCGTGCTCGCGTATGCGTTTGAAGTCCGTAAAGCCGTTTGCCACCGCTTGATCGAGGTGGAAAAAAGCCTTGTCCGCTTCCTCGTTGATGGAGTAAGCGCAGGCAATATTGAAGTGGGTGGCAATATCGGTCGGCTCTACCTCCAGCGCCTTATTGAATTCTTCGATCGCGCCGTCGTAGTCGTAGTCTTTAAATTTGGCGATGCCCGCTGCTTTGTGCGGGTTATTGCGCTTACGGGTAGGCCTGCGGCGGCGCTCGCGGCTTGGCGGTCGCTGACGGCGGGTTTCGTAACGGCGCTCGTATTCTGCCCGCCGGTTGGCAGGCCGATAGCGGTTCTTCTCCCGTTCCCGACGGAGCTCCTGCCGGAAAAAGTACTCCCGGTTGTATTTGCGGTCAAAATCTTCGCTGTCCATGGAGAAAAACGCGATGGCGTCAATCAGCCCCACAATCCACATCACCGGAAACCAGAAAAAGATAAGGTAAAATATACCCAGGCCCGTCTGCCCCAAATAAAAACGGTGGACGCCGAAGCCGCCAAGGAAAAGTGCCAGTATGCCTGCTACGTTTTTTTCTTTCATTATAGTACGTTGGCCATAAAGTAATGCGCGGAGGCTCTTCAAGAAAGCTCCAACATGAAAACGGTGAGCAGCACCCATTCGTTTATTCCCCCCGCTGTTATTCGATGCGCTGTAGCGCTGGCCGGGCCAACACCCTGCCGCCTAGGACTGACTGTGGCCGGGCGTGAAGATTTTGCAGGTCAGCACGGTGAAATCGTCGGGGTAGGTTTCGTCGCCCTTAAACACTTCCAGGTGCTGCATAAGCTTCTGGTTGAAGTCCGTGGCCGTCAGCCGGTAATTGGAACGCACGAATTTGTAAAGGATTTGCTCGTTCAGGTAGTCGCCCGCTTCGTTCTGCAGGTCGGTCAGCCCGTCCGTGAAGGTCAGGATGATGGCCTCGCCGTCCAGTTGCACTTCGCCAACCTCCAATTCCGGTATTTCCGGGAAGGAGCCGAGTATGGTGCAGCCTTTATCCAGCAGCACTACCTCCCCGTCGTTCACCAGCACCGGCGGGTTGTGGCCAGCGTTAACATAGCGCAGCGACTGTGTCTTCTGGTCGTAAGCGGCGATGAAGAAGGTGATAAAGCGCTCCCCTTTGGTAATCAAGTTGACGGAGTGGTTGAGCGAGCGGATAAAGCTGTCGAAATCCGTCCGTTTTTTGATCTGAGTGTGAAAATTCGCTTGGAAGTTCGCCATCAGCAGGGCAGCCGCCACGCCCTTGCCGGAAATATCGCCTATGCAAAAGACAATTTCCCCGTCGCCGAACTCCATGAAGTCGAAATAGTCGCCACCGACGCCGTAGTGGGGTTTGTAAATGCTGTCCAGTTGGTAGCAGCTCTTGTGCGGCAAATCTTCGGGAATCAACATCCGTTGCATCTCGCCGGCCAGCTCTATCTCCCGCTTGAGGCGCTCCTGCTCCAGCTGCCGGCGGAAGAGCCGCTTGTTCTCGATGGCCACCGCCACGATATTAGTGATGGTGGTGATAAACTGCACCTTGTTGTACATATCATCCTCTTCGTCGAAGCCGCCGATGAAGACATACGCCAGCGCTTTGTCTTTGTGCTGCACAGGGATGACCACATCAAACTGCCGGATGAAGGGGTGTTCATCCCCCTCTACGTTATTGAGCCGCTTGTAACGGTGGAACTGCTTGCTGACCCCCTGGTCAATCTCGGCCGGGTCTATCCCGATGACCGCGCGGGTCGCCCAGGTATCCGACTCCGCCTGCCGCACGAACAGCACCATTTTTTTCACCCCAATTTCCCAGCTCAGGAAAGAACGGTACATATTGTAGAGCCCCTCCGCCGAGACGTTGTTGTTGATCGCCTGCGTGATATTGAGCAGGCGGTTGATCTGCAACTGCTTGAGGTTGAGCTCCCGTTCCAGCTCCTCTATGGTCGATAACCCTTTTCGTAAGTCGGAAAATCCCGCCATTCTAAAATTTATACATTCACAATCCGAAGAATGGGACTAAATATAGTAAACTTGGCACGGGCGGTATAAGTCAACCCCGTATTTAGCAAGCTATTAACATGAAAATTCTTGTTTTAGAACCTTTTTTTGCCGGCAGCCATGCCAAATGGGCGCGGGAATACCAAAACCACAGCGCGCACGAGCTGCATTTGCTGACCCTCAAGGGCCGGCACTGGAAGTGGCGCATGCAGGGCGGGGCCGCCGCACTGGCCAAGCAATGCTTAGCTACCGATACAACACCCGGCCTGCTACTCGCCACCGACATGCTGCACCTGCCCGCCTTTTTGGGCCTGACCCGCCAACGTACCGCCCACCTGCCCGTGGCGCTCTACTTCCACGAAAACCAAATCACTTACCCTTGGTCGCCCGGCGATCCGGACAAAGAACTGGGGCGCGACCATCAGTACGGCTATATCAATTTTTTGTCCGCACTAGCAGCGGATGCCGTTTTTTTCAATTCCGATTACCACCGCCGCTCTTTTCTGTCGGCTCTGCCCGCTTTTCTGAAGCAGTTTCCCGACAGCCGGGGGCTGGATCAGTTGCCGCGCATTGAGGAAAAAAGCCAAGTATTGCCCTTGGGCCTAGACCTACTCGGGCTGCACGTGGAAGGAGAGGTAAACAAATCTCCAACCCCCACCCTGCTGTGGAACCACCGCTGGGAATACGACAAGGGCCCGGACGCTTTTTTCGAGACGCTTTTCCGGTTGAAAAAAGAGGGGCTGGCCTTCCGCCTCATCGTACTGGGAGAAGCCTACCGCAACGCGCCCCCCATTTTTGCGGAAGCCCGCCAACGGCTGCAGGAAGAGATTGTCCACTGGGGCTACGCCGAAAGCCGGGAAGCCTATGCCCGCTGGCTTTGGGCCGCGGATATACTGCCCGTCACCGGCTACCAGGACTTCTTTGGCGGCAGCGTGGTGGAAGCCCTGTACTGCGGCTGTTACCCTTTGCTGCCCAACCGGCTGGCCTACCCCGAGCATATCCCGCCTGATTTAAGGCCGAAGCACCTCTACGACACCCCCGATGAATGGTACGCCAAACTGCGTCAACTGATCACGGCTTGGCCCGCCGTCCACCGAGACAATACAGTGGCGGATTTTGTAGCCCGCTACGATTGGAGTATTTTAGCTGAACGATATGACCAACAGCTCGCCCGGGTGAGCATTAAACCACGACGTTCATGAACACCATCAATTACGAGGGGCACACCGTGGCCTACCAACGAGAAGGCAAAGGCACGCCTATCGTATTGCTGCACGGTTTTTGCGAGGACAGCCGAATGTGGGAGGACTTTTCACCCGATTTGCTGGAGGAAGGCTTCCAGGTGATTCGCATAGACCTGCCGGGTTTTGGGCAGTCGGCAGTGATACCGGAGGTAAGTATTGAAGGTATGGCTCATGCCGTGCAGGCCATCTTGGAAGAGCTGCAAGTGGACCCTGTAGTCATGGTAGGGCACTCCATGGGCGGATACGTGGGGCTGGCTTTTGCCCGCTTGTTCCCGCAGCAACTGATGGGCTTGGGCCTGTTCCACTCCCACCCCTACGCCGACACACCTGAAAAGCGGGCTGAACGCCAAAAAAGCGTGGCCTTTATCAAGCGGCAAGGCCCTGTGCTGTTTGTCAAGCAAATGCTACCGAATTTATTTGCGCCCAGTTTTGCACGCAGCAACTCCTTTTTACTGGAAAAAATGATCTACCGGGCTTCCCACTACGAAGGTGAAGGCATTATAGCCGCCCAGCAAGCCATGGCCGAACGGGCTGATGAAACTGCTACGCTGGAAGCCCTGGAGGTCCCCGTACTGTTCATCATCGGCGAGGAAGACCAGACCGTAGCCCGCGACAAAAACAAGGCGCAAACCGTACTGCCCGACACCGCTTCCGTCCATATGCTGCCCAAAGCGGCCCACATGGGCATGTTCGAGGCTAAAAAAGATACACAGCTTATGGTGCGGCAGTTTGCGGCTTTCTGCAGCGAACGGGCCGCCGATCAAAACCGCAGCGCATGACCCCATACACGCTGCTCCTCTTTCTCACCGCCGTACTGCCGGGCTTGCTCATTTGCTGGTACATTTACCGTATGGACAAGTACGAGCGGGAAGCCCCGCTTCCTTTGGTGGTGACCTTCCTTCTGGGGGCAGCGATCACCTACCCCGTGCTGAAGATAGAGACCTGGGCGAGCGGCTTCGCCTGGTTGGAGCAGGGCGGCCTGCTGGTGACTGTCTTTTCTTCTTTTGTCATCGTGTCGTTTACGGAGGAAGGCGTGAAGTACTTGGCCCTGCTGGCTTACCCCTTCCGTTCCGCCTTTTTCAATGAGCCGATGGACGGCATCGTGTATGCTGTGATGATCGGCATGGGCTTTGCCACGCTAGAGAATGTGCTGTACGCCACGCAGTTCGGCATGGAGACGACCCTGCTGCGGGCGTTTACCGCCGTGCCCGCCCACGCGGCCTTCGCCGTGATTATGGGGTACTTCTGCGGCCGGGCCAAGTTTGCGAATACGCTGGCCGGGCAGCGCCGTTGGCTGTGGGCCGGCTTCATTGCCCCATTGGCGATACACGGTGTTTATGATTTCTTTATTTTGCAAGAAGCCTACGACCGGCTGGTGATTCTGGCGCTGGTAGTGCTCGGCGCCAGCCTGATCCTGGCGCGGGAATTGCTGATACTGCAACAGGAAAACTCGCCCTTCCGGGAGGAGGAAGAGTAGACTGCCTATTTTTTTACGACAACCTCATTATGACCCACTTATTTCACCGCTGGCAAGCCCTATGGCGGCCCGAATGCTACCACGGCTGGGGCCGGCAACGCAATTACTTCGAGGGCTGGTACATCAAGCTCGTGAGCCCCTGCGAACGCTATGCCTTGGCCTTCATCCCCGGTATTGCTATGGATGCAGATGGGGCACAGCATGCTTTTGTGCAACGGCTGGACGGCAAAGCTTGCCAGTCGGCTTACCACCGCTTCGAGGCGGAGGCGTTCCGGCCAGCAAAGGACCGCTTTGCCGTGGAAGTGGGGGAGAATCGCTTTAGTAGCCAGGGCATACGCCTGCATTTGCCGGAAGCTGCAGGTGAAATTGCCTTTGAACACCCTACCCCCTGGCCAAGTAGCTGGGGGGCGCCGGGCATTATGGGCTGGTACTCTTTTGTGCCGTTCATGGAGTGCTACCACGGCGTCGTGAGCCTTCACCACCGGCTGCGGGGGGAACTACAGCTGTACGGTGAGACGGTGGACTTTACCGGCGGCATCGGCTATATGGAGAAAGACTGGGGCCGGTCCTTCCCCTCAAGCTGGATATGGATGCAAAGCAACCACCTGTCAGGGGTGGAGCAAGCCTCTTTGATGGTCTCAGTGGCTCGTATCCCTTGGCTGGGCAATCATTTTCCGGGCTTTCTGGCTGGCTTGCTGCTGGACGGGAAGCTGTACCGCTTTACGACCTACAACGGCGCCCAGTCGACGGTCTCCATAAACGAAGCCAAACGGGAGGTACAGCTGCATTTTCAGCGCAGAGGCCTAAGCCTTAAGCTACACGCGCGACAAGAAGGAGGCACCGGTGAGCTTGCCGCCCCGGTAGCCGGAGCCATGGCGGGCAAAGTGAACGAGAGCTTGCAGTCGACTTTCGCTTTGCAACTGACAGAAAACGGTAAATTGCGCTACGAAGGGGAGGGGCGCAACGCCGGCTTGGAACTGGCGGGCCCGGTCCAAGCGGAACTTGAAGGCTAGTCGGCGCGTTTTGTCTAAAAAAATGGGCAGGCTGGAAGTTGATGCCTACTTTGAAGAATAATGTAATAGTGCGGCTGACTATACATCTAGGGTTTTAGCAAAACCCACCAGCGCACACCATGATCAGAAAAATATGAAAAATCCATTCCGTCCCTATATCGACCGGTTTTCCGAAAGCCAGTTTTGGAACAAGCTTCAGCACTACGCCCGCAAAGCAGGTTTGAAAACGGTGTACAGTGCCCTGCTGCTCTTTTTTGCCTACCGCCGCAAAGACACGCCGCTGTGGGCCAAAAACATCATATTGGGTACGCTGGGCTATTTTCTCGCCCCGATTGACGCCGTGCCCGACCTCACGCCGGTGTTGGGGTATACCGATGATCTCGGCGTCCTCGCTTTTGGCCTAGTCACTATTGCCGCCTACGTCGATGACCAAGTACGGGAAAAAGCCCGCCAGCAACTTAGTAAGTGGTTCGGCGATTACGACCCTACCGAGCTGAACGAGGTGGACAAACAGTTGTAATACAGTCCAGGCCTCTATTTTACCTTTTAACCTTTGTGGATTGTGGTGATTTTTGCAACTTGCCCACAGCAAAACCATAGTCCGCCATGAGATACGAAGCGATCAACCCAGAACTGTTTGCCTACAACCGCAAGCGCTTCATGCGCAAAATGCAACCAGACGCTATCGCCATTTTCCAATCCAATGACTTGATGCCGCGTACCGGCGATACCTTCTACCCTTTCCGGCAAAATACGGGGCTGTTCTACCTGAGCGGGCTGGACCAGCCGGAGACCGTAGTCGTGCTATTCCCGGATTGCATCAAGGAGGGGTTTCAGGAAGTAGCGTTTATCAAGAAGTCAGACGAGGCAAGCGCCCTGTACGATGGCGAAGGGCTGACCAAAGCCCAAGCCCGGGAAATTTCGGGTATCGACCGCATCTACTGGCTGGACGATATGGAACGCGTGCTGCACGAGCTTATCCTTTTGGCTAAGCGCATCTACCTGAATCTCAATGAGCACGACGGCTTCCGCACGCCTACAAAAGACAAGAGCTTGCGTTTCGCACAGGAATTGCAGCAACGCTACCCTTTGCACAAGTACCACCGTGCGCAGCCCATTCTCAAGAAGCTGTTGATGATCAAGTCGCCACTGGAAACGGCGATCATAAAGCGGGCCGTCGACATTACCGGCGGCGCGTTTGAGCGGGTGCTGCAGTTCGTGCGCCCGGGCCGGAAGGAGTATGAAATTGAGGCCGAAATCACCCACGAATTCATCCGGCAGGGGGCCAACGGCCATGCCTACGATCCCGTCATAGCCAGCGGTGAGAACAATTGCGTCTTGCACTACACCCAAAACAATCAGGTCTGCCAGCCGGGGGAGCTCCTGCTGCTAGACTTCGGTGCCGAATATGCCAACTACGCCGCCGACCTCTCCCGTACCATCCCCGTCAGTGGGCAGTTCAACGCCCGGCAGCGGGCCGTGTACGATGCGGTACTGCGTTGCCTCCGCCAAGCCAAACAGATGCTGCTGCCCGGTACGATGATGGACGAGTACCACAAAGAGATAGGCCGGATGATGGAAAGTGAACTCCTAGAGCTTGGCCTGCTCGACCGGACGGATATCAAACAGCAGAGCGACAAGAAACCGGCCTACAAACGCTACTTCATGCACGGCACCTCGCACCACATGGGCTTGGATGTGCACGACGCAGCTAACCGCTACGACCCTATTCAGGCGGGCATGGTATTCACCTGCGAGCCCGCCATCTACATTAAGGAAGAAGGCTTCGGCGTTCGCTTGGAGAACGATATCCTCGTGACAGATGAGGGGCCGGTGGACCTGTGCGAACGCATCCCAATCGAAGCCGAGGAGATCGAAGAGCAGATGCAGGCCGCTTTGGCTATTTCTTAGGCCATTGGTTGAAGCCGCCCTTCAAGTCGTAGATTTTCTCAAAGCCGGCTTCCTTCATGGCAGCGGTTGCCTTGGCGCTGCGGTTGCCCGAACGGCAGTACAGCATCACGGGCTCACCTTTTTCGAAGCGCTGCTCTACCTGCGACAGAAAGTCCTCGTCGAAGTAATTGATATTTACCGCGCCTTCTATGTGCCCGGCCTCGTATTCTTTGGGCGTGCGCACATCGAGTAGCTGAACCTCTTCGTTGGCGGCCAGCTTTTCCTGATAGGCTTCTACCGGCAATACGACTTCGTCCTCTGCCGTATCAGCTTGGTTTTGGCTTTGGCAGGAGGTGAATGCGGTTACGGCTAGGAGGAGTAAGAAGAATGGCTTTTTCAT
This sequence comes from Bacteroidota bacterium, assembly GCA_009908745.1. Taxonomy (GTDB): domain Bacteria; phylum Bacteroidota; class Bacteroidia; order Chitinophagales; family Saprospiraceae; genus Phaeodactylibacter. The sequence goes on from JAAAOU010000283.1 coordinate 9,124, forward strand.
GTTTTGTGTGTTTTTTTAGATGGCTAGAAGGAAAACGTCTAAGGCATACTTGAGTATCCAGCGTTTAGCTAAAAATCAAACTTTTACTAACTTTAGCGACGCGCAACAAATAACTGTCGGCTTTCTAGGAGTGCTTTTTCCTTTATCCGGCGTCGAAGAACCGCTGCCCTTAGCTCCACTAAGGGCAGGAACCTTCGCCTTGACTAAAGAAAAAATCACTACCCTAGCCAAACACGACACTTATTAATCGCGCGTCGCTTAATCAGCCATAAGTACAAGCAATGAAATTTAGCTGGGATAATAACAAATCTGCCAAGAATAAGGTTAAACATGGCATAGACTTCGAACAGGCAAAAATTAAAAAAACAAGCTGATGGAGAAGACGATGAAAACGGACGAAGTGCTTGATCTTATAAAAAGAGGAAGGTCAGTAGATGATATCGTATTATCCGATTTAGCAGAAAAGAGGCTCAAGTTTAAAGAGGCGATGCTATTGGTAGAACATGGCTTCGTAGTGTCACCTGAAAATATATTGTATCGAGACTCGGATATAGCTTATGACCCTGATTTTGATGAAGTGGAGTGGGAAAGCAATTATGGAAATTTAAAAGAATTCCTTGAGTCGAAAAATCCCACTAATCCAACATCTTATTAGTCATCACCACCCGCTGTGCCAGCACTTGGGCGAGATTGCGCCAAATCACAGTACGGTCTGTTTCCAGCTTGAGGTGGTCGATTGCGGAAGCTTTAAACAGCACCACCTCCGTTTCAGCGCTAGCCGAGACGACCTGAGCGGTACGTTTGGTATGCAAGATAAAAGCGATCTCCCCAAAGATATCCCCTTCGCCCAGCAGCACCACGGTCTGCCCGTTGATCACCACCCGCACTAGGCCCTTGCGCACATACCCAAAGGACTTGCCCCCGTCGTTGGCTTTGATCAATTCTTCGCCCTCGCCACAGCTGATGACAAGCGCCTCGCCCAGCAATGCCTTGCGGCCCTCCTCGCTCAAACCTTCGGTGATGAGATGGTGGCCGTGGAAGTCGTTTTGGTCCTCGGGGTAATAGCTCGCGCCAATTTGCAGCTCCTTATGATCGCGCACCAAATGGTAGTACCATTCACAGATAGGCCGGTAACGCTCAAAGTCCACGCCCCGCAGCATGGGCAGCAAAGGCGAGTGGATGATAGACAGGTAGTCCAAGTCCGGCAGGGCAATCATGGGTATCGCAAAACCACCGTCACCCCCTTTTTGCAAGCCGCCTACCGGCCGCATCCCCAGCCGCTTGTAGATGGAATAGTGCCCCGGGTCGCAGGACATGAGCATACACAGCCCCCCTGCCTTCAGCACTTCTACAAAGCAGTGGCTCAGCAGCACCGGCAACGCGGGCGTATTGAGGTGCGTATTGCGGAAGGAAAGCTGGGAGAGCTTCACCGCTTGCTTGCGGTAGGGTGCCGGCAGGTAAGCAAAGGGCTCTTGCGCCGGGTCTTCTGATGATAGGGCCAGATTTTCCATGAACAAGCAAGCTACCATTTCGCCGCTGCGGGTGTCTTGGCAAGCGACAAGCTGCCGGCCGGGCACCGATGGAGCGGACAGATTATCGCTAAGGGACTGACAGGCCAGCCGGTCCTCTTCTGTGGTGACAAAAAAAGCACGGTACTGGCCGATCCACAAGTCCCACTGCAGCGATATTTGCTCTACGATGCCCATGACGGCAATATAGGCAAAACTGTGTTAAAACTTGAAGCCCAAACTGAATTGCAAATAGTTGGCATTCAGCTCCTCGGTACCGAAGCTATTGCCCTGAAAGCGATAGCCAACGGAAGCCACTAGGGCAAAATTGGTGTTAATGGAGCGTTGAATACCGCCGCCCACGCCCGCCATCAGGCCACCGTCGTAGTCGTCGTCCAGCACGCCCAAGCCGTAGCCCAAGTCACCGTAAAAGAACGGGGCCCACTCTGTCAGCGAGGGGTAGAAGCGGAAATCGGCATACAGCGGCACCAGCTCGTAGTCGCCGAACCACTCGATGCCCACGCCCACACCCAAGCTGAAATTGCGGTTGAGGTGGTAGCCATTGACGGTATGCAGGGCAAAGTAATCCCCATCGTTATCCGTGGCGGTACGCCCTTCCCCCACGTCGCCTATACCAAAACCATAGCCGAGGGAGGTGATATTCATGAAGCCTTCGCCGTCGTGTACAATGATTTTGTTTTTCATATTGTTGTGCTCGATGACTTCCCGGGTGACCCGCAGCACTTCGTCGGCGGAAAAAGTGTACACATCACTCTCGGTGGTCATAATCTGCACGCCCTCCGCATCAAGTGGTTTGATGATAGAGCCTTTGATAACTTGGCCGTTTTTGAGGTAGACGACATCCATTTTGTCTTGGCCGAAAGCCGCCAGCGTAGTGAGCAGCATAGCAAAAGTGAGTAGTATCGTTTTCATGGCTTAATCTGTTGTTTTGTTGTGGTTGTAGGAATGACCCTTGCGTCGGGTGTGATCAAATTGCGGACTTGCAGCCCCCCATTGCTTCTAATGTGGAATTGGTGGGTTTCCATCCGTTGGTTGTAGTGGTTGTAAAAACTGACGGTTATGGCGTTGTCGCCCTTCTTGAGCGGCACACGCCGGTAGAAAATTTCGGCGGGCAGGGACTGCCAGGAGCGGATGTCGGCCCGCTCGGTGATCGTATTGACGATGTCGGCAGTAGCGCCCAGAAGGATGCCTAAGGTCTCAGAGTACTCTTCCTCCTCGTTCTGTTCTTCGTCTTCATCGTTTTTCTTCTCCTCTCCGTCTTCGTCCTCGCTCTTCTTTTTGGTT
>JAAAOU010000402.1 GCA_009908745.1 Bacteroidota bacterium
CAATTTCCGATTTCCAATTTCCGATTTCCAATTTCCAATTTCCGATTTCCGATTTCCCACTTCCAATTTCCGATTTCCCACCCTAAAGGACTTCACTCCCTGCGGTCGTTTCGCCTTCAGGGCAAGTTTCCAATTTCCCACTTCCCACTTCCCACCTCCCTACTCCCCACCCCCCACATCAAAGTCCAAATACTCCTCCTCTTCCGGATCATAAGTATCATGGTCGTATTCCGGAATATCCTTCCAAGCCTCCGGTTCCTCAATCAGCTCCACCAGGCCAAACTCCGCCTCTAGCGCCCGCTGTATGTCGCGTTTGCGCACCTCACTCAGCTCAAATTCCGATTGTACGCGCCGCTTGGCGGAAGTGATGTTGTAATCCTCTAGCGTGCCCAGAATAGCGTAGTAGAGGTTGAACCAGCCATCGCGCTTCGCGGGCTTAGGGCTCAGGCTGGGGTCATGGCGTTTGAAGCGGTTGGCCAAAACTTGCCCGGCGTTGACCTTGATGTGGTAGGCCACTTCATTTTCAAAGCTGTGCTCCCCGCTTATGGTCATATTGAGGGCGTTGCTGCGGATGAACATCACCGGAATATACAGGCGGCCGTTGCGGATTTCCAAGAAGTTCTGCATATCCACAAACTGTATATCCTGTAGGTCATTGATGTTGACAAACGAAGAGAAGTCCTCCAGCATTTCGAAGCCCTTCAGCCGCCCGTCGCTGATGCCGAGGCCGGCGAGCACACGCAGCTTGTCCATTTGGAAACTTCCCCGTTCATCCCAATAGGCGTAGATCGCCATTTTGGAGTCGAGTTGCCCCTCCAGATGCTGAGCTGTGAGCACTTCCTGCCCGAAATTTTCTGCCTGCTGGAAAAAAGCCGTCACGTCAATCCCTTCGAAATTCATCTTGGCGGCGAGCTGCGGCGTCTCGTCAATAAAGGCTTCTCCATCCAAGTCGATTTTCCCGCCGAATGCCTTTACCTCGCCCAGAATACCCATGCGGCCCGCCCGGAAGTTGAGCTGCCCTTTGAAGTCACGGCCCTCTATTTTTTCGTAGTTGAATGCCTTGATATCCGCATTGAAGCTGCCGTTGAGGAAAGAAGTGAGCAGCTCGCGCTCTTGCAAATTTTGGGTTTTGATAGAATCCTGTACCGCCTCGGGTGCGGCCTTCTCCTCCGGCGTCAGCGCGGAAAACTGCATCAACCGGTCGATATCCATTTCCTCGGCGATCAGGCTGGCGTTAAATTCGAGTTGCACGTGCCGGCTATTAACAGAGTCGGCAAACAGCACGGGCACCAGGTTGAACGCAGAACCGCGGAAGGTCATGTCGCTGCCGGCCCCTTCGAGACGCAAGTCATTGACAAAAAGCCGGTTGCCATCCAGCCGCAATTCGCCGCGGTCCACGATGAGGCTTTCTTCCCCTACCGTCAGCCCCGCGTCGTCAAATTCCAATGCGCCCGAAGCGTTCACCCGGTTGATACGGCTTGGGCTGGTCATATCGGCATAAGCACCCTCCAAGCTTAGTTCTTTGATTTCCAACTCACCGCTGCCGTCTGTGATTTTCGGATTGCCCAGCAAGCCATAGGCGGTCTCCAAGGGCAGTACGCCGTCGAGGAAAAACTCGATCTCAGGGTCCTCAAAATCAGCTACGCGCAGCCGCATCTCTACCAGCTCGCGGTCAAAGTAAGCTTTAAACCGCTCCAGCGTGAATGCAGAAGAGCTGTTGTCCCGGTACTTGCCGTTCGTAAACACGGCATTGAAGCTCACGTCCCGCAGGGGTTTTTCCAGCAACGCACTCATCAAGCGGCCCTCGTCCAAGCTAAACTCCACCCGTATCTCCGGGTTCTGCCGGTCGTTCGCTTGCCCCTTCACAATGGCGTTGAAAGCAAAGCGGCCACTGCTTTCCAAGCCTTCGAGGCGCTCGGCGTAGGTAGCCGGCAGCAGCGCCAGCACGCCTGCCAAGTTGCCTTCCTGTGCCGTCGCGTAGAGGTCGAAGTAGGTGCCGTTGTCCCATTCTTCCACCACCCCGTCGAGTTCAAAAGCATTGTCCTTGACCTCTAGCACCACCCGCTGCAGTTCATAGGTGCCCTCGGTAAGGTCCACCGCAATGTCCGCATCGTAGGAAAGTGGGGTATTAGGCAGGTAGCGGATCTCGCCTAGGTCTGCATGCTGCGAAATCAGCTGTGCTTTGCTACTCAGGGTAAACTGCTCGCTGGAAAACTCCCCGGAGAACACTGCGGATTCCACCCGGACCTTGATGTCCTGATCGCTGCTGCGGTCTTGGTAGTGGAGTTGGATGTCCTGCAGTTTCGCCCGCACCAAGTCTATGGTGGAAGAAGCGCCGCCCTCTTCCTCGGCGGGGCTGTCGTCCGTCTTGAAAATATCGTAATTCGGGTTCCCCTTTTCGTCAATAGCCACATTGAGCTGGCCGTCGCGGATGACTACCGACTTGACCTGATACTTGGAGCTCAGGAGGCTCAGCAAGCCGAAGCGGAAGGCGATTTCCTCCGCTCGCAGCAGCTCGCCATCGCCGCTGTCCTGTAGCTGTACCCCTTTGAGGTTGGCGGACAGGTTCGGGAAGCTGCGGATGACGGTCAGGTTGAAGCCTTCAATGGTCAGCTCGGCAGTCAGTTGCTTGTTGATCTCGTTGGTCAGCGTGCGTCCGACCCGCTCTTCAAACAAGCCGGCGATGATGCTCACCGTACCGATGACGAGCAGGAAGAAGACCAAAAGGATGATGGCCAGGCGCTTTAGGAACTTTTTCATGATGTTGTGCAGCAATAGTTGGACAAATCGTTGATGGAAAGATAACGATTTTGGGGGAGAGAAAATGTCTGAGGGTGGGAATAAAAAAAGGGAAGCAAAACATGCTTCCCTAATCTCTAGTGGGCGATACTAGACTCGAACTAGTGACCCCCTGCTTGTAAGGCAGGTGCTCTGAACCAACTGAGCTAATCGCCCTATTGAAAGGTGCTCTGAATCCCGCTTTAGAAGCGGGAAGCTAATCGCCCTTCGATAAGGCACCCTGAATCTCGCTTTTGAGCGGGAGACTATTTGCCTTATTTTGCACTTTTGCAGCTCTTCCGCCGCGCTGTGCGTTAATTGCGAGTGCAAATATAGGGGCGATTTCGACACGGCGCAAGTATTTCCAGAAAAAAATGGCAAAAAAACAGCTCCTCTATTTCGCGATTCACCTAAGTGGCAGAGAATCAACAGCATGGCGAAAGCGAGCAAAAGTATCGGGAAAACGCTGCTGTAAAAAGCGGCCCAAATTGCAGGTTAGCTACCTCAAAAAATGTATCTTTTGCCAAGTTGCGGGTTGATCGCTATAATGATCGGCTGCACGGTACAGCGTCAGTGAAAAAATGCGCTTATGGGGTTTCATGTTTACATTACTGGGATATGCAAGGAAGAAGCCAAGAAGCACGGATGTTGGCAGGATATATGCCGCTTCCAAGAGAAGGTACTAACGGACCAGAATACCATCCGTTTTGAGTACTTCCCCCCACCCTTTCTGAAAAAGCGCTTCCGCAAACAGTATCGGCTTGTGGCGGCGGAACGGCAACTGGAAGAAGAGACGGTCATCATCTTTCACCGCTTGATGATACGCGGCAACGGGCACTACAACGATTTTATCAGTGACCCTAGGGACTACGGCCGGCGCTTCCTGACGCCCAGGGTCACCGACGATCAAGTGCGGCAATGGCTTAGTACTCAACAGCCGACCGAAAAAGCAGCGCCCAAACCGTCTCCAAGCGAAGCTGAGCAGCGCTACCTCTGGGATATCGCCGCTGAGAATACCGACCAAAACAACGACAAGTTCATTTTCGAGTCTTTGGATTGGATCGAGCAGCTGGAAGAGGACAAACGGCAGCATTTACTGGAGCCTATACGACGGGTGCTGGCATCGGAAGTAGACAAGCCTACCCCTTTTGCTAAGAAAACCGTCCAACTGCCAGAGCACGGTGGTATCACCCTTGTCGGCCGGTATTTCCCTAATGCCAAGTGGTTGTTCTTAGCGGGTATCGAGGAACCTAAAGAAGACGCCTCCGGGCTGACAAGCCGCTACCGGCCGCTGCTATTTGACGAAGAAGAAGAGGTGGAGCGAGACGTACTGTTGCGTAACAGCGCCAAAAGCTACCCGGATTATCTGTTGGCCGACGAAGACACTTGGATTAACATAGAGCGGAATGCCGCTTCCAACCTGGCGCTGTCTCCCGAAGAAACCGGTTTGCTGCGTTCCGTGCACGACCTGAAAGACCAACAGGCTGAAGCGACCGGCTTTCCCCTGTTTATTAACGGCCGGGCAGGAAGCGGCAAGTCTACCATACTGCAATACCTATTTGCCGACTACCTCGCAGCTCACCTGCGCTTTGCCGAGTCAGGCATTGCCCCACCTATCTACTTGACTTACAGCCAGGAATTGGTCAACAAAAGCCAGTCTGTCGTCAAAGGGCTGCTCAAATACAGCGTCCGTTATTTAGAAGACAATCTGTTGGAAGGGGAGCGGGAAGCCGTACTGGACAAAAGTTTCCAAGAATTCCATAGCTTTCTGCGTGGACTGTTGGACGAGGAAGGGGAACAGCGCTTTCCGCCGGACCGTTTTGTCGACTACCGCAAATTCAGTCAGTTATGGAGCACAAGCTTGGGCATCAATGCCAGTAATGGTAAAGGGTACGGGCCAGAACTGTCTTGGCACGTCATCCGCACCTACATCAAAGGCATGTCCGCCACCGACGAGCTGGATGTGGAAGACTACAAAGAACTGCCCGCTGGCGAGCGTAGCGTGCCCGACCGGCAGTTCCAAGAAGTGTACGAGCGCGTGTACCGCAATTGGTATACGGAACGCTGCAAAGAAGAAGGGTATTGGGATGCGCAGGACCTGATCCGCTACCTGCTGCAGCAAGAGCGCATACAAGCCCGCTACCCCGCTGTTTTTTGCGATGAAGCGCAGGATTTTACCCGGATCGAGCTCGAGGCCTTGCTCCGCCTCAACTTGTTTTCTGCCCGCACGCTGACCCCGCAGGAACTCGAGCGGGTGCCTTTTGCTTTTGCCGGCGACCCTTTGCAGACCATCAACCCCACCGGGTTCCGCTGGGAAGCGATAAAGACGGCTTTCGTGCAGAAGTTTGTCCGTACCCTTGCGCCCTACTCCCAGGCCGGGCCCGAAAACAAGATGAACTACCGGGAACTGCGTTTCAACTACCGTTCTTCCAAGCACATCATCAAGCTGAACAACAGCATACAAGCCCTGCGCACGCTCTTGTTTGAAGATTATAAGGTGAAGCCGCAGCAGACTTGGCGGGAAGAAGAACAGAGCAACTTGCCGGCCTATTTTTCCGTGACGGATGAGGCGGTGGCCCACCATATCCGTAGGGAGTTGGATTTGATGATCATCGTGCCCTGTTCCGTGGGGGAGGAGCAGGAGTTTGTTGCCCAAGACCCTTACTTGAGCCAGTGGGTAGACCGGGACAGCAAAGGGATACCCCGCAACGTGCATAGCCCGGGTCGGGCCAAAGGCTTGGAGTTTGAGCGGGTTGTCATCTACGGTTTTGGGGCGCATCTGCCCAGCCAGCCTTTGGACAAGCTGCAGTTGCATGAGGGCTGGCGCCGGCCGGGTTTTGACGCGGAGCAAAAGCTGGCTTACGAGTATTTTCTCAACCGCTTGTACGTAGCCGCCAGCCGGCCCCAGCAGCAGCTGATTGTCATTGACACCACTGAGGGCTTACAGCGGCTTTGGGGGTTTACCCTGCAAGCTCAGCAGCAGGGCGCGCTCCTGCATTTATTGAAAAACGCGGATGCCACTTGGTCGGGCCACCTAGGCAGCTTAGCGCCCGGCAATAAGGATACTTGGGCGCAAACCCAAGCTGACCCCGCTCTGCTAGCCCGGCGGCTGGAAGCAAAAGGCAAAGAGGGCGACCCCGTGTTGTTGCGGCAAGCGGCTATGATTTGGAAGCAAGTGGAAAAGCCACAGCACGCCGCCCGCTGCTTGGGCAGGGCATTGCTTCAAGAAGAAGCTTACCGGGAAGCGGGAGAGCACCTCATCAAGGCCCATCTCCATATTGAAGCCCTGCAGGCTTTTTGGCAGGCGGGGGCGTACGAGCGCATCGTCGCTTTGCCGGAGGAAGCCAAGCAGGACGCGCCCCTGCAGGTGAGTATTGCCCGGCTGCTGACTTCTACATCTGCCGATGGGCGTGTGTATGTGGAAGTGCTGAGCCAACTCAAGTCCGCCTACGAACGCGGGGCATGGACTTCCGACTGGCGCAACAGCGAGGCTTGGCGCATCGCCCTGCAGGCAATACTGGAACGCCTGAATGAGAAAGCCGGCGAAGTTGACATTGACACCGTACTGGGCAAACAGCTACACAGCCTGTATCACTGCGGGCTACCGTTGCCCCCATTGCCGTTTTTCCGCTTTTTGGCGAAAGCCCAACTTCTGGAAGAAGCCCGGGGGCTGTACCACGCGTTGGAGCCCCCGCTGCCGGCTGATGTCAAGGACGCTTATGCCCAAATGCTGCTAGACGCTAAAGCCGATACCCTGAGCGCCGAGGAAGCCCTGTTGCTCAGCAAGCACTACCAGCAGGAGAAAAACTTCGATCAGGCGGCGCAGTTGCTGCTCGAACAGGGCTCCCCGCAGCAGTACGCCAGCATGGTGAAGGCAGAACTAGCTTACTACGACGACGTCAGCCCGTCTTGCGCCTTACACCTCAAAACGCTGTTGGAGAAACAGTGCCGCGCTGGCCAGTGGCGTCAAGCCAAAGCATTATGCCTGGAAGGGGCTTTTGCCGAGTTGAAGGGAGCGCACAAGGAGCGGGTCAAACAGTATGTCCGTGACCAAGAACGGGTCTTTATCACCACCTTCCTGCAAGAAGTGGCCACTTCCCCTACTTTGCCAGAACAACCCAAAAGCCAAAAGCAGGTTTCTGGGGTCTTGTCGAGCTTGGAAAAAACCCGCCGCTCCGCCTTAGACTACCTGCACCCTATCGTCTTGGGTGCTGCCTACGAACGGGCGGGCAACTACCTCAATACCGTCAAATACTACGACAAAGCGCTACAAGACAAGCCACTGCCAGATCGAGAAAAGCAGTTCCTGCGTAAACGTTTAGTAGCCAGCCGCTGGAAACGGGCGGCTTTCCTACAGGCGCAAGATGGGGAACAGAAGCGAGCAGCTCGTTACCGGGAAGAAACGATAGAAAAAGCCCAAAGGTGGAAAGTGGCCCAGCCTCTTGACAATCTGCCGCCTTACCCTGTCGTCAACGAGTGGCTCGTGGCCCCCGAGTTTGAAGAACCACCAACCCCTGAGCCCGCCGAAGAACAAGCCGAAGCAGAACCCGTGCCTACAGACAAGCCCGCCGCCACGGGCCAAACTTCCGCGCCCCAAGAATGGCCAGAGCGGGAGCACATCCAAGTTGGGGAGCTGTCGATCGTGGGTTCCCGGAAGCGGCAAAAGCTCAAATTGCGCCACCAAGATGGCTTGGATGATGCCACGGTAATACTGGGCAAGGACGGATTGGAGGTGCGCAGTGTAGACGTAAAAGTCGAACAGCAGCGCAGTGGCGCCTACCGGATTCCGCAGTGGGCACTAGAGCTAAAGGTGGAAAAAGGCGGGATACTACTGCACTTCGAGCAGCGGGGCATGCAGCTCCGCTTGGAGGGCTTTACAAGTTCGAAGTGATCAATAAGTCCAATGCCGTGGACTTGATGGCAAAACGCTCCCCAAGGTAGTCGTTTGTCAAGCAGCCTTTGTAAGTGTAGACGCCGTGGCGCAGGCCGCGGTTGTTAAACAGCAAGTGCTCGATGCTGCCAGTGCTGCCGGCTTTCAGAAGAATAGGGGTCAAAATATTGCTGGCGGCCACCGATGCCGTCCGGGCCACCCGCGAAGCGATATTCGGCACACAGTAGTGGATCACATCGTGCTTCAGGAAAGTCGGGTTATCGAAAGTAGTCACATCAGAAGTGGCGAAGCACCCTCCTTGGTCAATACTGACATCAATAATCACCGCGCCGGGCTTCATGTTCATCACCATCTCCTCGCTGACGATGATGGGGGTGCGGCCCGATTTGGAATGGATGGCTCCGATGGCCACGTCCGCGTAGATCAGTTCTGCTTCTAGATAATGGGGGTTGATAGCGGAGGTGTATAACGGCCGGCCTACTTGGTTTTGCAGGCGTTTGAGCTTGTAGATGTTATTGTCGAAAATACGCACTTCCGCCCCGAGGCCGAGCGCCGTTCGAGTTGCGTATTCGGCTACGATCCCTGCGCCCAGGATGACCACCTTGGCACTGGGGACGCCGGAGATGCCGCCCAGCAGCACGCCTTTGCCGCCGCTAGTTGTGGCCATGAGCTCGGCGGCGGTAAGCATGGCACTGATGCCTGCCATCTCGCTCATGATTCGCACGACGGGGAAGGTGTCCGACTCGTCTTTGATGTATTCCATAGCGAGCGCGATCACCCGTTTTTGCCGCAATTTGTGGATGTAGTCAGCGTTAATGACAGGCAGTTGCAGCGGGGATATCAGGATTTGGTTGGGCCGCATGAGGTCAATCTCCTTCAGGGTGGGCGGTGCCACTTTAATGATGACATTCGCCTTGTAGACCTGCTCGGTGCTGTAGGCGATGTCAGCCCCGGCCTCCGAGTAATCATGGTCGGAATAGCTGGATTCTTCCCCGGCCTGGGATTCCACTACCACGCGGTGCCCGTGACCGATAAGCGTAGCTACAGAAGAAGGGACGAGTGCGACCCGGTTTTCCTGCATCGTAATTTCTTTGGGGATGCCAATGAAAAGCTTATTAGGCTTGCTCGGCACCTGCAGGGTCTCGGTTTGCGGGACGAATTGCCCCTCGGTAAACTCTTTGGGGACGGGCACTCTTTTCTTCTCCTTGTCACTCATATATCGTATATAGCTTCTGTGTGTAGCTTACAAAAATATAACTTTTCGGGTGGAATCATCCACGAATTCCAGCTTTATTCGGCAGTAGTCCTCGGGCAACAACGGCTCGATGAGGCCAGGCCACTCCACCAAGCACCAATGGCCGCTGTCGAGATAACCGCCGATGTCGATATCCAGTGCCTCCTCAATGGCCCGCAGGCGGTACAAGTCAGCGTGGTACACCGGCGCTCCGGATTTGTCCCGGTATTCGTTGACTAGCGCAAAGGTCGGGCTGGACACTTCGTCCACTACGCCCAGTTGCCGGCAGATTGCCTTGATCAAGGTGGTCTTGCCGGCCCCGATTTCCCCTTCAAAGGCCAAGACCCGGCTCGGCCCCGCGGCTTCGATCGCCGCCCGGGCAGCTTGGGGGACTTCCTTCAGGCCCGCTACGGTAATGGTTTTCATGCTTGATTCTCTTCAGTATAGCAGAAACAGCCCCGCTCTGCTCCAAGTTGATCGACCCTTAAGAATACTTTAAGTTTGCTGCCGTTTTCAGCACTATAAAAAATACCATTTTTTCCGTATTTTTGCAGAATGAGCAAGACAGAAAACAAGCAGCCCCAAAACGGGGATTACGGTGCCTCGAACATTACGGCACTAGAAGGATTGGAAGCCGTGCGGAAACGCCCCGGCATGTACATCGGCAGCACAGATACCAAAGGCCTCCACCACTTGGTGTGGGAGGTGATCGACAACTCCATTGACGAGCATCTGGCGGGCTACTGCAACCAAATTGATACCATCATCCACCCGGACAATTCCATCACGGTGATGGACGACGGCCGCGGTATCCCTATCGACATGCACAGCAAGCTGAAAAAGTCAGCTTTGGAAGTCGTTATGACGGTACTGCACGCCGGCGGTAAATTTGACAAAGACTCTTACAAAGTGTCCGGTGGTTTGCACGGCGTTGGTGTCTCTTGTGTGAATGCCTTGTCCATCAAGCTGCGGGCCGAAGTGCACCGCGACGGCAAGCTCTACATGCAAGAATACGAGCGCGGCAAGCCCCTCACCCCCGTCTCGGAAGTGGGCACTACTGACAAACGCGGGACGTCCATCACTTTTTTGCCGGACGGGGACATCTTCGATATCGTATTCTACAAGTACGATGTATTGGCCAGCCGCATGCGGGAACTCGCGTACCTCAACAGCGGCCTACGCCTCACGCTGACCGACGAGCGGCAAAAGGACGAAAACGGCAACTTCAAAAAAGAAGCCTTCTTCTCGGAAGGCGGCCTGAAGGAATTTGTCGAGTTCCTGGATGAGACCAAGCAGCCACTGATCGAAAACCCGATCCACATCAAGGGGGTAGAGGAGAATGTGGAAGTGGAGGTGGCTATGCACTACAATACTTCCTACTCGGAGACGGTCTACTCCTACGTCAACAACATCAACACCCGGGAAGGCGGTACGCACGTCAATGGTTTCCGCCGCGCCGTCAACCGCCTGTTCAAGCAGTATGGGGAGGAGAATGGCCTGTTCAAAAAGCTGAAGTTCAATATTTCCGGTGAAGATTTCCGGGAAGGCATGACGGCTGTGGTCTCTGTGAAAGTGCCGGAGCCTCAATTCAAGGGGCAGACGAAAGGCGAGTTGGGCAACTCCGAAGTTACCGGTATCGTCTCCCGTACCGTCGGCGAAGTACTCAAGCACTACTTGGAGGAAAACCCAAAGTCTGCCAAGCGGATCATCGACAAAGTCATTCTGGCGGCAACAGCCCGCCACGCTGCCCGCAAAGCCCGCGAGATGGTGCAGCGTAAGAATGTGCTGACCGGCGGTGGATTGCCGGGTAAGCTGTCCGACTGTGCGTCCCGCAACCCCGACGAGTCCGAGCTCTTTCTCGTGGAGGGGGACTCCGCCGGCGGTACAGCCAAGCAGGGGCGCGACCGGCGTTTCCAAGCTATCTTGCCGTTGCGGGGTAAGATATTGAACGTCGAAAAAGCCTTGGAGCACAAGATTTACGAAAACGAGGAGATCAAGAACATGTTTACGGCCCTCGGCGTCTCCATCGAAGAAAAAGAAGAAGGCGAGCGGGAACTGAACATGGACAAGCTGCGCTACCACAAAATCATCATTATGTGTGATGCCGATGTGGATGGCAGCCACATTGTGACCTTGATCATGACCTTCTTCTTCCGCTACATGCGGCCGTTGGTAGAGCGGGGGTGTATCTATATCGCGCAACCGCCTTTGTATCTTGTTAAGAAAGGCAAGCAGTTCCGCTACTGCTGGTCCGAAGAGGAGCGGATCGAAGCTCAGTCTGCTTACTCTAGTGGCCCGGAGGACAAGTCCGTGAAAGTACAGCGGTACAAGGGGTTGGGCGAGATGAATGCAGAGCAGCTGTGGGAGACCACGATGGACCCGGATACCCGCATCCTACAGCAAGTTACCATCGAGGATGCCCGCGAAGCTGACCGTATATTCTCCATGTTGATGGGGGACGAAGTGCCGCCGCGCCGGGCTTTCATTGAAGAAAACGCCAAGTACGCGAACGTGGACATATAATGCCTAAAAGGTGCCGGGGGCAGTCATGCGGCCTGCGGCATCTTTGCCTCTCAGGTACAGCAGCCTGAGCCCCTTCTCTAGACCCATTATTCAAAACCCAATTCGTAAAGATGAGCCAACTGAAAATACGCAGCGGCAACAGCGAGCTGAGCCTGAGAAAGAGCAAGTCTTTCGTAGGCCTGCGCACCAAAGCGGAAGCCGCCGAACAACAAGACTACGTCGAATCAGAAGTGCACGAGAACCTTGGCGGCTTCAAAATCGTCAGCCTCAAAGAAGCGGAGAATGACATCGACCAAAAGCTGGATGAAGTGCGGCGGCGTGAGGAGGTAGAAATCGGTACGCACGTCTACTACGCTGAAGGCAGTGACAAGCCGCTGGTGGCTACTGGCGAAATCTTTATCACTTTTGCGGACTTGGTCAGTGAAGAGGAACAACAGATTGTGCTTGCTGAGTATAGCTTAGAGTTGGTTGAACGC
>JAAAOU010000154.1 GCA_009908745.1 Bacteroidota bacterium
CCGACATTCCCACCCATTTCTGCGTCGAAACCGGCTTCTTTCAGCAGGTGGAACGCCAGACGGGTGGTCGTGGTCTTGCCGTTGCTACCCGTGATACCCATGACCTTAGCATTGCAGTAGCGGCCTGCAAACTCGATTTCCGAGATGACCGGCACGCCTTTTTGCCGCAAGGCTTTGACCAGAGGCACCGTATCCGGTATGCCGGGGCTTTTGACCACCTCGTCTGCTTCTAGGATACGCGACTCCGTGTGTTGGCCCGATTCGTAGGCGATTCCCCGCGCTTCCAGTTCTTTACGGCTTGCCGCCGGTATTGCACCACGGTCCGAAACCCATACCGAGTGTCCTTTTTGTTGGGCTAGCATAGCGGCTCCCAGGCCACTTTCTCCAGCACCGAGAATGACGATATTCATAAGCTTTAATTAAAAATTATGGGCGTTGGCTACCTGATCTTGAGGGTGATGATCGTCAGTACCGCGAGTAGTATGCCGATAATCCAAAAGCGGGTCACGATCTTCACTTCGGGCATGCCCTTCTTTTGGTAATGATGGTGCAAGGGGGACATCAGGAAAATGCGCCTACCCTCCCCGTACTTGCGTTTCGTGTATTTGAAATAGCTGACTTGCAGCACGACCGACAGGTTTTCTATCAGGAAGATGCCGCAAAGCAAGGGAATCAGCAGCTCTTTGCGCAGCAGTATGGCCAGGGCGGCGATGATGCCCCCTAGGGTCAAGCTCCCCGTGTCCCCCATAAAAATCTGAGCCGGGAAAGAGTTGTACCAAAGAAAACCAAGGCAAGCGCCGACAAAGCAGGCGGAAAAAATCACCACTTCCCCGGTGCCTGGCAGATGTAGGATATTCAGGTAATTGGCAGCAATCGCGTTGCCCGATACATAGGCAAATATGCCCAGGGCCGCGCCGATGATCCCTGATACGCCAGTAGCTAAACCGTCTAAGCCGTCCGTCAAGTTGGCGGCATTAGATACAGCAGTAACGATGAAAATCACCAGCGGCACAAACAACAACCAAACCCAGCGCGAGGCTTCCACGCTCGGCAGCGGTACCAACCAAGCATAATCGAGGCGGTTGCCCTTCATGAATGGCACATTGGTCAGGTTGGCCTTGAAGTCCGCTTTGGTCGCCGGGCCAGGCAGCAAGCCGCTATCTGCGGGGATGGCAATCGTGTCGCCAACCATCTGCGTGTAGCCCAGTTCGCTAGCTTCTTCCAGTTCCAGCCGTACCACCACATCTTCGTGGGCGATCATCGTCAGCGCGATCAGCAAGCCCAGGCCGACCTGACCGAGCACTTTAAAGCTGCCGCGCAAGCCTTCCTTGTTTTTCTTGAACACCTTGATGTAGTCATCGACAAAGCCGATAACGGCCATCCAAACGGTGCTCACCACAAGCAGCACGATGTAGACGTTTTGCAGGTCAGCCAGCAGCAGACAAGGGATCAAAATCGCCATGATGATGATTACCCCGCCCATTGTAGGCGTGCCCTGCTTCTGCAACTGCCCCTTAAGACCAAGATCGCGCACGGTCTCCCCCACCTGCAAGCGGTGCAGGTAACGGATGATCCGCCCTCCGAACACCATGGAGATAACCAAGGAAAGGATAGAAGCGATACCCGCCCGGAAGGTAATGTACCGGACCAACCCCGCCCCTTTGAAGTCCCCAAAGGTTTCGACGATCCACTCTACAAGCGAAAGAAGCATAGCGATGATTTAATGAGGCCACAAAAATAGGAATTAGCGGGGCAAATACTGGCATTGTAGCCAGATTGCTCAAAAACTTCAGCGCTACTCGGCCAAGGCTTCCGCCAAAACCGCTTTATCATCGAAGTCGAGCCGTTGCCCATTGACTTCCTGATACTTCTCATGCCCTTTGCCAGCCACCAAAATGATGTCATTCTGCTGTGCCAGGCGGGCGGCGGTGCGTATGGCATCCCGCCGGCTGACAATGGTCAGCGTTTTGCGGGTTGCCGATGGAGACACGCCCTCCCACATGTCGGCCAAGATCTGCTCAGGGTCCTCCGTCCGCGGGTTGTCCGAGGTGAGGATGAGCTGATCGCTGTGGGCCGCGGCGGTTTTAGCCATGACTGGCCGCTTGCCTTTGTCGCGGTCGCCTCCGCAGCCCACCACCGTAATGATTTGGCTGCCCGGCGCCCGCAACTGCACAATCGTACTCAGCACCTTTTCCAGTGCATCCGGCGTGTGGGCGTAGTCTACGATACCGATGCAGTTGCTGTCAGGGGCAGTGACGTAATCGAAGCGCCCTTCTACCGCCCCCAGTTCACTGAGCGCGGTAAGCACTTCCATCTTGTCTTGCCCTAGCAATACCGCCGTAGCGTAGACCGCCAGCAGGTTGTAGGCATTGAACTCGCCGATGAGCCGGCTGAACACCTCCTGCCCATCGATGACGAGCTGCAGGCCGGTGATGTTGTTGTCCAACAATTTGGCCCGGAAATCCGCCATCGTGCGTAGGCTGTAGGTCAACCGCCGCGCGGCTGTATTCTGTACCATAACCCCGCCCCGTTTATCATCCTTGTTCGTCAGGGCGAAGGCTGTTTTAGGCAAAATGTCAAAGAACGTTTTTTTGGCTTCTATGTAAGCCTTGAATGTCTTGTGGTAATCCAAGTGGTCACGGGAGATATTGGTAAAAATCCCGCCGTCAAACGACAGCCCGGCGATACGCCTTTGGTGGGCAGCGTGCGAGCTGACTTCCATAAAGGCATAGTCGCAACCGGCGTCCACCATTTCCCGCAGCATGCCGTGAATGGCTAAAGCGTGCGGCGTGGTATGCGTGGCTTCCACTACCGTCTGCCCGATGCGGTTGTGCACCGTGGACAGCAAGCCCGCTTTGTAGCCCAAGCCCGAAAAGAGCTCGTGCAACAGCGTGACCGTCGTGGTTTTGCCATTGGTACCGGTGACGCCCACCAGTTTTAGCGCTTGGGAAGGCTGCCCGTAGTACAGGTCTGCCATTTGCCCCAGCGCCGTGGCACTGTCTGGTACTTGGATATACGTCACTTCCTCCAGCAGAGTAGCGGGCAGTTCTTCTGCCACCACCACGGTAGCGCCATTTTCGATGGCTTTGCTGATGTAAGCGTGGCCGTCGGTTTGGGTACCCCTGAGGGCGACAAAAACATCGTCCGGCCCTACCTTTCTGGAGTCCAGTTCAATTTTTTCAATTTGTCGGTCCAGCTTCCCGTTGGAAGCCAGTAGGTTTAGCGGTTCAATGAGGGCAGTAAGTGATGGCCGCATTTCGCTTATGTTTTGCCGGGCTACTGTGCCCGGGTGTTGGTTGATCGTTATGTGCTTCTTGCACTTACCGCAGATACAGTTTGATCTGCTGGCCGTTAGTCGGCGTATTGGGCCGGATGGACTGCCGCCGGACTTTACCGACACCTTCCACCGCGACCTTCAAGTTTCTGTTTTCCAAAACGTGCAGGGCGTCCCGCAGCCCCATCCCTATTACATTAGGCACTACCTCCTCGGGCAGCGTTCGGCGCTCCAACATCAGGCTGTCAGCGTGGGGCCGCAACACGGAAACAGCAGTCTCCGGATTACCGTACACCGGCATGCCCAAATAAGCCAGCGCTTTGCGAAAATCAGCTTGGTGGCCGATATTCATACCGGGCATTTCTTCCGCTGCCAGCGGCCTGGCCGGCGCTTCGTTCATGACCGGGTGGAGGTCCACTTTGATACGGTGTATATTGTCTGCTATCTCCCGGAAAACCGGGCCAGCGACATCGCCGCCGTAGAAGCCGCCACGGCGGGGTTTGTTGATGACCACGATGCAAGAGTACTTAGGCTCGTCGGCCGGGAAGTAGCCCACGAATGAGGCTTGGTGCCCGCCGATATAGGTCCCTCGCTTGTAGTTCACCTGCGCGGTGCCGGTCTTGCCTGCGAAGCGGTACTTGTCGGTGTACAGCTCGTGGGCCGTGCCCCGTTCGCCCTCCACCACGATTTCCAGCAGTTCCTGCAATTGCTCGATAGCCTTGCGGGAAGCGATGCGCCGGTTGATGACCGTGGGGTAGTTGCGCTCTACCGTTTTGCCAAAGCGCTGTATCTCGGAAACCAGGTAAGGCCGCATCATTTCGCCGTCGTTGGCCACCGCGTTGTAGAAGGTCAGCAGTTGCAGCGGGGTGAGCCGCAGCTCGTAGCCGATCGACATCCAAGGGAGGGTGGTGCCGCTCCACTTCATCTTTTCGCTGTACGCTTCTTTGATGAGCGGGTTGGCTTCCCCGAGGATTTCTATGCCGATGGGCTGGTCGAGGTGGAACTGCTTCAGGCGCTTGACAAAACGCGCTGCCCCTTCGTTGCCGTTTTGCCGGGTCTTGCTGCCGTAAAACTGCTCTACCGTCTTCGCAATCCCCACGTTGGAGGAAATCTCAAATGCATCGCGCAGCGGCAAGGTGTCCAGCCGGTAGCTGTAGGGGGAAGCATCCTCCATCTGCTCTTCGTAAAATTCCGCTTTGCCGTTGTAAATGCGGATAGAGTCGTCTATGGTCAGGAAGCCATCTTCCAGCAAAGCCAGCACAGAAGCAGCTTTGAAGGTGGACCCCGGCTCAGAAGCCGTACCTACGGCGTAATTGTAGGTTTCCCACCAGCCTTTTTTCGTACGGCCCAAGTTGGCGATGGCCCGCACGGCACCCGTTTCGACTTCCATGACGACCGCTGTGCCCCATTCCGCATCGTGTACATTGACGGCGCGGCGCAGGGCGTTTTCGGCAATATCCTGAATATCGATATCCAAGGTCGTGACCAAGTCATTGCCGCTTTCTGGCTCAATGACCGTGAGGTCGTCTACGGGCATCCACAGGTCTTTGTCCGGATCAACTTTGATCATAATTTGCTGGCCGGGGTGGCCACCCAACTCCTCGTTGAAGTAGCCCTCTAGCCCAACCGGCTTAGCTTCGTCCCGCACATAACCGATGGTACGCTGGGCAAGGATGCCAAAGGGCCGTTTGCGCTCGTTGCGTTTTTCGGCGATAAAGCCGCCCCGGTTGCGGCCGAGGTTGAACAACGGGAAATCTTCAATGAACTTTTTCTCCGCGTAGGAGACTTTGCTTTTTAGCCTGACGTGGCGGTCGCGACCATCCCGCAGCTGCAGCAGGTACTCGCGGGCACCGCCTACCGTATAGTCTTCCAGCACGTAATACGCCAGGCAATGGGCCAGCGTATCAAGCTGCTCGTTAAAATCTTCTTCTGCCGGCGCCTGCGGGTCGAAGTACAAGTCGAAATAAGGAATAGACGTGGCTAGCAACTCTCCGTTGGCAGACAAGATGTTGCCCCGGTCGGCTTCCAGGGGCTGCATCCCTTTATTATAGATGTACTCGCCTTCGCGCCGCCAATCGTCCCCCTCTACATAGCTAATCTGCACCGTGCGGTATATCAATGCGATGGCCACCGGTACGATGATACCGAAGAGCAAAAAATAAACCCGATATAGGACTTCGTTCTTTATGTCCATTACTCCTCTTGTATGCGGTACGCCCCTTTGGGCACTTGTATTCGGTTCATAGTCCCGTACTGCGGCCGTAAGCCGGTGTCTTTCACCCGCTCGGCCACCTCAGACCGTTTGGCGTTGTACATGTTTTCCGCCTGAAGCGACATGTAGTACCAACGCATTTCTTTCAGCTCGTCGCGCAGGATTTGTATCTCCCGCACATTGCGTTCTGCCAAATGGGCATTCGCGATGTAGACCACGAGCAGGAAGCTGATGAACAGCACGAACAGGGGATTGTCCTTGAGCAAGGTGGCGCTCCACTTCTCCATGCTGAAATAAGACTGTATGCCTCTGCTTCTTTTGGCCATAGTACTTCTTTATCGTTTTTCCCCGATCCGCAACTTCGCGCTGCGGGAGCGGGGGTTGGTTTTTTGTTCGGCTTCGTCGGCGACCACTGCTTTGCGGGTGATCAGCTTGAATGGGCGGTGTATATTGCCGTAGAAGTCTTTGTCTTGCTTGCCCTCCACGTTGCCGGTCTTCAAGAAATGCTTTACCATGCGGTCTTCCAGCGAATGGTAAGACATGACGACCAAACGGCCACCGGGCTTTAGCACTTCGAGCGATTGCCGCAGGAAATCTTCCAAGGCGCCCATCTCATCGTTCACGGCGATGCGCAAGGCTTGAAAAACCTGTGCCAGATACCGGGCGCGGTTGCCTCTTACAAGGGGCTCTATAACGGCCAAGAACTCGCCAATCGTTTCAATTTTGCGGGCTTGCCGCTCTGTCACTAGCCGGTGGGCGAGGGTTTTGGCGTTCCGCACCTCGCCGTAACGGCCGAATACATCTTGCAATTCGGCTGCATCGAGCCGGTTGACCAACTGGGCCGCGGTGGCCTTTTGCTGTTGGTTCATGCGCATGTCGAGTGCGGCGTCAAAGCGGAAAGAGAACCCGCGTTCCGCCACATCTAGTTGATGGGAAGAAACGCCTAAGTCGGCCAGAATGCCATCCACCTGCCGCACGCCGTGCAGCTTCAAAAAGCGCTTGAGCAAACGGAAGTTGTGGTGTACAAACGTAAACCGCTCGTCTTCCGGCACATTAGCAATAGCGTCCTCGTCTTGGTCAAAGCCGAAGAGCCGGCCGTTTTCGCCCAGTGCTTCCAACACCAGCCGAGAATGCCCGCCCCCGCCGAAAGTCGCATCCACGTAGATGCCATCAGCCTGTGTGACCAAGCCCTCGACGCAAGCTGCCGCCATGACCGGTTCGTGATAAGCCATCACGCTTCGTCTTTTCCGTTGGCCTTGCCCAGTACGTCCTCTGCCAAGTCGGAGAAATCCTCCGGTTCTTCATCCAGCAGCGCTTCGTACTGATCAGCCGCCCATATTTCAATTCTGTCGTGGTAGGCCGACAGTACAACCTCCCGTTCGATGCCTGCATACTCCAGCAGGCGCTTGGAAACGAGGATGCGGTCGGCACTGTCCATCGTGACTTTTTGCGCCCCGCGGTAAAAGTAGCGTACGAAGGCCCGGTTCTTTTTGTTGTAGAGATTCAGTTGGTTGATCTCGTTGGTGATCCGGTCCCAAACCGCTTCCGGGTAGATCATGAGGCATTGCTCAAACCCCCGGTTGATGACGAACGAAAGTGCATCAGCATCCCCTAGCTGAGCGATCAGGCCGCTCGGCATGCGCATGCGCCCTTTGGCGTCTATTTTGCACTCGTACTCGCCTAGTAGTTGTTTGGCATTCACCTTCGCAGGGTTTCATTTATTCAAAAGTATTACTTTTTGACACTTATTACCACTTTTTACCACTTTTTCTGCTTAAAAAGTTCCGTTTTTTGTAGAGAAATGCCTTTCAAAGGGTGCCTATAATCAAATAATTGTCAATTTTTTCCTTATTTTGATGCAACTTGCTGCACATTGCTATTCACACAAGGGCGAATAGGCTGCCATTTTCCCACCCAACTTCCCACTTCCTGACACACTTGTCGGCTTTTTTGCCCCCGAGTTCCACTTTTGTAGCTCTAAAAATTGAGCCTTTCCGTCGAAGGATGGTGGTGGTAGACCATATTATGCGTAAGCTTGCAGCCATAAAGTGATCCCCCTTATCGATGGCACCTGCTGAAGAACAAGCCCTACTAGACCGCTTGAAAGCGGACGACCGCACTGCGCTGCGGGACCTTTTCAAAGCCCACTACCCTATGGTGTGCCAAGCGATCTATCGGCTTTTGCAGGACCGGAGCACCACAGAAGATTTGGCACAGGAAGTATTCCTGCGGTTTTGGGAGAAACGCCACAAGATAGAGGTGAGTACCTCCCTGCCCGCCTACCTGCGGCGCATGGCCGTGAACGAGGGCTTGGGCTACCTGCGCAAAACCAAGCGGTGGTCGGACAACGAGCTGGAAGCAGAGCAGGGACCCGCTGCCAATGACAGCGCCGAGGCGCAATATCTTCAGGGCGAGCTCGAGCAGCACATCACCGCCGCCATACATTCCCTACCTCCTAAATGCCGTACTGTTTTTCAGCTCAGCCGTTTTGAAGAATTGACCTACCAAGAGATTGCTGAACAGATGGGTATATCGATCAAGACCGTGGAGAATCAGATGGGCAAAGCCCTGCGCGTACTGCGTAAACGGTTGCAGCATTACTTGCAACTGTTGCTCTGGTGGCTGTTGCCGTTTACGCTATTGGGAATGTTGCCCTGGCCACCTATAGTCTAACAACGCAAGATTTGTGAATTCTGACTTGCTCTTTTCCCGCCTCTCTTCGCCAAAAAGCCTCGCCGTAGCTTAGGCTATGCCTATGTTTTTTGACTCGATAGCCGAAAAAATAGCGGCGTCATATTTTCACAAATCTCATGTTGTCAGACTATAGTACAGGACATACAGTTTACTATACAGTCACGGAATACCTTCTTGGCGATACCAATAACCAAGGAGCAGCACCTATCCCTACAGAAAAAATTAAAAAAGTTTGACCCCGCCGTAGGGGGCAGCCCTTAGGCTATACATCATAGGGTCGAAAACAGCAAATTGAAATGGACCAAAGCTACTACCTGAAATTAATAGGGCGGCAACTCGCGGGCGAACTGCCCCCTGCGGAAGCACGCGAGCTGCAGGCGTGGGTAGAAGCAGACCCGGCAAACCGAGCTTTTTACGACGAAATCACCCGACTGTGGAAAGCCTCCGAAGCGTATGAGCTGCCGGCCTTCGAAGCGGACACGGAGCAAGCTTGGTCTAGCCTGGAGCGGCGGCTGGGGCCGGGCGGCGCTAAGGTCATTGGTTTGAACCGCTGGCTGCGGTACGCCGCGGCGGTCCTTGTATTACTTATAGCGGGCTACGGTGCCTTTACTGCGTTGTTCGACACAGCGGAAGCGCCCGTAGCCTCGTACTTGGCCACTTTGCAGACGGCGGAGGGCGAACAGCGGCGCATTCCGTTACCCGATGGCAGCGTGGTGGTCCTTAACCAACACAGTACGCTACGCTACGACACCGTTTTTACAGAGCGGTCCGTCACCTTAGAAGGTGAAGCCTTTTTTGATGTGGCCCGGGACGAATCCCGTCCGTTTCTCATTCACACGCAGGAGGCCAAGACGAAAGTGCTGGGCACGGCTTTCAATGTGCGGGCTTACCCCGAGGAAGCCGAGATTGCCGTGAGTGTGGAAGAAGGCAAAGTACAAGTGGCTAAGTCTGCCAACGCATCGGAAGCCGTCGTATTAGCCGCAGGTCAATCTGGTGTTTACCGCAAACCCGAAGACCAATTGGCTAAAGCCGAGCTTACCAACGCCTTGGCTTGGAAGACCCAAGAATTACGATTCGACGGCACCCGCCTGCAGCAGGTAGCTGAGGATATGGAACGCTACTTCGGTGTAACTATCGAGATTGACAACCGTCAATTACAGGAATGCCGTTTCAAAGGCACTTTTAAGCAGCCTGAGCTCGAGGCCCTGCTGGACATTATTGCTTACACGATGGACTTGCAGGTAGAAAAGCGAAATGGCCGATACACCCTAAACGGAGCCGCCAAATGCAACTAAAAAAGCCTCATATTACAAACATTTTGCTGCTGGCTTGCATGGCGTTGGCTAGCTTACAGCTGCAGGCCCAGGCTTTACAGCAGAAAGTAGACTTAAGCTATGCCGGCATCCCCCTGGGATCAGTGCTTTCCCAGTTGGAGCAACGGTACCATTTGCGTTTCACCTACAGCCCTGACTTGATCCCACTGAGCGAAAAGATCAGTGTAGAAGTGCATGATGCCCCGCTTGCCTCTGCTATAGACGATATTTGCCAGCAGCTGTCCCTACAGTATAAGGTCATTGGCACGCAGGTCATGCTGAAACCAGCCCCCCGGCAGCACGAGCAGCTTAGCCAGCTCGAACCCCGTAAGGGCAAAGTGGAGCAAAAGAGCCCCATCTACCCGCCCTCTAAGGAGCATGTAGAACGCCGGCTACGCATGACGCAGGTCGTCCAACCACTGCACCAACGGCCAGCTACTGTGATACAGCGGCCCGGCGGTGACAGTTACCCATCTTTTTCGTTAGACCTGTCTCGACTTCCGGCGATGCCCGCCACAGCGGATTTGCCGCCTACGGCTGACAAGCGCCTGGCACAAATATCAATCCTACCCTACGTAGGCACCAATTTGGAGCGTAGCGACGAGATCACCAATAATGTGTCCGTCAACTTGCTATGGGGCAGCAACGGGGGCGTAGACGGATTGGAAGTCGGCATACTGCACAATCAAGTGAAGCAAGACATGAACGGATTGCAGGTAGCAGGCTTGGGCAGCTCCGTCAATGGGGATGTCCGCGGCACACAGGTGGCTGGCCTGTTCAACACCAATGGCGGGCGGTTGCAAGGCTTGCAAGCGGCAGGGCTATTCAACCTTTCGGGCTCCGGGGGGCAGGCGATACAAGCGGCGGGCTTGTTCAACATCAGCCAAGGGGATTTTGCGGGGCTGCAAGCGTCTGGCCTGTTCAATATTTCGCGGGGTAAAGCAGAAGGCATGCAAATCGGCTTGCTTTTCAACCACAGCGGGGACAAAACCCGCTCCCAAATTGCCGGCTTGTTCAACCAAGCGGGCGATGTGGAAGGCGGCCAGATCAGCCCCTTGCTCAATATCGCCGACGACGTATACGGCTTCCAAGTGGGGCTCGTCAACATTGCGGATACAGTAAGCGGGGTGCCGATAGGGCTTTTGAACCTCGTCAAAAACGGCTACAATCGCTTCGAGCTGTCCGCGAATGATGCGTTGTACGCCAACGCGAGCCTGAAATTAGGCGCTTATTCATTCTACAATATATTCCAGGCCGGCATACGCTGGGACGACCATTTGTCTACAGCGAATAACGAAGCTTCGGACACCCAGATAAGCTGGGGGCTCGGCTACGGTATCGGCACTACCCTGCCACTGAGTAGGTATATGCTGCTCAATGTGGAGGCGGTGAGCTTGCAGGTGAATGAAATGGGCCGCTGGACCGAAAGGCTCAACCTCCTAAACCAACTGCGCTTCACTTTCGACTACCACGGTGCTGACCGGCGGACAAGTGTTTTCTTAGGGCCGGTGTTCCACCTTATGTGGTCAAAAGTGCAGGATGCAGAAACGGGGGTAGTAGGCTCCCAGGTGATCGACCCTTCGTACACTTTATTTGAGGACGACAACGGCAGCAGGAACGTCAAGGGCTGGATTGGATTGCAAGGAGGGGTACGGTTTTAGAAATGCTGTGCTAGTACCTCTTAAAGACCAAACCCCATAAAGGAAAAAACACTTCAATAATTAGAAGATACGCTTTTACCATCCACTTGCGCTTGTCGCGAACGGGTGGTTATGGCGCGTGAATGTTTTGAAAAACAAATTAACCTTTACCATTATGAAAAAGTACAGCACAATGGTGTTGGCGGTATTCCTCTACATGACGGCTTACGCACAGCACGAGACTTTATTCCGCAATGCCCGCGTCGTGGGCGCTTTCGGTGCGCCAATCGTGGAAACCGGGCTGGGCAACGACATGACAACAGCCGTAGGTGGCGGTGGCGGCTTGGTGATCGACAATTTTTTCCTCGGGGGCTACGGCATTGGCAGTATCGACTTCGAGGAGTTGATCGAAGAAGATCAAATTGAAGAAATTGAGCTGGGCCACGGCGGTTTTTGGCTGGGCTATACCCTGGCACCGCACCGCGTCATCCATTTGTATACGAGTGCCCGCTTGGGCTGGGGAGCAATTGGCATAGACGTGACGGACAACTCGGACTTTCCGAAGGGCAACGATAATGTCTTTGTAGCTACCCCTGAGTTGGGGCTGGAGCTGAATGTCACGCAGTGGTTCCGCATTGCCGGCACCGTGGGCTACCGCTATGTGGATGGCGTGAGTGAAAACCGTGGCTATGCCTCCGATGACTTTAATGGCTTGCTGGGGAATTTGACGTTTCGGTTTGGGTGGTTTGGTTGGGATCGGGAGTG